>NZ_JBVJWD010000055.1:0-41356 GCF_055602785.1 Streptomyces sp. NPDC037301
GCAGGGGGGACCCTGTGGGAGAGTAGGACGCCGCCGAACTCCTTTTACGGGAAAGCCCCGTGCCCTTGTGGCACGGGGCTTTTCTGCGTTCACCCCTCTTTGCTGTCAGGCGGGGGTGACCAGGTGGGTGTCGTAGGCCAGGATGACTGCCTGGACGCGGTCGCGGGATCCCGTTTTGGCGAGGATGCGCGTGACGTGTGTTTTCACCGTTGATTCGCCGAGGTGGAGCCGTTCGGCGATCTCCGTATTGGTCCAGCCCCGGCCGATGACCGTGAGGATTTCCCTTTCCCGTTCGGTGGGGGTCGCGATGCGTGCGTCCAGGGTGGAGGGGCCGCCGGGAACGGTCGGCAGGTGTTGCACATACGCGTCCAGAAGACGGCGGGTGAGGCTGGGGGCGACCACTGCGTCGCCGCTTGCCACAGCTCGGATGCCGGAGAGGAGTTCCTCGGCAGTGCGTCCTTGATGAGGAAGCCGCTGGCGCCGGCGCGGAGGCCGTCGTACGCGTACCGGTCGAGGTCGAACGTCGTGACGATGAGGACGCGCGTACGGGCACCGGCTCTGATGATGCGACGGGTGGCTTCGATGCCGTCCAGGAGTGGCATCCGGATGTCCATCAGGGCCACGTCCGGATGGTGCCGGAAGACGAGGCCCAGGGCCTCGTGGCCGTTGGCGGCCTCGCCGACGACGGTCATGTCGTCCTGGCTCTCCAGCAGCATGCGGAAGCCGAAACGTTGCATCGGCTGGTTGTCCGCGGTGAGCACGGTCGTCACGAGGGTGTGTCCGCCAGGGGGAGTCGGAGCCGAACCCGCCAGCCGCCCGCGGCTGAATCCGTGGCGGTGGCCTTCGGTAGTGGGCCTGCTTCGAGTGTGCCGTCGTAGAGGGACGCCCGTTCGCGCGTCCCGGTGATTCCCTGCCCGCCGCCGTCGGGTCCACCACCGGTGGTGGGGAGGTGCGGTTCGCGGAGGCGGCCGACGTCCATCAGGCGCATGTGGTCGGCGTGTTCGTACGGCCCGAGGCACGGGGAGAGGGACTGGCCGAAGAGTTGTTCCGGGCCGGGACGGGCTGGGCGTGGTCGTTGGTGGAGCCGCGGATCGAGCGGGTGCGGCTGTATGTGCACGAGGACAACGCGCGGGCTGCGGCGCTCTATCGGCGGATCGGGTTTGTGGCCACCGGGGAGTCGGTGCCTGTGCCGGGCGACCCGTCTGCGCGGGAGCTGGGGTATGCGGTGGGGCGGCCGGTGTAGGTGCGTGGCGCCGGGTTCGCCCCGCTAGCGTGAGCCGGTGAGGTCTTGGGGCCAGCGGGAGCGGGCCTGTTCCTGGGAGCGGAGGAGGGCCAGCGTCGGCAGGCCCCGGGCCTGGCCGGTCGACAGCAGCTCCGGGAGCCGGGGCAGGGGCGCCACCGCGGCGACGTCGTCGAGTACGAGCGTCATTGGTGGGTCGAGCCGACCGTCGGTTGACCGTGCGGCCATGCGGCGGCCGTGCTCGACCACGTGTGAGGCGAGTGCCGTGAGCAGGGGCATCGCTCCGGGACCCGAGCGGGGATCCTCGATCGGTTCACCCACCACATAAAGGGTGCCCCCCTCGCCCGCGAAAGATTCCAGCACGAGCGAATCGGCCCGGTTCGGTGTGCAGGCCTCGCGGATGTGGACCGAGGAGAGCGCGGCGAAGGCCCGTACCGTCAATTCCTGTGCCATCTCGCGGCGTTCGGGATGGGCGGTCAGTGCGGACTCCAGCACGCCGGCGAGCCCGGAGGCTGCCTTGGGGTGGGTACGGAGCAGGCGCACCGGTTCGTGGGCGCTGCCGCCGAGGGCCCAGCGGTGGACCTGGCGGAAGGGCCTGCCGTCGATGGCGGCGGCGTGCAGCCAGCACTTCAGGAGCGTTTCCGCGGTGTCGGCCGTCGTCGCGTCGATCCGGGCCTGCGGCCGGACCGGGGCGAGGAGCGCGGTGGAGCGGGCGGCGGCCGTGTCGGGCTGTTCGCAGCCGGCCGTGGGGGACCAGTGGAGGCGGGCCGGGGTGTCGCAGAGGTGGCCCGGGTCGTAGACGAGGACCGGGCCGAGCTTGGCGCGGGCGTCCTTCGTCTCGGCCCAGACGGTGGGGTCGGAGGTGACGACGAGCGCGGGCCCGTCGGCCTCCTGGATCGCCTGGATGACGGTGGGGCGGCGGGTGGCGGCCGGTCCGTAGACGACGAAGGGGGTCCGGGGAGAGGGGAAGGTGGGCTCGGGCGGGGTGTGCTCCACGGGTGCGGGTGCGGGTGCGGGTGCGGGTGCGGGTGCGGGTGCGGGTACGGGTTCGGGCACGGCCACCGGGGAGTGGACCGTCGGTCGAGGCCCCGGCTCGGGTTTTGGCTGCGGCTCCGTCTGCTGTGGGTTCTGGGCCTCGGGCCGGTGCTCCTGCCGCTGGGACGGTACGGGCATGTCCTCGTCCCCGTACCGTTGGCTCCGCTGCTGTGCCCGTACCAGCCGCCAGCGGGTCACCACCCCTATCACGAAGACCGTCAGCACCAGCAGCACCATCAGTTCGCCTATGAACAGGCCCCAGAACAGTCCGTACCCGGAGAGTTCGCCCGCCGGGGTGTTCGGCCAGGCGGCCGGGATGTCGTGCGGGGTGGTGACGAGTTGTCGCATCGCCAACGGGGTCTCGGCGAGGGTGACCCCCTCCGGCCAGGCGCCGTGCGTGAACAGTCCGGCCAGGCCGGTGGCCGTCCACGCCAGCAGCGTCAGCCCGAGCAGGAAGGCCAGCAGGCCGATCAGCAGGCCGTCCGGGATGCCTCCGCCGCCTCCGCTGCCGCCGGTACGTACCTCGCCGCGCCCTGCCATGTCATGCCACCGTTGACTCGGACGACTCGTTCAGTCGTTGTTGGTGCTCGATCCGTGCCGCGCGCTGCTCCGCCTCCAGCTCGGCGGCGCGTACGTCCTCCGGGAGGAGTTCGGTCGCGGACGACTCGGTCATGGCGCGGTCGGTGAAGACCAGGGGGCGTTCCGCCTCGGTGATCAGGTGTTTGACCACCTGGACGTTGCCGTTGACGTCCCAGACCGCGATGCCGGGGGTGAGGGTCGGGATGATTTCGACCGCCCATCGGGGCAGGCCGAGTACGCGGCCCGTGGCTCTGGCCTCGTCGGCCTTCTGGGCGTAGATCGTGCGGGTCGAGGCCATTTTGAGGATCGCCGCGGCCTCGCGGGCCGCCGCCCCGTCGACGACGTCGCTGAGGTGGTGTACGACGGCCACGAACGAGAGACCCAGCCGGCGCCCGAACTTCAGCAGGCGCTGGAAGAGCTGGGCCACGAAGGGCGAGTTGATGATGTGCCAGGCCTCTTCGACCAGGAAGATGCGTTTCTTCCGGTCGGGCCTGATCCAGGTGTGTTCCAGCCAGACGCCGACGATCGCCATCAGGATCGGCATCGCGATCGAGTTCCGGTCGATGTGTGACAGGTCGAAGACGATCAGCGGGGCGTCGAGGTCGATGCCGGCGCTCGTCGGTCCGTCGAACATGCCGCGCAGGTCACCGTCGACCAGGCGGTCCAGGACGAGGGCGACATCGAGGCCCCAGGCCCGTACGTCATCTATGTCGACGTTCATCGCCTCGGCGGACTCGGGTTCCGGGTGGCGCAGCTGGTCGACGATGTCGGTCAGGACCGGCTGCCGGTCGGTGATCGTCTCGTTGACGTACGCGTGGGCGACCTTCAGCGCGAAGCCGGACCGTTCGTCCAGGCCGTGCCCCATGGCGACTTCGATGATCGTACGGAGCAGGGCGAGCTGGCCGGTCGTGGTGATCGTGGGGTCGAGCGGGTTGAGCCGGATGCCGCCGTTGAGCGCGGAGGTCGGGTCGAGGCGGATCGGGGTGAGGCCGAGCTCCTGGGCGATGAGGTTCCACTCGCCGACGCCGTCCTCGCCCTGGGCGTCCAGGACGACGACCTGCCGGTCGCGGAAGCGGAGCTGGCGGAGCACGTACGTCTTCTCCAGCGCGGACTTGCCGTTGCCGGACTCGCCGAGCACCAGCCAGTGCGGGGCGGGCAGCTGCTGCCCGTACAGCTGGAAGGGGTCGTAGATGTAGCCCTTGCCGGAGTACACCTCGCGGCCGATGATCACGCCGGAGTCGCCGAGGCCGGGGGCCGCGGTGGGCAGGTAGACGGCCTGGGCCTGTCCGGTCGACGTCCGGACGGGCAGCCTGGTCGTCTCCACCTTCCCGAAGAGGAAGGCGGTGAAGGCGTCCGACAGCGCGGACAGCGGATCTCGCATGGCGTGACCGACCTCCCTCTCGATTCTCTCGGTTGTTTGCGGTCAGCGACGGATGCCGGTGGCGAACGGCAGGGTGTTCACGAAGGCGCGGTGGTGCTCGCGGTCGCACCACTCCAGTTTCAGATACGACTTTCCGGCCGAAGCACGGATCGTCCGCTTGTCGCGGGCCAGGGATTCGGGTGAACGCGAGGACACGGTGATGTACCCCACCAGGTTCACTCCGGCCGCGCCGCTCGCGAGATCTTCACCCCGCTGGTCGAGCCGGCCGTGCGCGGCGATGTCGCGCGGGTCGACGGTGCGGTTCATCTTGGCCTGACGGCTGGCTTCCGCCTCGTCGTTGGTCTTCTCGGTGAGCATCCGCTCGATGGCGATCTCGGTGGGTTCGAGGTCCATGCAGACCGCGACCGTACGGATCACATCGGGCGTGTGGACGAGCAGCGGGGCCAGGAAGTTGACGCCGACGGGTGTCATCGGCCACTCCTTCACCCAGGCCGTGGAGTGGCACCAGGGCGCGCGGGTGACCGATTCGCGGGTCTTCGCCTGGAGGAACGTCGGTTCGACCGCGTCCAGTTCGGCGGGCCAGGCGTTGCGCTTGGTCATGGCCTGGATGTGGTCGATGGGGTGGTCGGGGTCGTACATCGAGTGCACGAGGGAGGCGAGCCGGCTCTGGCCGAGCGGCTGGCGCACCCGGATGTCGGCCTCGGCGAGGCGGGCGCAGATGTCGGTGAGTTCGCGCGCCATGACGACGGCGAGACCCGCGTCCCGGTCCAGTTTGCGGCCGGCCTGGGGGCGGGCGGCGCGGGCCATGGCATTGGCCTCGGCGGCCAGCTCACGGGTGTAGTGCATGCAGGCGACGAGGTAGGCGCGGTGCTGCTCGCTGGAGGTGGAGACCATGGACTGCAGCTGGTCGTACGACTCCTGCAGCCAGCCCGGGGACGTCTTGTCGCCGCGTTGGGCGACGTCCTTGGCGTGGGCGTCGGGGTCGGCGGGGAGGGTGCGGGCGAGCATCTGAATGCGGGTCACGAAGCCGTCGCCGTTGGCGACATGCTTCAGCAGCGTGCCGAACCGGTCGACGAGCGCTTCCTGGTCCTCGCTGTCGCGCAGCCCGACGCCGGGGCCTTCGATCTCGATCGCGGCGGTCACGGTGCGGCGGTCGGCGTGCAGGAGTACGGCGATCTCGTCCGGGCCGAAGGGGGCGGCGAGCCAGTTGATCCGGCCGATGCCGGGGGGCGGCCCGATCTCGACCTCGCGCCCGTCGGCGCCGACGCCCGCCTCCATGACGGCGGAACGGTAGGTCGTACCGCGGCGCAGGGTGCGCTTGTAGCTGCGGTTGATCTCAAACCACTTGTAGAGGGTGCGGTGCTTGTACGGGAGGTACACGATCGCGAGGGCGAGGAGGGGGAAGCCTGCGAGCAGCACGATCCGCGGGGCCAGGTAGGGGACGAGCAGTCCGCTCATCATGCCGAAGAACGCACCGGCGATGATCAGCGCGATCTCGCCGGTCTCGCGGTTCTTGCCGACGATCGCGTTCGGCCGGGCCCGGCCGATGAGATACGTACGGCGGGGCGCGATCGTGTGGGACTGAGTCGTCAACGCCCTCCACCTCCCGTGCTGTTGTTACCTGAACTGCCTGATCCGCCACCTCGGGGGGAGCGGCTGCCGTGGGGGGTGCCGGAGGTCGGTCCCGATCCGCTGCGGGGCGGAGGTGCGGCGGAGGAGACAGATCCGCCGCCGACTCCGCTCCCGCCGCCGGAGTTGCGGGAGCTGTGGGCGGCGACACCGCCGCTGACCGGGTTGGCGGGCCGGGCCCCGCCGCTGCCGCTGTCGCCGCCGTTCTGGCCGCTGCGGCTGCTGTGGGTCTTGATGCCCTGGGAGACGAGAGCGGCAGGGGAGCTGATCATCGCGGCGGCCTGGGAGCCGTCGGTGGCCTGCTTGCGGTTGGTGCGGGCGCCCTGGATCTCGTCGCCGAAGCCGGGAACGAACCGGTAGATCATCGCGGAGGCGAAGATCGCGAGCAGGATGATGGCGAGGCCGGACACGACGGAGGAGAACGCGTTCGGCCCGTCGTCCCCGGAGAGCGCGCCGGCCAGCCCCAGCACGATGACGATGACCGGTTTCACCATGATCACCGCGATCATGATGCCCGCCCAGCGGCGCACGTGGCCCCACATGTTCTTGTCGACGAGCCCCGCGTAGACGACGGTGCCGAGGAGGGCGCCCACGTAGAGCAGGGCGGCGCGGATGACGAGCTCCAGGTAGAGGACGCCCGCGGCGAGGATCGAGACGAGCGAGACGACGATCAGCATGATCGGTCCGCCGCCGATGTCGGAGCCCTTCTTGAGCGCTTCGGCGAACGACCCGAAGAAGACGTCGGCCTTGTTTCCCGTGGCCGAGGCGATCACGTCACTGACGCCGTCGGTGGCTGATACGACCACGTAGAGGACGAGTGGGGTGAAGGCTGAGGCGATGACCGTCAGCCAGAGGAATCCGACGGCTTCGGAGATCGCGGTGGTGAGCGGGACACCACGGATGGCGCGCTTGGCGACGGCGAACAGCCACAGGACGAGCGTGAGGATGGCGGAGGCCGCGAACACGATCGCGTACTGCTGCCGGAAGGTCTCGTTGGTGAAGTCGACGTTCGCGGTTTGCTTCACGGCCTCGCTGAGCTTGCCGACGATCCATGCGGCGGCGTCGGCGCAGCCGCGGGCGAGGGAGGAGAGGGGGTCCAGGGAGTTGTCGAGGGTGGAGGAGGGGTCGGATTTGGGGGCGCCTGCGTCGCCGTTTTCGCAGTAGTCCTTGGCGAGCCCGACGATGAGGTCGCAGGCGTTGTCGCTCTTGCTGGGAGAGGGCGTGGGCGACGGAGACGGGGCCGCAGCGGCTTGCGAAGCCAGCAGGATAACCGTGGCCGGAAGGCTACTCAGGAGCGTTACGAGGGAGCGCGCACGTGGGCGGTGGCTATCGGGCATAGGTGAAGCCTCCGTATCCCTCAACCGCACCAGCGATGTCGTCCGCAGTAGATGCCCTGTTGTCGCCGTTGACGGGTGTGGGGCCTTCCGTCTGGCTCGACGACTCGATCTTCCAGTCGCCCCCGACCCACTTGAGCTTTTCCGAGATGGTGAACCACGTTGCGGTCACGGGTTTGGTGGAACCCTGTCCGGCCATGCCGACGAGCCCCGTGCACCAGACCTCGACGGTGGCTGTGTCGCCGTTATGTTCGACCACCTTCGTGCCGACCGGGACGGTACGAGAAACGAAGGTCAGGCCACTGGGAGTGGTGCCGTCCTCATTGAGACCGACGTTCTCGAGGAATCCCGGTGAGTAGGCCTTTGTCAGTGCGGCCAGCAGGTCTTCCGCGACGGCCGGGTCGTGGGTGGCCTGAACGATGCTCTGGCGTGTGTCTGCGTTGAACATCCCGACAGAGCCCAGCGCCACCGCAAAGTTGGACGCCGCGCTCTGCGCCCCCTGCTCGTCATGGGCGAACCCCGAAGGAATCGAACCGTTCTTCCCCGTCACCGGCTTCGTCCCCGTGGCCGCCGTGGACGACGAATCCGGCTTGCTCTTCCCATTCCCCGAGCCGCCACTGCCGTCTCCGCCGCCTCCGCCCATGTTCGCGAACGCGATAGCCGCGATCAGGAGGACGACCACGCCGACCACCGTGACGAGGGAGCGGGAGCTGCGGGCGGGGCGGCGGGGGGTGCTGTAGCCGTCGCCGCCCTCGCCGTCGGGGAGGCGGGTACGGGTCTGGCGCGTACCGCCGATGGTGCTGTATCCATCGTCCGTACGACCTGAACCGCTGCCGTAGCCGTTCTCGTCGTCGAGGCTCATGCCGCGTACGCCCCCTCAACCGTTTCCTGAACCGGGTAGTACGACGGTAGCCGTGCGGGTTGCCGCGCGGACGCGGTGTGGTGACTCGACATCAGGGAAACGTAACCTCTGCCGGTGGGCACGACGGACGGATGGTGTGGGAGCGGGCGGGACTGCCCCGGACATGGGATGACGGCCGGTCAGACGGCCATCCCGTAGACGATGGTGAACAAGGTGCCCAGTGATCCGATGATGAACACACCGGTCAGACCGGCAACGATCAGCCCCTTGCCCTGCTCCGCGCTGAATGTGTCGCGCAGTGCCGTGGCGCCGATGCGCTGCTTTGCCGCACCCCAGACCGCGATGCCGAGGCAGAGCAGGATGGCAATGGCCATCACGACCTCGATCATTACGCGGGCCTCGTTGCCCAAGGTCCCGAACGGCCCCCAATTCGGGGCGATTCCGCCGATGATGGTGGTGATGTCGCCCTTTTCAGCTGCCAGGATCATGTAAGTCACCGCCCCTGTTGGGTAGTTCAGTGCCCCTGCCACACGACATGGGTCGCTCTCTATCTTCGCTGATGAAACTGCTCTGGTGCGACGGCTTGACGGCTCTTTTTACCCGGATCTCGCACGTTTGACCGGTCCGACCGCCCTGACCTGCGGATCGAATCGGTGTATGACCGAATTCGTATGGTTACTCTGTGTATCACGGAGGGTGACCCCGGGCAATGACTGTCATCCCGCCACCCTGGCCGAGACTCTTAGGCAGGGCTGGTCAGCGCAGTGGCTGGTCAGAGCAGGGGGTGGTCAGAGCAGGGGGTGGCGTGGGACGGGTGGCCGGGGTGGTGTCGTCCAGGTCGGCGGCGGCCGGAAATCGCACCAGGTGCCGTCGAAGGGAAACGTTCCGGCCTCGGCGAGCCGTACGACCGAGGTGCCCTCGCTTCGGATGGCTGACGCTTCGTCGGCCGACCAGTAGGCAGGGTCACCGGTCTTCTCGGCGAAGGACTGCTCGTCCTTCCACTGCCAGCTCCGGTCCGGGGCCACATTGATGTCGAGCTCGTGGTCGGTGATGTCGATGTCGTCGCCGTGGTGGACCCGGCGCTCCAGATTTACGTACCAGCCACGGAACTTCCGTCTGCGGCCGAAGAGCCAGAGGACGGAGTGCGCGGCACCGGTCGGCTGGTAGAAGAGCGCGCTGCCCATGGGCCACCGGTCGGCGACCAAGGGGTACCCGCCGGCCGGGCGCTCGTGCGGGGCGATGTCCCGCAGGTGTGCCCCGCGCGGAAGCTTCGTACGCCACATCGGTGTGCCGGTCTCCATCCACACCAGCTGGCCCGCCTCGGTGCGCTCTACGAGGCGTACGGGCACCGAGGCGCTCAGGTGTCCGCCGATGAAGAAGTTCCAGCGGAGTATCCGGCCCGGGTCGTCGTTCATGCCGTTGACCATGCCCGGGGCCGAGCGGCCGGACACATGGCGGGACGCCTGGCCCACGGCAGCCCCGGCCCTGGCCGTGCACCGCCCCGATGTGCTGACGCTCGTCGCCGGCGAGCTTCTCCTCGGCCGGACGGGGCCGTGACGTCACCCTTCCGTACCGTTGTCGCAATCTCACTGCCCACATCCACGGGTGCGGCCACGGTGACCAGCGGGAGCAGGCCGTAGGGCAGCATCCGCGTGTGCGTGCCGAGCCCCCGGGCCCATGGACACCAGCCGGTGGAGTGGAAGCCGATGGCGCGGCTGCCGGGGGCGATGCGCAGCGGCGACGACCTCGCGGGGCGGCGGCCAGCCGCGTCCGGGGTGCGCCTCGGCGAGGCAGGCCAGCAGTTCGTTCCCGTACTGGTCGCGGTAGGCCTTGGGGTACGCGGCAAGCAGCAGCGAGGGCGAGCAGCGGCACCGATGTCCCGGGGCTGCCGCTCATGCCCGATCGAGCCTGATTGAAGGGTACGGGCCGCCGTCGCAGAAGAAGACGTCGAAGGGGGCATGTTGTTCAAGCAGTCGCCAGTCCCCGGTGAGAACGCTGACGCGCTTGTCGTCCGCGAAGACACTGGCCGCTCGACGGGCCAGCTCCGCGTCACGCTCTACGGTGATCAGGCGTGCGTCGGAGCCAAGGCCACTGTGCAGCCAGGCGGTGCCCACTCCCGAGCCGGTGCCGCTCTCCGCAATGATTCCGTGGGGTTTCGCAGCAGCGGCCAGCCTGAGCAACCTGCCCACTTCAGGGATGCAACTCTTCTTGAATCCCGCCTCGGAGGCGACACGCTCTGCGGCCACCACGCGAGGCGGAACCGCACGTTCTGCCGTGATCTCGCCCTCCCTCACCGTGAACATGACGCTATCCGTCAGCGGAGGCGTCCGCACGGAGCTTCGCCTGTTCGAATCCGGCGAACTTCCCACGCCTTCACATGGCCTCCCCACGTGGTTGCTGACCAGGGGGGGAGTGTCGCAACGCGTCTTGTTCCAGCTCCGGTCAGGCCGGTGCCACTGTGCCTTGGTCGCCGTCGAGTTCGGCGAAGTGGTCGAACTCGCCCGCCTGGACGCCCTTGGTGAAGGCGTCCCATTTCGCCTGGGTGGTTGTGACGATGTTGGTGGGGTCGCCGGTCTCGCGGAGGTATACGAGTTCGTCCGGGCCGAAGGCGATCTCGATCCAGGGGCCGGGGCCCTCCTCGCCCTCGGGAGCGGCACGGATCCAGGTGAGGTCGGCGGGGATGTCAGTCATGGCGGTGGCTCTCCTTGAGGGTACGTACGAGGGCGGCCCACGCGGCGGGCGTGGTGCGGAGTATCGCGCCGGTGGGGTCGCCGGACTCGGTGAGTTCTATTGCTCCGGTACGGGCCGCGGCTACGTGCACGCAGGCTTCGCCCTGTGCGCAGTAGGACGACCTCTGCCAGGTGTGTGCGGACATCGTGGTTCCTTTCACAGGCACTGGGCGGCCTTGTGGATGAGTTCTCGGGACCGCTCGACGTTCAGAGCCGCGTCGTCGAGTCGTTCGAGCAGCAGGCGGTACTGGGCCAACTGGGCCTCCGCGTCGATGAACACGGGTCCGTGCGACTGGTCGAGCTGCGCCGTATCGAGTGCGGGTACCGGTCCGCGTACGTAGTACACGGACTGACCCGAGCCCGGATAGTACGTGGCCTCGAAGGGGATCACGCGGATCGTCGCGTGGGGGAGCTCGCTCATCCCGAGCAGGTGCTGGAGCTGTCCCCGGGCGATATTCGGACCACCGAACATCATGCGCAGAGCGGCCTCGTGAATGACGGCCTGATAGGGGACAGGGGCCATCCGGTAAAGCACTTCCTGCCGCTTGATGCGGTAGGAGACGCGATGCTCGATCTCCGGTGGAGACAACTCGGGAACGGCCTGCCGGTAGATCTCCCGGGCGTGATCCACGGTCTGGAGCAGGCCGGGGATGTGGATGCTGTGCGCCGCATGCAGGCCGGTGCCATGGTGCTCGATCTCGGCCAGGTCGAGCAGCTTGGGCGGCAGGATCTCCCGGTACTCCTCCCACCAGCCACGCCTGCGGTCACTTGCCATGGCGACCAGCGCGTCAATCAGTGCTTGGTCGGTGCAGGAGTACGTGTGGGCCGCGACCCGTACCCGGTCGGCGCTCACACCGAACCGCGCCACCTCTATGTTGCTGAGCTGCCCCGAGCTCGTGCCCAGGAGGTCGGCTGCCTGAGTGGTGGTCATCCCGGCACGTTCCCGCATTTTGCGCAGCTCGGCGCCGAGCCGTGTGCGACGTGCGGTAGCGGCGGCCCTGCCTGCCATGTCGAACTCTCCCTTGGGAGCGGCTGAGTTGGGTTGTCACTCACACGAGTGGTTCAGGTCAAGGATTCCGGTCAACTGCTGCAAGCAATCCTTGCAGCAGCTTAATCTCTGATTCAGGCCACCCGCCCGGAAGTACCCCGCTCGACGGAGCGGCCTCGTCACCGGGTAACCGGAAACCCATGATTCAACTTCCCTCCGTGAACGGAGACTTCCATGGTCAGTGCCACGGTATCCCCGCCCTGGACGTACACCCTCCAATTCCCGCAGGATCCCCGCGCCCCCGGCGTGGCCCGTGCCACCCTCCGCACCATCCTGCGCGTACACGGGATGCGCGAACTCACCGAGACCGCCGAACTGTTGGCGAGTGAGCTGGTCACCAACGCCTACCTGCACTCCTCGGGGCCGTATTCCCTGCGCCTGCGCGACGCCGGGCGCAGCCGTATCCGGCTGAGCGTCTGGGACACCAACCCACACATCCCCGCCCCGTTCCGGTGGAGCGCCGAGGCCCCGGCGGAGCTTGCCGAACGAGGGCGTGGGTTGTACCTCGTCACCCTCTACGCGGAGAGCTGGGGTGCATACCCCATGAGGACCGGGCTGCCGGGGCAGGGCGGGAAGCTGCTCTGGGTGGAATGTGCGGCAAAGGCGGAGGAACAGGCCGGGGACGGGCCGGGCGGGCGGGACGGGTGTGGCGGGCGTCGGTGAATCCGCCCGGACCGTTGCCGCCGCGTGGTCAGGCCCAGCCGGCGACTCCGGTGCCGTCGGTCAGGCCGAGCGCAGGGCGTCTGTCGGGGACACCCTGGCTGCGCGCAGTGCCGGGTAGATTCCGGCGACGGCCGCCACCAGTACCGACACCAGCGGTCCGGCGATGACCGTGTAGAGCGGGATGGAGGCGGGCCAGCCCTGTGCGAGGGCGTAGCCGTAGACCGCGAGGCCGCCCACGAACAGCCCGCCGACTCCTCCGATGAGGCCCATCAGTACGGCCTCGATCAGGAACTGAACGGCGATCTGGCCGCCTCGGGCGCCCAGCGCGCGGCGCAGTCCGACCTCGCCGCGGCGTTCCATCACACCCACCACCATGGTGTTGGCGATGCCGACGCCGCCCACGAGCAGGGCGACCGCAGCGAGGGCGAGGACCAGTCCGGTGAGGGAGTTCTTGGTCTCGGCCCGTGCCGTGTACAGGTCGGAAGGGCGGCTGACCGCGACCGTGCTTGGGTTGGCGGGGTCGGCGGTGGCTCCGGCAACGGTCTGTACGTCAGGGACGCGTTCGGGGTGGGCCCTGAGGTAGACCATGGCGGCGGTGCCGTCCGCGCCCAGGTGGGCGGTGGCCTCGGGCCAGCCGACCAGGGCGGCGGTGCCGAGCTCGGGTGCGAGCTCGTTCGGGGCCAGGATTCCGGTGACGACGAACCACTGTCCGCCCAGCCAGACCCGCTCACCCGGCGCGGTCACGCCGAGCCGGAGCGCGGCCTGGTCACCGAGCACGGTCACCGGGAGGTTCTCACTCGCCTTGTCCAGCCAGCGCCCGCTCTGCAGAGTGGCGTGCAGGACGTCGAGCAGGTTGAGCCGCGTGGCCAGCACGGTGAGGCTGTTGGTCTGCTGCGCCGGGACCAGGTCGTTGCGGTAGACCTGGGCCTTGGTGGCCCCGGTCGCGGTGACCTGTTGCACGGGGGCGATGTTGGCCAGCATCTTCTCGGCCGTGGGCGGCAGCGGCACCGGCTTCTGGTCGGCGCCGTTGCCGGGGGCGACGGTGATCAGGTTGGAGCCGAGCCGGTCCAGGCGCTCCAGCAGGTGCGCCTGGTTGGAGGCGGAGATCCCGGTCACGGCGATGACGGCGGCGATGCCCAGGGAGATGCCGAGCGCGGACAGGGCGGAGCGCATCTTGCGGGTGCGTGGTCCGATCATGCCGAGGCGCAGCATGTCCGTCGGGCGCAGCCGGGTGCGGCGCAGGGGTGGCGTCATCGGACAGCTCCTGCGGGGTGCGGGCCGCGTTCGTCGAAGTCGATGCGGCCGTCGTGGAGGGCGATTCGCCGGGGGAAGGAGGCGGCCAGCTCGCGGTCGTGGGTGATGACGACGACCGTGGTGCCGTTGGCGTTCAGGGTGCGCAGCAGTTCGACGACGGCGGCGCCGGAGACGCTGTCCAGGGCCCCGGTGGGTTCGTCGGCGAGCAGCAGTGCGGGGCGGCCGACGAGGGCGCGGGCGATGGCGACGCGCTGCTTCTCGCCACCGGAGAGCTGGTCGGGGTGGTGGCGGAGTCGGTGCCCGAGGCTTACCTCGCGCAGGGCTTCGGCGGCTCTGGCGCGCCGGAGTGAGGCGGGGACGCCGCTGTAGAGGAGGCCGGTGGCGACGTTCTCGACCGTGGTGAGCCCGGACAGCAGGAAGAACTGCTGGAAGACGAAGCCGATCCGGTGGGCGCGCAGGGCGGCCAGTTCGGGGTCGGAGAGCGCGGACAGGTCGCGTCCTTCGAAGCGCAGCTTCCCCGCGGTGGGCCGGTCGAGGGAGCCGAGCAGCGCGAGGAGGGTGGACTTGCCGGAGCCGGAGGGGCCGACGACGGCGAGGAGTTCTCCGGCTTCGACGGTGAGGTCGATGCCGTGCAGGATGCGCAGCGGCGGTGATCCCGGATACTCCTTGGTGATGCCGGAGAGTTCCAGCACGGGTGCCCTGCCGGGTGGCTGGTGGGGCATCACTTCGGGATCACCACCTGGGCGCCGGCTTGGACGTCCCCGGTGATCTGCGCCTTGGCGTCGGCGACCAGTCCCAGCTGGATCCTGACAAGCCGGGTGGTGGTGCCGCTGACGACCTGGACTCCGTAACCGCCGCCGTCCAGGGCGAGCAGCGCGGTGACGGGGACGATGAGCGCGTCGCTGATGGTCTCGCCGACGACGGTGACGGTCACGGAGGAGGGCCCGGCCTGCTTGGCCTGCCGCTGGTGGTCCAGCGCGATGGTGACGGTGGTCTTGTCCGCGCCACCGGAGCCGTCCGAGCTGTTGTCCCCGCCGTTGCCGGAACCGCCGCGGACCAGTGAGCGAATGCGTCCGTCGATGGTGCTGCCGTTGGCCAGCTTCACCGTCACCCGGCCGTTGGGCTTGAACTGGGAGAGCTGGTTGTCGGCGGGCTGCGCGGTGGCGACCAGGTCGGTGCCGGTCACGGTCATGACCGCGGTGGCCCCGAGGGTCGAGCCGAGCTGTGCGCCGAGCTGCTGCACCCGCACGGCCGCCTGCGGCAGCATGACGACGCTGCCGAGCGCGACCGTCCCCGTCTGCTTCTCACCGAGGGCCTTCTGCCAGCGCTTGACGGCGGTGACGGTGGCAGGGGTGAACTTCTGGTCGGCCGTCAGGCCGAGTCCGTCGGCGTGGCCGAGCTTGATCAGGTTGCGTTTGAGCTGTTCGACGTCGGGTCCGTCACTGATTTTGGGGCCGAGGTCGCGCCACATCGGCCGGTCCCCGGTGAGCAGCACCACGGGCCGTCCGTCGACCTCGTAGAGCTTCGCTCCCGCCTTGACGACGGAGCCGACGGCGGGCAGGGCGGTGATGGTTCCGTGGCCGGAGGCGACGACGGGAGTCGGGGTGTCGTAGCTGAGCGCGCCGCCGACCTGGATGCCGGTGGACAGCGAGCCCTTCTGCACCGCGACGGTGCCGTGGCTGACGGGCGGCTGCGCGGAGGCGGTGCCGTGGTGCTCCCAGGGGCGTATCGCGGCGAGCGCACCCGAGCCGCCGAGCGCGGCGACCAGGACGAGCGCGATGACGACCTTACGGCGCTTCTTTCGCGCGGGGGCGGGCGAGGTGTCGGCGGGGGTGGTGGTCTCAACAGTGCGGTTCATGATCACTGACCGATCGAGTAGCCGGGCATCGGGAGCTTGCCGCAGGCCGGCTGGAGGGCGTCCCACGCGGCGGAGTCGAACGATTTCGCCGTGAAGTTGAGGATGCCGCTCTTGGGGTCGGGGTCAGGGATGTCCGCGTAGCCGTTCTTCCGCGCGCACGCGACGAAGGCGCGCGCCTGTTCGACGGCCTTCTCGTTGCCCTTCTGCTGGACCTGGTGGATGCCGGGGACCTTGGCGTCGCAGGCCTTGCTCGCCGCGTCGAAGCCGTTGGCCGAGCCGGGACTGTCGACACCGGTGGCCGGGAAGGTGATGTTGCCGTCCTTGTCCTGCTCGACGCTGGTCTGCCCTTGTTTGTGCATGCAGTCCACCCAGGCCCGCCGGACCGCGTTGTCGTCCTGCGGCTTGCTCTTTTCCGTGCCGTCGCCCCCGGCCACGTTGGGCGCCGTGCCCTGTGAGGAGCATCCGGTCATCACCAGCGCCGCCGTCACGGCGGTCGCCGCCAGTACGGTCCGTACGGTCTTGGTACGCATTTCCTGCTCTCCCTGCTGGACGTCGACATTGACCTCCGCCATTCCTACGGACCGACGAGTTATGCACGGGTGAGTGTGTGCCTAACCGCTGGCTAACGCCTGCCGAGGCATCGTTGACCAGGGCATCGTTGACCAGGGCAGGGCAGGACAGAGTGCAGCGAGTGGAGTGGAGTGGAACAGGATGCGAGTGCTGATCGTCGAGGACGAGGTGGACCTGGCTGCGATGCTCGCCGAGGGCCTGCGCGCCGAGGGCATGGTCTGCGACGTCGCCCACGACGGCGCCCGCGCACTCGAAATGACGGCCGCCGCCGAGTATGACGTCCTGCTCCTGGACCGGCACCTGCCCAACCTGAGCGGGGACGCCGTCTGCCGGGCCCTGAACACAGCCGGCTACCCGGCCAGAATCCTGATGCTCACCGCCGCCGGCGCCCTCGCCGACCTGGTCGACGGCCTCGGTCAGGGCGCCGACGACTACCTGGCCAAACCCTTCTCGTACCTGGAGCTGATAGCCCGGCTGCGCGCGCTGGGCCGCCGCTCCCTGGCCGGCAGCAGTGCCACCGTGCTGAGCAGACACGGCGTCAACCTGGACACCGTGCGCAGGGTCGCCGAACGCGACGGCCGGCCGCTGAAGCTGACACCCAAGGAGCTCGGTGTGCTGGAACTGCTGCTGGCCGCGGACGGCGCCCCGGTCCACACCGAGCAGCTGCGGGACAGCCTGTGGGACGCGGCGCTGGACCCGGCCACCACTGCCGTCCGGGTCACCGTCCACTCGCTGCGCCGCAAGCTCGGCGAACCGCCACTGATCACCAACGACCCCGGCTACGGGTACCGGCTGTGAGCCGAGCCCGGACCGGTCGCCGACTCTCGCTGCACGGGCTGCCCCTGCGCGGCCGGCTGACCCTGATGACCACGGCGGTCTTCGCATTCCTCGGTTGCGGGCTGCTCCTGCTGAACTGGCTGAGCGCTCGTCAACTCCTGGAGGAAAACCGCCACCGCATTGTCCCCGCGAGCGCGCTGGCTCCCGCCCAGGTGGAGCCGAGCCACATCGCCACGCCGCAAGGCTCCTCGGTGCCCGCTGCGCTCACCAGCCCCGCCCAGCGCTTCGAGGACTTTCAGTACACCGTCCTCAGTGATCTGCTGCTGCGCTCCCTGCTGTTGCTCGCCGTCTTCACCGCACTCGCCGCGTTGCTCGCCTGGTGGGGCAGCAGCCGCTCGCTGCACCGCCTCAGCCAGGTCACTGCGGCGGCCCGGCGGATCGGCGCCGGCAGCACCCTGGACGAACGGCTCGGCCTGACCGGCCCGCACGACGAGGTCCGCGAACTCGGCAACACCTTCGACGCCATGCTCGACCGCCTGGACCGCAGCTTTACCGCCCAGCGCCGCTTCACCTCCCACGCCTCGCACGAACTGCGCACCCCGCTCACCCTCCAGCGCACCGCCCTGGAGATCCCGCTCGCC
Organism: Streptomyces sp. NPDC037301; assembly: GCF_055602785.1. Classification (NCBI taxonomy): domain Bacteria; kingdom Bacillati; phylum Actinomycetota; class Actinomycetes; order Kitasatosporales; family Streptomycetaceae; genus Streptomyces; species Streptomyces sp. NPDC037301. The sequence continues at coordinate 17,601 of NZ_JBVJWD010000055.1, forward strand.
CAAGGCCGGGTCCCGGCCGACCTGAGACCCGCCGTCCAGCGTGCGCTGGACGCCAACGCGCGCAGTGAACGCCTGATCGCGGCACTGCTGACACTGGCGCGTGGCGAGAGCGGGCAGCTGACGCCGCATCCGGTCGACCTGGAGGACGCCGCCAGGGACGCCTTGGCGGACCTGGCCGACGAGGCCCGGACAGCGGGCATCCGGATCACCGCCGATCCGGCGCCCGCCCCGGTCGCGGGCGACCCCTCACTGCTGCGGCAGATCGCACTGAACCTGCTGGCCAACGCGGTGCGGCACAACCACCGTGACGGCGCGGCGACGGTGACCACGGGCACCGTCGGTGGCCTTGCCTTCATCGAGGTCGGCAACACCGGCCCGGTGCTGGATCCGGACGAACTCCTCGCCCTCTTCGAACCGTTCCAGCGCGGTCGGGAACACCGCAGCGACGGCTCCGGGCTGGGACTGGCCGTGGTCCGGGCGATCACCCTGACTCACCACGGCGAGCTCACCGCCACCCCCCGCCCCGACGGTGGCCTCACCGTCCGAGTCGAACTGCCCACCGCACCTGGAACAGGCCGGCCTGTGTCAGGGCCCTGAGGGGGCGTCAGTCATGGTGGTCGCACTCCTTGAGGGTGCGTACGAGGGCGGCCCAGGCGGCGGGTGTGGTGCGGAGTATCGCTCCGGTGGGGTCGCCACTCTCGGTGAGGCAGACCGTGCCGGGGGCGGATGCGGCTACGTGTACGCAGGATTCGCCCTCACCGCAGTACGAGGACTTTCGCCAGGTGGGAGCGGGCATGGTGGGGTCCTTCACGGATCGCGGGTGATTTCGTGGATGAAGTTCCTGGACGTGTCACGGTCCAGCGCGGTGGCTTCCATGCGGCCGAGCAGTACGCGGTACTTCTCCAACTGGGCCTCGGCGCCGAGGAAAACGGGACCGTGAGACTGGCCCGAGGAAGTAGTGGACCGATTGGGCCACCCCGTCACAGATGCCTGCGGAGAACGGGTTCAGCTGGAGGGGGCGACGGGGAAGTCAGTCATCGGGGCGGCTCTCCTTGAGGCCGCGTACGAGGGCGGCCCAGGCGGCGGGCGTGGTGCGGAGTATCGCTCCGGTGGGGTCGCCGCTCTCGGTGAGGCAGACCGTGTCGGGGGCGGGGGCGGCTATGTGTACGCAGGAATTGCCCTGGGCGCAGTAGGAGGACTTCTGCCAGGCGGGAGCGGGCATGGTGGGTTCCTTCACAGGTCGCGGGCGATGTTGTGGATGAAGTTCCTGGACGTGTCGCGGTCCAGCGCGGTGGCTTCCATGCGGCCGAGCAGTACGCGGTACTTCTCCAACTGGGCCTCGGCGTCGAGGAAAACGGGACCGTGGGACTGGTCCAGGTTGACGGTGTCGAGCTGCGGAACCGGTCCGAGGAAGTAGTAGATCGACTGACCCGACCCGGCAAAGGTTCCCGCGGAGAATGGGATCACCTGGAGAGTGGTGTGCTCACGTTCGCTCATGTCGAGAAGATGCTGAAGCTGCTTGCGGGTCACCGCCGGACCGCCGAACTGCATGCGCAGTGCGGCCTCATGGACAACGGCCTGGTGTGGTGTCGGTGATTCCCTGAAGAGCACGGCCTGTCGTTTGATACGGAACGAGATGCGGTGCTCGATGTCGGGAGGCGACAGTTCCGGTACGTCCTGGCGGAAGACTTCGCGCGCGTACTCCGCAGTTTGGAAGAGGCCGGGGATGTGAACGGTGACGGCCGTCCGCAGCCGACGGGCGTGGTGCTCGATTTCGGCCAGGTCGAGGAGCGGCGCGGGCAGAATCTCTCGGTACTCCTCCCACCAGCCGCGTGTGCGATCGGAGGTCATGTTCCCTAGCGCGGCGACCATGTCCTTGTCGGCGCATTCGTATTGGCCGGCCAGGGCGCGTAGGCGCGCCAGGCTCACGCCGATGCGTCCAGCCTCCATGTTGCTGATCTGGTTCTGCTTCACGCCCAGGAGTTGACCGGCCTGGGTCGCAGTGAGCCCTGCGCGCTCGCGGAGTTTGCGCAGCTCACTGCCGAACCGAAGTTGACGACCCGTTGGATGTGGTCGCACGGGTTTGTTCGCCTCCTTGAGCGGCTGGTCACCCACAAGGGTGTCAGTTTATTGATTCACCAGAAAATGGTTAACGCGTTAGCTGCCGGTCGCTACCTTGGATGTCAGGCCACCAGCCCGGAAGTACCCCGCTCGACGGAGCGGCCTCGTCACCGGGTAACCGGAAACCCATGATTCAACTTCCCTCCGTGAACGGAGACTTCCATGGTCAGTGCCACGGTAACCCCGCCCTGGACGTACACCCTCCAACTCCCGCAGGATCCCCGCGCCCCCGGCGTGGCCCGTGCAACCCTCCGCACCATCCTGCGCGTACACGGGATGCGCGAACTCACCGAGACCGCTGAACTGCTGGCGAGTGAGCTGGTCACCAACGCGTACCTGCACTCCTCGGGGGCGTACTCCCTCCGTCTGCGCGACGCCGGGCGCAGCCGTATCCGGCTGAGCGTCTGGGACACCAACCCGCACATCCCCGCCCCGTTCCAATGGACCGCCGAGGCCCCGGCGGAACTCGCCGAACGAGGGCGGGGGCTCTACCTCGTCACCCTCTACGCGGAGAGCTGGGGCGCGTACCCCATGCGCGGCGGGCTGCCCGGGCAGGGTGGGAAGCTCCTCTGGGTGGAGTGCGCGGCCAAGGGGGAGGGCGATGCGGAGTGCGGGCCGGGCGACAGACGTACGGGACGGGCATAGCCTCGTTGCATGGTGAAGAGCGAGGCGAAGGACGTGGCCGGGTATCTGGCCGAGGTGTCCGAGGAGCGCAGGGACGCCCTGACGAGGCTGCGGGAGTTGTGCCGGGCGGAGCTGGCCGGGTTCGACGAGGTCATGGCGTACGGGATGCCCGCGTACGAGCGGGACGGCACCGCGGAGATCGCGTTCGCCTCGCAGAAGCAGTACATCTCCTTCTACCTGATGCGCAGCGACGTGCGTGAGGCCTTCGCGGAGCGGCTGGCCGGGCAGGACATGGGGAAAGGCTGCCTGCGCTTCCGTAAGACGGAGGCGATCGACTACGACCTCGTGCGGGATCTGCTCCGGGCGACGGCGGCGGGGCCGGGTGCGGTCTGCTGAGCGGGCTCGGCACTCCCGTGACCAGCGGAAATTCGCTGGCGGTGCGCCGGGTGGCTGTGTAGAAAGAGGGCCATGAACACCTCCACCACCCCCATATCCCCGGTCGCTGCCCAGAACCCCGCCGACCGGCGGACCTTCGTCCGCGCCACGCTCGACCTGGGGGACGTACTGCTGCGCCCATGGAGCCGGGAGGCCGCCGAGCTGGACGTGATGCTGGACGGCCTGGTCGCTGGCGCGGCGGACCCGCTGATCGCTCTCTGGAATCCCTTCCCGGCGGCCGACCGCAGCGAAGCCATGGCGTCGCTGGAGGTTCGTGAAGGTGGCTGGGACCGGGGGAGCGTCGCCTCCTTCGCTGTGCTGGGCGCTGCCGACGGAGCCCTGCTGGGCAATGTCACCGTGCGCTGGGTCGACCGTGCGGACGGCCTGGCGATGATGGGCTACTGGTTGCTGCCGGCCGCCCGTGGACGCAGCGTGGCCACCAGAGCGACTCGCGCGGTGACCAGCTGGGCCTTCAGGACGGCCGACGCCCGCCGGATCGAGATCGCCCACGCTGTCGGCAACGAGGCTTCCTGCCGGGTGGCCGACCGCTGCGGCTACCTTCCCGAGGGCACGCTGCGCGACTCCCACCGCTTCGGCGACGGCGCGTACCACGACGAGCATCTGCACGCCCGCCTGTCCTCCGACCCGGAACCGGCCGACCTTGCGGGCGGGCCGACGGCCTGAGGCAACCCGGCCCCCTTCCCGCGATCAGCTCGGTGGCTCGGATGTGGTGACCGAACGGGCCATGGCGTCCAGCCAGGCCGCGAACGAGGGGAAGTCCGGGACCGAGGCGGCCAGGTCCTCGGGGAACTGCTCCGCGCCACGGCGGCGGGGCCCGGAGCAGTGCTGAGGAGACTCGGTAGATCCTCTTACGCACCGCAGGCGTGGCCCGGCTGAACCAACTTCACGCGGCTCGGACATCGCGCTGGCAGTCTTGGGCCGTGCTGATCTCCGGATATGAAGACGACCCGCTGGTGGCGGGGGAGGATCTCCTCTCCCGTCCGGGCTTCTGGGCCGCGTACCTGTTGTGGATGGGTGAGACGGACGACGAGGACGGTGAGCCGGTCACGGGGTGGTTCGGTGCGGACGAGGCCGATCTCGACGAGGCGTACGAGAAACTGGTGGACCAGGAACGGTGGCCGGTCTTCCGTATCCCGTTCGGCGGTGGTCACAGCGTGGTGGTGGTGAACCGCAACTTTCCCGATGACCAGGGGACGGAATACTTCGTCTCCCATCCCGACTGGGGGTGTCGGCACGGTCATCTCGCCACCCTGGATGGGCATCAGGCCGGGCCGGGGCTGTCCTGGCAGGAGCTGAGCCATATCGCGAACACGACTTCCGACCCGAACTCGCCCGGAGTCCATGACCCGTACGCCCGGCTGCTGCTCCTGTTGCCCGCGCTCGGTGACGAGGATCTGCCGGGCGACGCGGAGGAAGCGGTGAGCGCGGCGCTGGTCCGGGCGGCCGGCACGCCGGTGGCCGAGGCCGCGCGTGTTGCGGCTCGGCTTCTGCTGGACCATCCCCTGTGGGAGCCGGCCCGCTGGGAGATACCCGGACCGTCGCCGCTCAGCGGCGGTGAGCCGTCGTTCGACGGCATCCTTCAGTGCGACGGTTCGATGAGTCCACGGTGCGGGCTGCGCCTCGCCCGGGGGATCACCGTGGCGCAGAGCGAGCGGCTTGCGCGGGCGCTGGGGACGTGGCCTGCCCGATGAACTCCTTGGCCCGTCACCACGAGGTCGCACTCCAGATGCTGTCGTGGAACCCGGCCGCGCCCGGCAGCGTGCTGCTGCGGCTGCTCGGCTGCGACGACCGGCAGGTCAGAAGCAACGTCGCCCAGCGCAAGGGCCTGTCGCCCGAGGTGGTCGACGCGATCCTCACCCACCCGGAACCGGATGTCAGGGAGGCCTTCGCCGCGAGCTGGAACGCCGACCCGGTCCAGCGCGCCCGCCTTCTCGACGATCCGTCCGCGAAGATCAGCCTCATCCTGGCCATGGGGCCGAATCCGTACCGGATGCCGGTGGAGCCGCTGCCGGACTGGGCGTACGAGCGGCTGCTCACCCATTCACGGGACTCCATCCGCCACGAGACGGCCGCTTCCGCCGGTGTGCCGGTCCATGTGCTGGCCGGGATGGCGGACCATCCGGAGCCGTTCTTCCGGCGTATGGCCTGCCGCGCGTGGGACCAACTCGACGATTCTGCACAGGAGTCGTTGCTCAACGATCAGGACTCGGAGGTCCGGCAGGCCGCCGCGCTGTGCGTGTGCCGCGATGACGAGGAGCGGACCGCGTGGCTCGTCGAAGCCCTCGCGGAGTCGTGGCAGCTCCAACGGCTGCTCGCGGTGGGCCGGCTCAGTCGCGAGCTCGCCGAGCGGCTGATGGCCGAGGGCGACCGGCTGTCGTCGCTCGCCGCGAACCCTTCGCTGCCTGCGGACCTGGTCGCACGACTCGCCGTCAGCCCGGACCCGCACGTACGGCTCGTCGCCTCCGCACGTCCCGAACTGACCGAGGACGAACGGGCCGCCATCGACTACACCGTCGGTCCCGAGGACCGGTTGGCCCCCCTGGCGTGGGTGCGGGAGGCCCGTGAAGACATGGATGTGCTGCGGCGGTGCGCGACGTCCGCGCATCTGTGGCTGCGGCGGAGCGCCGCCACCTGCCCGGGGCTGCCGCAGGAACTGGTGGAACTCCTGGCCAGGGACGAGGATTTCGCCGTACGGCTGCTGCTGTGCGAATTCCATCCGGAACCACCACCGGAGCTGCTGCTCGACCTGTTCCTGAACGGGGAGCACCGCGCCGTGATGACGCTCGCCTCCAAGCCCAGCTTCCCCTCGGAAGGACTCGCGGCCCGGTTTGCCGACTCCTGCGACCCGAAGCGGCGGCGGCTGGCCCTGCGTGATCCAGGGCTGGGGGCTGAGGCCCTGGACAGACTCAGCCGCGATCCGGAGACGCGGGAGACGGCAGCTCGGTCCGCGTCTTGCGCTGTCACGGATCCGAGAGCTACTGGCCGATACGGACACGGTCGGCTCCGTCGCGGGAAACCCTGCCCTCCCCGTGAAGGACATGCACGAACTCCTCGACCTGGCCGGTGTGCCGGTGTCCGGCCAGGACGCACACTCCGGGTGACGAACGCCCGCGTCGTCGCGGAAGGCGACCACGAGGTGGCCGTCGGCGTTCACCGGGGTCTCGTGTGCGGTGATGGGTTCGTCGATGGGTGGGTCGGTTTGTATGCCCATGCCGTGCACGCCTACAACTAGTCGCACTCCGAGCCACGTTCCCTCCGTGTGTCTGCCAACTCGCGCCAGCGGTGCGTGACATGTGGCGACCGCCACTGTTGGCGGATCCGGCCGACCGGCTCGGGCGCGGCGTGGTGGTAGCCCGTTCGGGTGAAATGCGGGGCCTGGTGCGCGGGGCCTGCGAGGGCCTGACGCCTTGAGGCGCGTGCGGGCGCGGCGTGTCGCCCGCACTGGATTTGGCACAGTGCCGCTCCACGATCAAGGACGGAACGGGGTGGCCGGAGTGGCAGTGGTGGGACAGCCGGGGGGCCGGCAGCGGCTGAGTGATCTGGCGGGCGAGGCGGGTGGCGGCGGCAGGGACGTACTGAAGCACAGCGACGGGGTCTGGTTACGGGCCGCCGGTGGTGCGGAGGGGATGTGTACGCACCTCGGCCCGGTGAAGTCGGAACTGGAGACAGCGCACCAGGGCCTGCTCGCGGGGACCGGAGGTCTGACCGCGCTGGCGGAGCTGGGATCGGTACGGGAGTCGTGGGTGCGACGGTTCGAGCTCGCGCGGGGGGAATGCGGGGCGCTGGCCGGGAAGCTGAGGGCTGTCGCCCGGGCCCAGGGCGAGACGGACGAGACAGTAAAGGCGTCGTTCGCGTCGGTGGCGTCGTCGGGTCGGGGTGAGGTGCGATGACCCTCACCTGGGCACAGTTGCGCGACCTGAAGTGCGGCGAACTGGAGGGTGCGGCCGACGGGTGGGGCAGGGCGAGCAACCGTGCCGACGCGGGCCGGGACCGCATCGAGACGCAACTCCTGACCGGATTGCGCGGTACACAGCGGGGCGCGGCGGCGGACGCGGCGGTCGGTCGGCTGCAGCAGATGAGCCGGAACCTGCAATACGTCTACACGGAGTGCGGATTGCTCCGTACGACGCTGAACAGCCTGGCCCATGAGCTGCGCATCCAGCAACGGGCTTTGCGGGAGGCACTGGATGATGCGGAGTCCCTGAAGTTCACCGTGCACGCGGACGGTTCGGTGACGTATCCGGCGGCGGGCGAGGGCCTGATCGACGGAAAGCCGCTGCCGGGCGGGACGGCGTCGGTGGGTTCCCTGCCGGGCCTCCTGCCGCCTTCGGGTCTGGTCGCGCCCAACCCGAACGTGTCGAAGGCGCAGGACATCGCGGACCGGGTGGCGAAGGCCGTACGGACGGCGGCCGAGATCGACTGGCGGTACGCCCGCATCCTGCGCCAGATGAGGGCCGAGGAGGGCCTGAAGGTCCCCGACGCCACGTGGACCGATGCGGCGGGCGATGCGGCCGCGGTACGGGACGCGGCACGCGGCTACCTGAAAAACGGCATCCCCCGCGACGCCTCACCGGCCGAGCGGAAGGCCTGGTGGGCCGGCCTGACGGACGAACAGCGCGAGGAGTACCTGGCGGTGTACCCGGACCAGATCGGCAACTTGGACGGCATTCCGGCTGTGGTGAGGGATGCGGCGAACCGGGACAACCTGCAGCTGCTGATGGGGAAGCTGGAGGGGCGGGACGACGCGAAGTCGGAGACGCAGTTGGCGGGGTTGCGGGAGATCGACCGGCAGTTGCAGGAGGGGCGGCAGCCTCCGATGTTCCTGCTCGGCATTGGGGACCAGGGGAATGGGCGGGCGATTGTCTCGTTCGGGAACCCCGATACGGCTCGGAATGTTTCGGCGTATGTGCCGGGGTTGAGTACTGCACTAGACGAGGATTTCGCGAAGAACGATCTCAAACGTGCTCGGGATACGGCGATCGGAACTCAGGCGCATGACGCTTCCAGTGCGGCGATTGTCTGGCTCGGCTATGACGCACCGCAAACGCCGGTCGATGACCCACTGGGATCTTTTGCCGTGATGGGTGACGAGAGAGCTGAAAGAGGTGGGTTGGCCTACAACGGTTTCATGGCGGGCCTGAAAGCAACGAATGATAACGAGGACCCGCATCTGACTGCTATTGGTCACTCTTATGGTTCGCGGACTGTGGGTGCTGCCACGCAGCATGGAAATGGGATCCCGGGGGTTGACGACATCATCCTGGTTGGTAGCCCGGGGGTGGGAGTTGATCGTGCCGAGGATCTAGGGGTTGGGAAGGAGCACGTCTTTGTCGGGGCTGCAGAACACGACGTGGTGACCAAGCTTCCGTCCAAGCAGCAGAGCGCCGTCGGTGTGGTGGGGATGATCGCCGCAGGGCCGGCCGTGTCCTACATCGCAGGAGATATCGCTGATCAAGGGGACGACGATCTCTGGTTCGGTAAGGACCCGGCGAGCGAGGCGTTCGGTGCGCGACGTTTTCCTGTGGACGAAGGTCCGCGACTGCTCAGTGGCAGAGGGGTCTCATTCGATGCGCACCGTCAGTACTTCGATCCAGATAGGGATACTTCATCGGCTAACAGCATCGCTCTAATTGCTTCGGGCAAATCTGAGAGAGTAAAGGCTGAGGACTATCGATGAGGCCGCGAATCCGAATGATGACTGTGGCGCTTCTGTTGTGTGTGTCACTTGCCGGGTGCGTGAACTATGGAAAGAGAACTGACATGGATATGCAGGAAGCGGCGGTTCACGCAGACGGCATCATGGATGCGACGTTAAAGAGTATTGAGCCGAAGGTGCAGTGGGCTCACGGGCCCACGACCACGGGGAGTTGTGCTGTGACTCGTAGACGCACGGTGATGACCGTTGTGTCCGCGGCGCGCCGGGGGAGCTTTCTGGGGCTGGTGGAACGCATTTGGCGGAATCGTGACTACAGGATCAAGGGCGTCAACAATGACGTGGACTCCCCAGCTATCTACGCCCAGACAAGAGATGGGTTCGGCGTCACTCTGATTATCGGTGGTGCGGGCCAAGCCTTCTTCGAGGTAGACAGCCCCTGCGTAAATGAGTCGGAGGTCGCCGAATCCACCACCCCATCAAACGGCCCCGCCTACGAGGGCGTCTACCCCCTCCCCCGCCCCAACGTCCGCTCCGACTTCTGGTCCGCCGGAGCTCCCTGACGTCACGTCATCATCCCCAATGGCCCATATCAGGCCAGTCGGTGGAGTAAGGGACAGGCTGGCCGCCTGGGACTTTGAGTCCTGCATTGGGCCCTGGGGCCCATGCCGCGCCCAGTGTTGGTGTGGTCGCATACAGAGACCGGGGGAACTGTCGCTGCGCCCACTCACCAAGCTGGGAGACTCGTCGTGTCTGGCATACGAGAATTAGCAGTACCGGGTGGCGCCGGCATAAGCGCTGCCGAGGCCCGTCCGGGCAGACAGTCGTTGTCGCGTCCTCTGCAAGCGGTGCTGATTCTCGTCCGGCTGCTCTTCGTCGTCACCGTCGTGGGTGCGATCGACGCGCTGGTCGTGGCGTCGTCCGTCGATGCGGTCGACGGTCACCTCCTGGGCATGGTGCTGTACGCCGCACTGCCCGGTGTCACCGGATTCGTACTGTCGCTGTACATGCGGACCGGCGGCGTCTGGATCTGGCGCGGGCTCCTCGCCGTACACGTCTGGCTCGCCCTCGGCGCCCTGGCGACACTGAGCGAGGACACCGGCGGGCAGGGTGTGACGCAACTGGTGATGCCGGTTGTCGTCGTCGTCCTGTTGTTCCGGGCCGGCTCGCGCGAATGGTTCGGGCTCAGTCCTGAACAGCGCGCCGAGCACCGGCCGTTCAGCATCGCGCGGATGATCAAGTGGCGTCGGGACGCCGGTCAGACCGCGATGGAGTACCTGGGCATGATCCTCGTGGTCGTGGCCCTCATCGGCGGGCTCGCGGCGACGGGCATCGGCGGGCAGCTGACCGGGGAGATCCGTAACGCCATCTGCCAGCTGACCGGAAGCGCCTGCCCGGCACCCGATGTCGACGTGGTCGCCGGCAACGGCACAGATACGGGTAACGGCGGCGGCACCTCGACCGGGGGCGGATCCGATTCCGCCGGCGGTGCGGGATCCGAGGGCGCGACCGTGACCGGGGGCACGGGGTCCGGCGGCTCGGACACATCCGGCGGGTCCACCACATCCGGCGGCTCGGATTCCGGCGGGTCCGCCTCATCCGGCAGCTCCGGCAGCTCCGGTGGCTCCGGTGGCACAGACAGCACCGGCGGCTCCGACACCTCCGGCGGTTCCCCCGAATCCGCCTCCGGCGGTTCTTCTTCGCAGGTCGACGCGGGTAGACAAAACTCGGACACCGACTCCTCCCGCCCCTCGGACGGCAACTTCCTCACCGGCGTCGTCGGCGACGACGGCCTGTGGGGCGACGTCAGCGGTGTCGTCGACACGGTCTCCCACCCCGTCGACACCGCCAAGGACATCGCCGACCAGTACGCCCAGGCCGCACGGGGCGCCGGCGGCAAGTGGGACAAGGGCAAGTACGTAGCCGCCGCCTGGGACATGACCAAGGCTTCCGGCGGGGGCGGCGGCGCGGTGGCCGGGCTGCCCGGCTCCGGTAGCCGCGTCGAGTCGGCGGTACGGGACGCGAAGCGCAAATACCTCAACGACCGTATTCCCTACAATGGGACTGCCGCCCAACGCAGGGACTGGTGGAACGGGCTGACGCAGCAACAGCGCGATCAGTACCTGGAGCTCTCCCCGGACAAGATCGGCAATCTGGACGGCATCCCGGTGGCGGACAGGGACGCGGCCAACCGGAAGAACCTCCCGGACCTGATTTCGAAGCTGGAGGGGAAGACCGACTCCAAGTCGAAGGACCAGCTGGCGGCGTTGAAGGAGATCGACCGGCAGCTGCAGGAGGGGAGCAAGCCGCCGATGTACCTGATCGGCATCAGCGACGAGGGCAACGGGCGGGCCATCGTCTCCTACGGGAACCCCGACACCTCGAAGAACGTGTCGGCCTATGTGCCGGGGCTGAACACCTCCCTCGACGAGGAATTCGCGAAGAACGATCTCAAGCGTGCCCGTGACACGGCGATCGGCGCCCAGGGTTACGACTCGTCCACCGCGTCGATCGTCTGGCTGGGATACGACGCACCGCAGACGCCGGACGGGCTGCACAGCCTGGCGGTCGCGGGCACCGGCCGTGCGGAGAAGGGCGGCGTGGCCTACAGCGACTTCATGGGTGGTATCGCGGCCACCAATCAGAACAAGGACCCGCACATCACGGCCATCGGGCACTCCTACGGTTCACGTACCGTGGGCGCCGCGACGCAGCGCGACGGTGGTATTCCGGGGGTGGACGACATCATTCTGGTAGGCAGTCCGGGGGTGGGCGTGGATCGCGCCGTGGACCTCGGCGTCGGCAGCGGGCATGTCTTCGTCGGTGCCGCGGCCAACGACCCGGTGACCAAGCTCCCGTCCAAGACACAGACCGCCGTGGGTGCGATCGGGATGCTTCTGGGAGGGCCCGCCGGTGCATACCTCGCCGGAGACCTGGCCGACCCGGGCGACGACGACCTCTGGTTCGGCAAGGACCCGGCGAGCAAGGCCTTCGGGGGCACGCGGTTCCCGGTGGCCCCCGGCCAGCCTCTGATCAGCACCGACGGTGTGAGCTTCGACGCGCACTCCAACTACTTCGATCCGGTACGGGACGCTATGTCGGCGGACAGCATCGCTCTGATCGTGTCGGGACACTCCGACCGGCTCAAGATGGAGGAACAGCGATGAAGCGAAGGTTCCAGATCGTCGCGGTGGCCTTGGCTTTCGGCTTCGCACTGTCCGGCTGCGGCAACGAGAGCGGACAATCGAGCGGCAGCGAGAGCGCCGGGGCCACCAAGAGCACCAAGAGCACCAAGGAGAGCGGCATGGACATGCAGGAGGCCGCCGAACGGTCCGACGGCATGCTCGACGCCGTGCTGAAGGAGATCGACCCCGAGGTGCAGTGGGCGCACGGCCCGACGACGACGGGCAGCTGCGATGTGACGCGCAGGCGCACCGTGATGACCATCGTGTCGGCGGAGCGCCGGCAAAGCTTCCTGGACCAGGTCGAGAAGTTCTGGCGCAAGAGCGATTACCGCATCAAGGCGAAGAACAACGACAAGGAGTTCCCGGCGGTCTACGCACAGACGAAGGCCGGCTTCGGCATCAGTGTGAGTTTCCGCGGCAAGGGGCAGGCGTTCTTCGAAGCGGACAGCCCCTGCGTGAAGGAGTCGAAGGTCGCCGACTCCACCTCCAAGCCGAACGGGCCCGCCTACGAAGGGGTCTATCCCCTTCCGCGCCCCAACGTGCACTCCGACTACTGGTCCACCGGAGCATCCTGATGGCTGGTCAGTGCGCCGGAGTGGCCGGTCAACGACCTTGATGACCCGGTTGATTCGTACACACCCGCGAAATCGCTCATGAACCCGGCTCCGATGGGGGATGGTTGAGGGGTGCGGAAATTCTGGGTGGTTGGTGGCATCGGCGTCGGCATGGCCATGTGCTTCGTGGCGCTGCTCGTCGTCGGTACGTACTCCGCTGCTGCCGGACTGGTCAGTTCCGGCAGCAGCGGAGCCGTCGCGCTGGCGAAGGGGGCGGTGCCCGCGAAATTCCAGCCCCTGGTGCAGAAGTGGGGCAACCTCTGCCCCGCCATCAACCCGGCCCTGCTGGCCGCCCAGTTGTATCAGGAGAGCGGGTGGAACCCCCGGGCCGAGAGTCCCGCCGCCGCTCAGGGCATCGCCCAGTTCATCCCGGGCACCTGGGCCGGTCACGGGATCGACGGGGACAAGGACGGGGACCGGGACGTATGGGACCCGGCCGATGCGATTCCGTCCGCGGCCTCGTACGACTGCGAACTGGCCGGGTACGTGAAGAAGGTGCCGGGGGATCAGACGGACAACATGCTGGCCGCGTACAACGCCGGTGCGTACCGGGTGATCCGGTCGGGCGGGGTTCCGGACATTGAGGAGACGCAGAACTACGTCACCATCATCCGGTCCCTGGAGAAGAGCTTCGCCCGGCCCGTCGGACGGGTGCAGCCCTCGCAGCAGGCGGCCGGGGCGATCTACTTCGCGCAGAAGAAGCTCGGTACGAAGTACCTGTGGGGCGGCAACGGTACGGCCGCGCAGGGCGGGCGGTTCGACTGTTCGGGGCTGACCCAGGCCGCGTACCGCACCGTGGACATCGAGCTGCCCCGGGTGGCGAACGATCAGTACAACGCCGGGCCGCACCCCTCGCGGGACGAACTGCTCCCGGGTGACCTGGTGTTCTTTTCGGACGATCTGAACAACTCACGGGCCATCCACCACGTGGGGCTGTACGTCGGCGGCGGGTACATGATCAACGCTCCGTACACCGGGGCCGTGATCCGGTTCGACAAGATCGATACGCCCGACTACTTCGGGGCGACGCGCGTGACCAAGGACGGGGCCGCGGCCCTTCCGACCGCCCTCCCGGCGGCATGACGCCGGGCCGGCGGTGGCCGGAACTCTCCGTGAAGCCTGGGCCCTGAGCTGCGACGATGAGTCACTCTTCGATAACGTCATGGTGATCATTCGGTGGAGAGTGGAACGTACGCACGGGGCACGTCGTTCCCTGGGTGGACCGGACAGTGGTGCACCGACCATGCGGCGCCGACCGGGGAAGACCTCAGGGACAGAGCCGCCACGCAGTACTGATCCGCGCATTACCGATTTACCGATCCACGCAGTGATCGAACCGACACGGGGGTTCGTCAAAGCGGTGCACATGGGTGTGGACCGCGGTAGCAGACAAGGCAAGGGGCCGCAGCAGATGGCTGGACTCGCACTGGATGGGTCGAACCCCGACGTCAGCCTGCTCTATGACATCAATGGACTCGCGAAGTCCGCTCCCACCTGGTTCGACCGGGTCATGGAGTTCGTCGGCGAGTACGGGATCATGCTCGGCATGGTCCTGGTGGTCCTGTGGTGCTGGTGGAGCGTGCGCCGGCGCGGCACGGCCGATGACTCGGTGACGGCGGTCGCCGGGATCGTCTGGGCGCCGCTCGCCGCCGGGATCGCGCTGCTCATCAACATCCCGATCCGCGGCTTCGTGGAGCGGCCGCGTCCGTTCCGGGATCACCAGGGGCTGGATGTCCTGGTGGACGGGAAGAACGACTTCTCCTTCGTGAGCGACCACGCCACGATGGCGATGGCTCTGGCCGTCGGGCTCTTCGTGGCCAACCGGAAGTTCGGCATCGCCGCGATCGCGCTCGCCCTGCTGGAAGGCTTCTGCCGGATCTACATGGGTGTCCACTACCCGACCGACGTCATCGGCGGATTCGCGCTCGGCACGGCAGCCGCTCTGCTGCTCGCCCCGCTGGCGATGATGCTGCTGACCCCGTTGGTGGCGGCCGTCTCCCGTTCGGACCGGCTCGGGTGGCTCGTACGGTCGCGCCGGCCGGAGCTGTCGGTTGCGGCGGACGGGCGGGCCGGGGCGTTCGGGATTCCCGAGCCGCGGCCGGGGACTGGCGGCGGGGCCGGCGAGAAGGACCTGGCCGCGTAGGAGGCGGCCGGGACCATCGGTGGCCGGTGCCGGGGCCGGGGTTGTGGTCGGACGCCGAGCCCCCGGGCCGGACGCCAGGCCCGTGGCCGTACGTCATGCCCGTGACCGCACGGCACGGGCATCACCGTACGTCAGAGAGCGTGCGGGAAAGCGAAGAGGCGGCCGGGGTCGTACTGCTTCTTCAGCTGGGTGAGACGGTCGGCCGCCGAGCCGTAGTAGGCCCGGCGCCAGTCGGTCAGCGTCGGGTCCGTGTAGTTCTGGTACGCCGCTCCGGACGCGTACCGGCGCATCGCCGCGTGGGTGTTTTTCAGCCAGTCCTGTTGGGCGCTGCCCGCCGTGCCGGGTCTCCAGGCACCGATGTACTGGGCGAGTACGCGTGAGCGGCGGTGGACGAAGGCCGTCGCCTGTGGGGAGACCCGGTTGATCGCCCCGCCGAGTGCGGTGAGCGCGATGGAGCCGCCGCCTCCGCCCTGGGTGACGGGGATCCGGGTGAACGCCTCGGCCCGGTCGAGCAGGGCATTCACGCCCGCCGGGGGCAGGGAGCGGTCGTAGAAGTCGGACGCGGCGGCGTACGTCTCGCGCTGGAGGGTGCCCTGTGGGGTGCGGCCGGGTGTCGTGCCCGGCAGATGGCACTGGGCGTCGGTGATGCCCGAGCAGCCCGCGTACACGAGCATCGACTCCTGGTAGCTGCGGCGGCGCAGCGAGACGGAGGAGGCCGGGGCACCGATCCGGTCGGCGAGGCGGTCGACGGCGTTCTGCAGTTCGCCGTAAGTACCGAGGCTGAACGCGGCCACCGAAACGGTCGGGTGGCCGCCGCCCGGGCCCGCGGCGAGATGTGCCGAGGACCAGATCTGGTCGGGCTGGGACGGTCCCCACTCCTGCCAGGCCTGGATGACGGCCCGGGCGCGCGACCACGGCCAGGACATGTACGCGGTGACGGTCTGCGGGGCCGGGCGGGTACGGAACGTCAGCTCGGTGACCACGCCGAAGTTGCCGTTGCCCGCGCCGCGCAGCGCCCAGAAGAGGTCCGGGTGGTGTTTGGCGTCCGCGGTGAGGGTCTTGCCGTCGGCCGTGACGACGGTCGCCGCGGTGAGGCTGTCGCAGGTCAGGCCGTACGCGCGGGAGGCGACACCGTGGCCGCCGCCGAGGGTGAGGCCGGAGATGCCGACCGTGGGGCAGGAGCCACCGGGGATCGTCAGACCGTGGCGGGCGAGGCCCCGGTAGACGTCGATGAGCTTGGCGCCCGCGCCGATCGTGCCGTTCCTGTCGACGCGGGACAGTGACGAGACGTCAAGGACGAGGCGTCCGTTGCCGCTCGACCAGCCGGCGTAGGAATGACCGCCGCTGCGGATGGACACGGGGGTGGCGGTGCGACGGGCGAAGGCCAGGCACTCGCGGATGTCCGCCTCGTGCCTGACGTATGCGACGGCGGCGGGCTTCTGAACGTCGAAGCGGGTGTTGTAGAGCTGACGGGCGGTCGGGTAGGCCGCGTCCTGGGGGCGTACGAGGGTGCCGTCGAGGCTCCTGGCCAGGGCGGACCAGTTCGCCGGGCCGGAGGGGGAGGGTTTCGACGGGACCGATGAGACCGGTGAGGCAGGAGTGGTGTTGCCCGCGGTGCCTGACGTGCCCGAGGAGTTGCCCCCGTCGCCGGTTCCGGAACCGGCGACGGATGTGCCGCTGCAGGCGGTCGCGGTGACGCCGGTGAGTGCTGCTGTGGCGCCCGCGGTGAGCAGGGTGCGCCGGTCGGGCAGGGGTGGCAGGTTCATCGGACCTCCGGGTCGTGGAGCTCAGGGCCGGTCGGTGGGGGAGAGGTCAGGGGAGTGGAACGAGGGAGTCAGGACGCCGCGCTGTGCTCCGCGGCGTCCGTGCGGGCCCGGTCCCGGGAGCGGCGGGCCGGCCCGGACCAGCCGCAGCTGCAGCGGGCGGTGCAGAACGAGCCGCGTTCCACGGTCGTGGGCTCGTGCCCAAAGGACGCGGGGGTGGGGGGAGTTTGCGGGACCTCATCGGTGTGTTGGACATACACCCGTCCACGGTACTGGGCACGGCCACCCGGCGGTGTGGCGTACGGGAGCGGCGTGACGGGGGACACGGGCTGTCGTTATGCGGAACGGGTGGAGGGCTCGGGCAAGCGGTACGTCGTTGGGGGTTGGCAGGCGATGGTGGTGCAGCAGCACAGGTCCGGAGGCGGGGCGCGCGCTGTCTGCGCCCTTGCCGTGGTGGGCGTGATGGCGGCGACCGCCGGATGCTCGGGCGGCGGTGGCGGCGGCGACCGTGCCATGGCCGATGAACGGGGCGGGGCCGACTCCCTCGACGCGGTCCACCGCGCGGCCGCGGTGCTCGCGGGGACGGTGAGTGGGACCGGGACGGGGACGGTGATCGGGGCCGGAGCCCGGTCCGTCGCCGGAAGCGCCGAGGTGCGTACGTCGATGGAGACCGCGGCGGGCGGGACGCGGGTGACGATCAGGGGCCGGGGGACGTACGACTTCCGCAACCAGGTGGGCCGGCTCAAGGTCGTGCTGCCCGAGGACGCCGCCGGCGAGGACGAGCACCGTCCCATCACCGAACTGCTGGCCCCCGGTGCGCTCTACATGATGAACCGCGGCGCCGGTGTGCCCGCGGACAAGTGGGTCAGGATCGACACGACGACCCTGGAGGACGGCAATCTGGTCACTGGCGGAGTGACCGATCCGACGGCCGCCGCCGAACTGCTGCGCGGGGCGCGGCAGGTGACGTACGTAGGAAGGACCGAGCTCGCCGGAGTGGCCGTGCGGCACTACCGGGGGATCTCGGACATCGGCCGGGCGGCGCGCGAGGCATCGCCGAAATCTCGCGGGGCACTGGCCGCGGCGGCGAAAGGGTTCCACACGGACACGGTGGCGTTCGACGCGTATCTGGACGAACAGGGGCGGCTGCGCAAGGTGCGCCACCGGTTCAGCTTCGCCAACGAGGGGCCGGCGGTGGAGGTGGTGTCGACGACGCTGCTGTACGGATTCGGGGTACCGGTCTCCGTGCGACTGCCGGACGATCGCGACATCTACACCGGGAAGATCCGGCAGAGATAGCCGGGCGGCACTCGGGCGAGGGCACGGACGAAGGCGGGGGCGTAGGCATGCCGGCGGGTGCGAAATGGTCCGTCCGTGCCATGCGCGGCGTGTGGTCCGCTCCCTACGCTAGGAAGTCGGCGACGGCAGTGAGAGGTGAGTGACGTGGTGACGCTCGGCACGCGGACCGTATCTGACCATGTGGCCCTCGCCGAGATCGAGCTCTGCGGTGAGCTGATGATCGCCGCGTCGGCCGCGATCGGGGAACGGCTCAGTGCGGACCGTATCGACGAGGTGCTGAACGTCCGGGTGATCACTGAGCGAACCGCCGTCCCCCGGCAGGCCGACCACCGGGGGTGAGTGCGGGGCCCCGCCCCGCGTCAGACCCTGCCCCGCACCGGGCATCCCCGGCCGGCACCGGGCATTCTTCCCGCACCGGGCATCTCCCCGTATCAGGTACGGAGCAGGCGGGCGATGGCCTTCGTGGCCTCCTCGACCTTCGCGTCGATCTCGTCGCCTCCCTTGACCGCCGCGTCGGCGACGCAGTGCCGCAGGTGCTCTTCCAGCAGTTGGAGCGCGAAGGACTGGAGCGCCTTCGTGGACGCCGAGACCTGGGTGAGTATGTCGATGCAGTAGACGTCCTCGTCGACCATCCGCTGCAGACCGCGGATCTGGCCCTCGATCCGGCGCAGCCGCTTGAGGTGTTCGTCCTTCTGGTGGTGATAGCCGTGAATACCCCGGTCGTGGTCGGTGACGACGGGCTCCGTCTCCGCGGCCTCGGTGGTGGTCATTGCTGCCTCCCGTTTTCCCTTAACCCTGCCGTTTATATACCCCTGGTGGGTATATCCTAACGAATTCTGCCGAACCGTGACCGGGGGCCCGTGCTGATCACAGTGCCCGATGCGCGACACTGAAGAATGCCGGTTAGCCGTGGCCGGATGATGCGCCTAGCATCAGCCTGACCGAATCCAAAGCATCCGAGGACCCCACGTGCGCTTTCGTCTGACCCCCAGGGAGACGAGCTTCTATGACATGTTCTCCGCATCCGCGGACAACATCGTCACGGGCTCGAAACTCCTGATGGAACTGCTCGGGGCGGACTCTGCCTCCCGAGTCGAGATCGCGGAGCGCATGCGGGCAGCGGAGCACGCGGGGGACGATGCCACCCACGCGATCTTCCACCAGCTGAACTCCTCTTTCATCACGCCGTTCGACCGCGAGGACATCTACAACCTCGCATCGTCGCTCGACGACATCATGGACTTCATGGAGGAGGCCGTCGACCTGGTCGTGCTGTACCAGGTCGAAGAACTCCCCAAGGGCGTGGCGCAGCAGATCGAGGTGCTGGCCCGGGCGGCCGAGCTGACCGCCGAGGCGATGCCGGGTCTGCGGACGATGGACAACCTCACCGAGTACTGGATCGAGGTCAACCGTCTGGAGAACCAGGCCGACCAGATCCACCGCAAGCTGCTGGCCCATCTCTTCAATGGCAAGTACGACGCCATGGAGGTGCTGAAGCTCAAGCAGATCGTGGACGTGCTGGAAGAGGCGGCCGACGCGTTCGAGCATGTCGCCAACACGGTGGAGACCATCGCGGTCAAGGAGTCCTGAACCACGTGGACACCTTTGCGCTGATCGTGACCATCGGTGTCGCGCTCGGCTTCACTTATACGAACGGCTTCCACGACTCGGCGAATGCCATCGCCACGTCCGTCTCCACCCGTGCACTGACACCACGTGCGGCACTGGCGATGGCCGCGGTGATGAACCTTGCCGGTGCATTCCTCGGCAGCGGTGTCGCCAAGACCGTCAGTGAGGGTCTGATCGCGACCCCCGAGGGGGACAAGGGGATGGGAATCCTCTTCGCCGCGCTCGTCGGTGCGATCATCTGGAACCTCGTCACCTGGTACTTCGGGCTGCCGTCCTCGTCCTCGCACGCGCTGTTCGGCGGCATGGTCGGTGCGGCGCTCGCCGGCGGGACACTGGTGCACTGGGACGGGGTGCTCGACAAGGTCGTCATCCCGATGTTCCTCTCGCCGGTCATCGGCCTGGTCGTCGGCTATCTGGTGATGGTCGCGATCATGTGGATGTTCCGGAAGGCCAACCCGCACAAGGCCAAGCGCGGCTTCCGGATCGCCCAGACGGTCTCGGCCGCGGGCATGGCGCTCGGCCACGGTCTGCAGGACGCGCAGAAGACGATGGGTGTCGTCGTGATGGCCCTGGTCATCGCCGATGTCGAGAGCCCGAGCGACCCGATTCCGGTCTGGGTGAAGCTCGTCTGCGCGCTGATGCTCTCGCTGGGTACGTACGCGGGTGGCTGGCGCATCATGCGGACGCTCGGCCGGAAGATCATCGAGCTGGACCCGCCGCAGGGGTTCGCCGCGGAGACGACGGGCGCGTCGATCATGTTCGGCTCGGCGTTCCTGTTTCACGCGCCGATCTCCACGACGCATGTGATCACCTCGGCGATCATGGGTGTGGGCGCCACGAAGCGGGTGAACGCGGTGCGGTGGGGTGTTGCCAAGAACATCATCCTGGGGTGGTTCATCACGATGCCGGCCGCGGGGTTGGTCGCCGCCGCCAGTTACGGGGTTGTGGTGCTGCTGTTCGGGTGACGGGGCGGTGGGGTCGCCGGGGTCGTCCGGTGGCCGCTTCGCCCTTTGCCCGGCGTGATCGTGGTTGTACGGAAATGGGGCCGCCCCCACTCCCCCTGCGGGGAGTGGGGGCGGCCCCTTCGCCTTGCGGTGGCACCGCCATGCAGCACCTCAAGGCAGTCTGAGGACAAGGCCGGTTCGCCGGAGGGGTGAGGCGGTTCGCCGGTGGAAACCCACCACCGGGCGTAACCACCCACGCCCCCGGCCCACGTCAGCCCCGTTGCCGGGTGACTATCCGAAGCGTCCCGAGATGTAGTCCTCGGTTGCCTGAACGGACGGGTTGGAGAAGATGCGTTCCGTCTCGTCGATCTCCACGAGCTTGCCGGGCTTGCCGACCGCCGCGAGGTTGAAGAACGCCGTGCGGTCCGAGACACGGGCCGCCTGCTGCATGTTGTGCGTCACGATGACGATCGTGAAGCGCTCCTTCAGCTCGCCGATCAGGTCCTCGATGGCGAGGGTGGAGATCGGGTCCAGGGCGGAGCACGGCTCGTCCATCAGCAGTACCTCCGGCTCGACCGCGATCGCGCGGGCGATGCACAGGCGCTGCTGCTGGCCGCCGGAGAGACCGGAGCCGGGCTTGTTCAGCCGGTCCTTGACCTCGTTCCAGAGGTTGGCGCCGCGCAGGGACTTCTCGACGATGTCCGACAGCTGGTTCTTCTTGTACGAGCCGTTCAGCTTGAGGCCCGCCGCGACATTGTCGAAGATCGACATGGTCGGGAACGGGTTCGGACGCTGGAAGACCATGCCGACCGTGCGGCGCACGGTGACCGGGTCGACGTTCGTCCCGTACAGATTCTCGTCGTCCAGCAGCACCTTGCCCTCGACGCGGCCACCGGGGGTGACCTCGTGCATACGGTTCAGGGTGCGCAGGAAGGTGGACTTGCCGCAGCCGGACGGGCCGATGAAGGCGGTCACGGAGCGGGGCTCCACGGTCATCGAGATGTCCTCGATGGCGAGGTGGGAGCCGTAGTAGGCGGACAGGCCGCTGACGTCGATGCGCTTGGCCATCTGAATCACTGCTTCTTTCGTGCCGCGGTCAGCGGCCGGTCTTCGGGGCCTTCCAGCGGGCGATGCCGCGGGCCACCAGGTTGAGGATCATGACGAAGGCGATCAGGACCAGGGCGGCGGCCCAGGCACGGTCGTACGACGGCTCGCTGCCGATCTTGTACTGCTCCCAGATGTAGAACGGGAGCGAGGACTGTGCACCTTGGAAGGGGTTGGGGTTGATCAGCTGGCTGCCGAAGACCAGCAGCATGATCGGCGCGGTCTCGCCGGCGATCCGGGCGATCGCGAGCATCACACCGGTGGTGATGCCGCCGATCGCGGTGGGGATGACCACCTTCAGGATGGTGCGCCACTTCGGGATGCCGAGGGCGAGCGATGCCTCGCGGAGCTCGTTCGGGACGAGCTTGAGCATCTCCTCGGTGGAGCGGACCACGACCGGGAGCATCAGGATCGACAGGGCCAGCGAACCCATCAGGCCGGATGGCTGGAGTTCCGCCATCAGCATGATCGACAGGATGAAGAGACCGGCGACGATGGACGGGATACCCGTCATCACGTCGACGAAGAACGTGACGGCCTTGGCGAGCGCGCCCTTGCCGTACTCCACCAGGTAGACGGCGGTCAGCAGGCCGATCGGGGCGGAGATCAGGGTGGCGATGCCGACCTGCTCCAGGGTGCCGATCAGCGCGTGGTAGACGCCGCCGCCCGCCTCGATGCCGGGGACACCGGCCATGGAGTGGGTCAGGAAGTAACCGTCGAGGACCTTGGCGCCGCGGCTGACCGTCGTCCAGATCAGCGAGAACAGCGGGACGACGGCAAGGAGGAAGCACACCCAGACGACGCTGGTGGCGAGGCGGTCCTTGGCCTGGCGCTGGTTCTCGACGACCGTCGTCGTGACGTACGAGATGACGACGAAGAGCAGGGCGGAGAGCAGTCCCCACTGGGTGTGGCTGCGCCAGCCCGCCGCCGCGCCGATGCCCACGCCCAGTGCGATCGCGACGGCCGCGAAGGCGAGGGGGGCCCAGCGGGGCAGGGCCCGGCTGCTGAGGCTGGTCTTGCGTGTGGGCGCCATCGGGGTGGGGCGTTCCTGGATGCCGGTGTTGGCTGCCTGGCTCATGCGTTGGCCCCCGAGTATTCCTTGCGGCGGGCGATGATCAGCCGGGCCGCGCCGTTGACCAGCAGGGTGAGGATGAAGAGCACGAGGCCGGAGGCGATCAGGGCGTCGCGCCCGAGCTCGTCGGCTTCGTCGAACTTCGCGGCGATGTTCTGGGCGAAGGTTCCGCCACCCGGATTGAGCAGATGTCCGGAGATGACGAAGCTCGGCGACAGGACCGTGGCGACGGCCATCGTCTCGCCGAGCGCACGGCCCAGGCCCAGCATCGAGGCGGAGATCACGCCGGAGCGGCCGAAGGGGAGCACCGAGAGGCGGATGACTTCCCAGCGGGTGGCGCCGAGGGCGAGGGCGGCTTCCTCGTTCATCTTCGGGACCTGGAGGAAGACTTCGCGGCTGACGCTGGTCACGATCGGCAGGATCATGATCGCGAGCAGGATGCCGACGGTGAAGAGCGAGCGGGCGACGCCGACCTCGGTCTTCTCGAAGAAGTAGGTCCAGCCGAAGAACTGGTCGAGCCAGAGGTTCAGGCCCTCCAGGTACGGGACCAGGAAGAGGGCCCCCCAGATGCCGTACACGATGCTCGGCACTGCGGCGAGCAGGTCGACGACGTACGCGAGGGGCGCGGCCAGCTTGCGCGGCGCGTAGTGCGAGATGAACAGGGCGATACCGACAGCGACCGGGACGGCGATGGCCATCGCGATGATCGAGCTGACGATCGTGCCGAAGAGGAGGACCGCGATGCCGAAGACCGGGGGGTCGCCGGCCGGGTTCCAGTCGAAGGTGGTGAAGAAGTTGCCTTCGTCCTTGGACACGGCGAGCGCGGCGCGGTAGGTGAGAAACACGGCGATCGACGCCATGATCACGAGCAGCAGAATGCCCGAGCCCCTTGAGAGGCCCAGGAAGATCTTGTCGCCCGCGCGCCCGGTCTTGGGCCTGGCGCTCTTGCGCGCCACCGGCGGTGCCGGCGGCGTGTCTATCGGTGTGGTGGAAGCCATGGTCTTTCCGGTCTGTGTGGGGGAGCGGTGGGCTCCCCTGGCGGCGGTGCACCGGATGGGTGGTGGGGGGGGGGGGGGGGGGGGGGGGGGGGGGGGGGGGGGGGGGGGGGGGGGGGGGGGGGGGGGGGGGGGGGGGGGGGGGGGGGGGGGG
>NZ_JBVJWD010000056.1:0-22516 GCF_055602785.1 Streptomyces sp. NPDC037301
ACCACCCCTACCCCCACATGGCGTGACGACGTGGAGCTGGCCGCGTGAACGTCTGCGAACTCCTGCGACTGCTGCAGACCGAACACGATGAGACCGCCGCACGAGCCGACAACCTGCGCGAGCAGATCGAGCGGCTCACCACCGCCCTCGCCGAGACCGAAGCCCGCCTGGCCGAGCTCACCGCCACCCGCAAGGTCATCGACGGCCTCACCCCACCCGACCACGAACCGGCCCCCGCGCAGACCACCACCGCCACCGTCTACCAGCGCATCGTGACCGCGTTCAACGAGCACCCCGGCAAGGTGTTCCGCGTCCACGATCTGCACGAGCACCTCGGCCTGCCCACCGACGAGCCCTCGATCAACGTCACCCGCTCCCGCCTGGGACGACTCGCCCGTCAGGGATTCCTCGAGCAACCCGGACGCGGCCGCTACCAGAAACGGACTTAACGCCCTCTAACGTGCCAACCAGCGACAGACCGACACTGTCGCGCAAGCTACTGAAACAAGATCATTTTGCGGAGTAGTTCGAATCCGGCTCGGCCGTAGAGCTGCCGCTTGATCTTCTTGATGCGGTTGACGGCGCCCTCGATGCTGCCGGAGCTCCAGTCGAGAGTGAGCCCGGCGGTCACGGCGTCGAGGTCTCGGAGCAAGTGGAGTGCGAAGCCTGTGACACCGGGCAGCTGGCTAGCGTCGACTGCGTCGATCCAGGTGGGGAGTGTGGAGCCAAGGCGGTCGGTGAGTATCTCGCCAAAATCGCGGACGTGTCCGGCCGCCTTGTCCAGTTCGGGGCAGCGGGCCAGGACCTCCTTCAGGCCGGCCCGGTCTTCCTCGGTCATGGTCGTGGGGTGACGGGTGATCCAGCCGGGGCCCGCCGGGCCGCCACGGAACGCCGAACCACAGTCGGCCCGCCGGCCCAACACCCCTGAGGGGCAAGCATGTCCACAGAGACCCACACGAACCTGGTACGCCACTTCTACGAAGCCCTCGAAGGTGAGGACTACGCGGCGGTGACCGGCATGTTCCATGAGGACTTCATCTTCTACAACCAGCTCGACACGCCCCGCCCGGGTGCCGACGGGTTCATCGCCGCGGAGAAGGAGCACATCGACGCCTTCAAGGGGAGCCGCCTGACGGTCGAGCGCACCGTGGCCGAAGGCGACCGGGTCGGCGCCTTCGTCGTGGTCAAGGGAGACCAGAGGCGGCGAGTTCTGGGGAGTACCTCCGGCAGGCGCACACGTGCGCTTCTCGATGTTCAACCTCTTCACCTTCAAGGACGGGAAGATCATCGAGAAGCGCGCCCACTACAACCTCCTCGACACCATCGAGCAGCTCAGGGCCGGATCCAGCGCGTAACAGCCGTCGCACGACCCGTGGCTGCACCGTCGCGGCATTGCCGACTGCCTCCGGACCGACGGGGCTGGCCGCCGTCCGGACACCAACGCCTTCTGGCAGACCGAGGTCAAAGACGCTGGCTACGGGGCCATGCGGCTGGTGGTGGCGGCGCCGTCGGCCTGTTCTCCCGAAGCTGCCGCGAAGTGACAAGTAGCTCTCTGTAGCAGATGAGACGCATGGAAAACGCGCGCGACGTGCTCACCGAGGACGAGGTCAACGACTTCTTCGACGACGATGAGCGGGCCGCAGGTGGGGACGACGAGTCGTACGAGTGAACCCGATGACCGGGTTCCGGGGACGCTGGCGCCGCGGTGGCCCCGAAGTCCTAGCGGGGGTCCTTGTGCATGCACCACGTGCGGGGGCCGTTGTCGGGGAGCAAGACCTCGGCTGTGACCTTGAAGCCGAGGCGCTCGTAGAACTTCACGTTTCGTTCGCTGGAGGTCTCCAGGAAAGCCGGGCACCCAGCGCGTGCAGCCGCCTCAATGCCGGGAACTAGCACCGCGCTGCCAAGGCCCTGCCCCTGCGCTTCAGGGGTGACTCCCACCGTGTTGAGGAACCACGCCGGCTCTTGCGGCCGGTACGGAGCGGTGGCCTGCTCCGCGGACTCGTAGGCAGCCGTCCGGTCACCGGTGAGGTGGCCAAGCAGCGGGCCGACCTCGGCAAAGGCGGGCGAGGGATCCCGGTCAGGGGTGGCCCAGACCGCGACAGCGCGGCCCCTGCCGGCAACCCACACGCGGCCGTACACCATCCCGACGCGGGTCAAGCAGAGCTCCTGGAAGCGTCGGATCCGGTCCTCGTGGTCGTCTGCGTCGACCACGTGCCGGGTGTAGGGGTAGTCAGCGAAGGCCCGGGCGAGAGTCTCGACAGCGGTAGGGATGTCGGCGTCGGTGATGGGACGTGCGGCAGGGGTGTCTGGGCGGTGCGGCATGCCGATTGAACGATCTTGCCGGAAGGCGAGTTCCCAGGAGTATCACGCTGAGCTATCTGTCACCTCACGGCCTGAGCGCGGAGTGCCGCAGTCGGTGCAGGGTCCAGCCGCCCAGGTCCTCGATGTCCTCGGGGGAGGCGAGCGGGTTGGCCAGGAGCCGGATGTTCTCCTTGATGATTTTCTCCGCCCGGCGGTACGAGAGCTGGGCCCGGTCCGTCTCTGGGCACAGGTCGAGCGTCGGTGTCCTGGCCGGGGCCTTGCGGCCGGTCACGTCACGCTGTGCTCGCGCTCAAGCTCCCGCATCGACAGGTCGCCGCCATGGTCACGCAGGATCGCTGCGATCGGCCTCAACGACTGTTGTCCCAGAGGAGCCTGGCCTTCTGATGTCCGCGAAGACGCGGGCCTCCACCCCCGGCGACCCGGGCTCGCGCCGTACGGGCGTGATGCCGGAGGTGGCCCACCACCGCTCCAGACCAGCCATCACTGCTTGGGCGGTTGCCTCATCGGCGGCGGTGATGTCCAGGACCACTAGCTAGGCCGGGCTCGCTGACGTGCTGCGCGTCGATCCGTTCCATGCCTCATCCTGACGCGGTCGTTGTCCTCACCGGTTCGCCAGCGCCGCGCATCCCACCCGTACGAGCAGCGGAGGCTTGCCCGGCACCTCGTCCACGATCCAGCGCGCTGAAGCTGGCAGAACCCCCACGGTGAGCCACCCTGGCTGCGATCATCGTGTAGCGCCGCCTGACCCGGACGAGGAACGATGGCCAACTTCAGCTACGGACACGCTTACAACCTGAACATACGCGCGCAGCAGCACGTGAACTTCAACCTGGGGTGGGACGTTCACCGCCTCAGCCTCTCCTTCGAGGTCACCGCCCACGGCGAGTACACCGTAGACGCGCCGTTCCTCATCAGCGGCAACCTCTGGGCCTTCGACGTGCCGGGGCCAGCCAGCTGGACCGGCACCCTGCACGCCAGCTCCCCCATCGGCCTCAAGCCGTTCGGGACGATGCTCACCTTGGAGACGACCGTCACCGAGGCGCAGCTGCGCGGCCTGGAGAAGGCAAGGGCCGGCGCGGACCTGAACCTGACCGCCGACCTGACCGTCACCGGCTTGGCCGAGGTGAAGCACTGGCCGGCCGCCACCGCGCAGGAGCCCGTGCGTATCCCGCACGCGACCTGGAGCGACGCGATCACCCAGCTCGATGCCGGGGCCTTCGTCGACGTCCTCGTCCCCCTCACCGAGGTGGAGACCCGCGCGACTGCGGCCCGCCGGATCCGGGATGCGAAGACGGCCATCCGGGGCGGCCGGTACGAGCACGCCGTGACCCTCGCCCGCCAGGCCATCGACCCCGTACGAGCGGCGTGCGACACCCAGAAGGTCAACGAGAGGGCGTTGAAGAAGAAGGCGCAGGAACGAGACCAGGAGGAGCGCTGGGCGATGCTTACCCAGAGCGCGTACACGCTTTTTAGCGGCGCCCCGCACGACGACTCGGGAACGACCGCAGACTTCACCTGGTCCCGCGCCGACGCTGTCGCGGCGGTCGCCACAGCCGCAGGGCTGCTCGCCCGTCTCGAAGACCTCCCGTAGCGGGACAAGTTGCCCGTGTTGCTGTCCCCGACCCCCGCGGACAGGGGCAGCAGTGGGTAGATCCACCGCTCTGCTGCATCAGCAGCGGTACGAAGATGGCGAGCAGCGCGATGCCGATCGTGACGACGGCTCCGAAGACGACTCCGCCCCGGCCGATTGCGCTGGGGATCGGAGCACCGTCCCATCGGCGAGGCCGAAGCCGAGTACGCCGAGGAGCATAGCGAAGACCACAAGGACGATCACCGCCATCATGATCTGAAGGAACTGGCTGCGGAACCTGCGCAAGCACAGTCCGGCCGGCCCGGTGTTCCTCCGCTTCGGCGCGGTAGCAGCAGCTCTGCCAGGAGGCCCCCGCCGGGTGTTTGGGACAGCTGGGCGCTGCCTCCGTGGAGTTGGGCCACCCAACGGACGATGGCCAGGCCGGTTCCGGTGCCCGTGCTGGCAGTGCCGGTGACGTGGCGTTCGAAGACCCGGGCGCGGTCCTTCGCGCGCACGCCCGGGCCGTGGTCCCGTACGCAGACCCGGTCGGCGGCGACCTTCACCTCGATCGGGGTGCCACCGCCGTGCCGCAGTGCGTTCTCCACCAGGTTGCGGACAGCCTGGGCCAGCAGTTCGGGATCTCCGTCGACGACGGTGGGCTCGGTGCTCACCGTGACGCCGCTTCGGTCGGGCAACTCCTCGACGGTCTGCTCGACCAGCTGGTCGAGCCGTAGGGGAATCAGTTCGATCTCCTGGGTACCGGCCTCAACCCGGGCCCGAGCCAGCAGCCCGGTGACCAGCCGGCCCAGCCGGTCCACCAGCCGGACCGCTTCGTCGAGGGCTGCGGGCGCCCGGCCCGTGGAGGTGCTGCCGGCCTCCACCGCCAGACGCAGAGTGGCCAGCGGGGTTCGTAGTTCGTGGGCCGCCTCCGTGAGGAACTGCTCCTGCTGTTCGAGTCCTCGCAACGCGGGCCGCGTCGCGCGCCCACTCAGCAGATGGCCGACCACCGCCGCCACCAGCACCAGGGCCGCGCATCCCAGGGCCAGCCGGCGGACCAACCGGGTGTGGTCCGTCCGGCTCTGCGTGGGGTCCGCCCCCACCAGCACCGTGGCACGAATGGTGTCGTTGTCCCAGACCGGGGTGGCGGCCCATTGGTACTCCTGCCCGCTCACGCTCCGCGCGGTGTAGAGCACTGTCTCTTGGTCGTGCTGGACCTCTTTCCAGATCTCGTCGAGATCGTCCCGGCCGGGCAGGGAGGCGGGGGAGGTGTTGGCGTGGCGGATTCGCGGTCGGGCGGCTGGGGGCGCCTGGAGGATACCGAAGACGTCGGCGCCGTGAGCGAGCTCGTCATCCTGCAGTGGTTCAAGGTGAAGGACGCCGCCCGCGTCGTAGAACACGGCGCGGGCCAGTCCGTCGGCTCGGCGGCTGACGTCGTTGTCAAGATTGCTGGTGCGCGAGTGGGTGTCGGTGCGAACGGCGATGGTGGCGAGTACCAGCAAGCAAACCGCGGTGGCCGCGGCGAAGAGCAGGGTCATCGCCCACCGGGCGCGGTGCAGCCGGGCGGCGGCGGGGGTGCGCGACCTCACTGGCATGTGTCCGGGTCGGCGATCCGGTAACCGATGCCGCGCACTGTCGCTATCACCTCGGGCGGGCCCAGCCGGCGACGGAGCTGGCTTATCAGCACATCGACCACGTTGGAGAGCGGTTCGCTCATCTCGTCCCAGCAGCGTTCGATGAGTTCAGTGCGCGTGACCACCTCGCCGGCGCGCAGCAGCAGGACTTCCAGGACCGCGAACTCCTTCGCGGTCAGGGTCAGCAGGACGCCGGCCCTGAGGACCCGGCGACGCGGCACATCCAGCTCCACATCGCCGACCCGCAACACGGGCAGTCGGGCAGGCTGACCGCGGCGGCACAGGCTGCGCACCCGTGCGGTGAGTTCGGCGGAGGCGAAAGGTTTGACGAGGTAGTCGTCGGCGCCATGCTCGAACCCGGCCACTCGGTCGCTGACTGCGTCCAGGGCGGTCAGCAGCAACACTGGCAGCATGGAACCGGCTTTGCGTTGGGCAGCGAGCAGGGTCAGGGCGTCACCGTCAGGCAGCATACGGTCCGCGACGAGGCAGTCGTAGCTGTTGACGGCGAGCTTGAAGTCGGCGTCGGCGAGATTGACGGCGAAGTCGACAGCGAAGCCGGCCTCACGCAGTCCCGCCGCGATCGCCGGGCCGAGTTCGGGGTCGTCCTCCAGGACCAGTATGCGCATCGTCGGTGAGCGTAGTGCAACTGCTACGGGTGTCGGGGCGGTCGAGATAACTGTGATCGCTCGTACCAGACCTTCGGGCTCACACTTCGAGATCAGCCGGTTGCGCTCTGCACCAGCTGCCGCCATGAACGAGCAGCTCTTTGCCTGCCAAGGAGAGCAACACCGAACGCTGAGACCGCTGACCGACTCGGCCTCGTAGTGTCCACCGTCAGGGCCTATGGGATCCGCCTGAGTGCGGGCGGTCGCCTCATGATCTCCTCATGAACACGGTGCCACTGTGCGGACATGTCAAAGATACGTACTCGCATGGTCGGCATCACCGCTGCCGGTGTCGCCACGGCCGTCCTCGCCGTCTACTGCGTTCAGTCTTCGCAAGGAGCCACACCCGCAGCCGGATCGCCCGGCGCAGTCGTGCGCGTCGACCAGGTCGGCTACACACCCGGCGAGGCCAAGCATGCCTACCTGATGACCTCCGCTTCCGTGTCCAGCACTTCCTTCCGAGTGCGGGACGCTTCCGGCAAGGAAGTCCTGACCGGAAGGACTGGTCCCTCGACCGGAGGATGGAACAACACCTATCACTCCGTTCACACCCTGGACCTGTCCCGCCTGACCACGCCCGGCACCTACCGGGTCGAAGTGTCCGGCCCGGTTACCGTGGCCTCGCCGCCGTTTCGTGTGGCGCCCGCCGACGAACTGTTCGGCAAGCTGATCCAGGACAATGTCCGCTTCTTTCAGGCGCAGCGCGACGGAGCCGATGTCGACTCCACAGTGTTGAAGCGCAAGCCCTCGCACCTGGCAGACCGTGAGTCAACGGTGCACGACACCCCTGCCTACGACAGCGAAGAGAAGCAACTGCTCGCTCCGCTCAAGCCCGTCGGCGGTCCGGTCGACGTCTCCGGTGGCTGGTCCGACGCTGGTGACTTCCTCAAGTTCACGCACACCGCGTCCTATTCCACCACGAGCCTGCTGCTGGCCCAGCGCACTACCTCGGCGGGCGGGGAAAAGCTGGCAGCCGAGGCCCGCCATGGGCTGGACTGGCTCGACAAGATGTGGGACGACAGCTCCCGCACCCTCTACGTCCAGGTCGGGCTGGGCAAGGGCGACACCGAGGACGGCAGCGGCAAGATCCGCTCCGACCACGACGTATGGCGGCTGCCGGAGGCCGATGATGCACTCCAGGTGGAACCCGGTGACCCGGACTACACGATCAAGCACCGCCCCGTCTTCCGCGCGGCTCCACCCGGCGAGCCGATCAGCCCCAACCTCGCCGGGCGCGTCGCCGCAGCCTTCGCCCTGGCCGCACAATTGGACGCCGCCGACCATCCGGACCGCGCCCGCGAGGAGTTGGAAAAGGCGTCGCACATCTACGCACTCGCCGACACCACCCCCCACGGTGAACTGGTCACCGCCTTCCCCCACGGTTTCTACCCAGAGGATTCCTGGCAGGACGACATGGAATTCGGGGCAACCGAGCTGGCCCTGGCCGGACAAGCCCTGGACGACAGCCGAGCGGACCAATGGATCCAGCAGGCCGGCCACTGGGCCAAGGAGTACCTCGGCTCGGACAACCTCGGCACTCTGGGCCTGGGCGACGTCAGCGCCCTCGCGCACGCAGACCTCGCCAAGCTACTTGGATCGGGCACGTCCAGTACTGAGGTGAGCCGCGACGAACTTGTCGCCGACCTCAAGCGACAGCTGAACGACGGCAGCATCCGCGCACACCGCGACCCCTTCCGCGCCGGCGCTGTCTATACCGACTTCGACTCCGTACCCCACTCATTTGGCCTGTCCGCCACCGCCCAGCTCTATCACCGCGTCACCGGCGACTCCCGTTATGACGCCTTCGCCACCCAGCAGCGCAACTGGACGCTAGGCGCCAACGCCTGGGGATCTTCCTTCGTCATCGGGGCGGGGACCACCTTCCCACACTGCCCCGAGCACCAGGCAGCCAACCTCGCCGGCAGCCTCACCGGCGAAGGCGACATCCTCACCGGCGGCGTCGTCAACGGCCCCAACGCGGCAGCCAAGCTCAAGGACCTCAACTCCTTCCCGACCATGCGCAAATGCCCGACCACTCAGGGCAATCCCTTCGCCCCCTTCGACGGTCACGGCAGCGGCTACATGGACCACGTGGGCGCTTGGCAGACTGCCGAATCCGCTGACGACTTCACCGCCACCGCTCTGCTCTCCTTCACCCTCTCCACTACGCCCAAGGACACCGAGAACAAGGCCGACCAACTGTAGACCAAGCACACTCTGCCCGGACTGCGCATGTCACCCGTACAGGGCGACAACCACGAAACCGGCCTCGCACCCCTCATCCGCGAAGCTGCGGACCGCCAAACCGAAGCCCTCCGCCACCACCGCGAACCCGAGACCGCCGTCACGGAGGCGGCGGCCCAGTCCGAAATCCTTCAGGCCCAGGACCGCCGTACCGAGCCGGCCGCCGGGTCGTTGGAGGACAGCATTCGAGCCGTCCTCGCCTACAAGCGTCGGGGAGCCCCCGCATCGGCGCCCGTGCCCTGGCTCTCCAGGGCGTCATGACCACCCAGGGAGCCAGCGTGAAGGCCCGCACGGATTACTCATCCGTGCGGGCTTTCACGCTGCTGTCGTCCCCAGGCGCGGGTCCGGCCTGCGGCTCAGCGAGCGGCTGTCACGCGGAGGCTGGCTGCGGCACTTCGAGGGGCACTGTCACGTTGTTGGGTGGGTGTCTGACGGCGTGACAGGGTGTGGTGCGGTCGGGTTCCGGCTGTGTGCTCAGGGTGTGGTGGGCAGGCCGGTGGCGCCGGTGATCTGCTCCCAGGTGGTGAAGCGGACGGTCATTTCGGCACGGTAGTCGGGTGCGGCCATGAGGTGGCGGCGGGGTCGGAAGCGGGGTGAGATGCCGCTGAACGCGGACAGGAAGCGTTGTGCTCCGCCGGCGGAGCGGAAGCCTTTCATCGCGCGTTCACGCTGTCTGGTGAGGTTCCCCCGCAGCTCGGGGGAACCTCAAGCTGCTGACGGCCAGCGCGCTGACGCCGTTCGTGTCCCGGACCCGCCTCGGGGAAAGGCCGCACACTGAGCACTTGGACACCTGGCTCGCCGCGCGGGCAGGCACACCTCACGGACCACTGCTGCTGGTTGAGGAACCTTCGCCCAGCAGCCCCTCTGTACGGGCCTGGCGCCTGACCAGCCTTGGACCGGCGGCCCCGTAATGCCTGCCGGACATCTTCCTAGCTGACGGCCTCCCCTGCCTGGAGCACGCTCGACCGCCGGCCTCACGACGGGAGGAACGAGCTCCCTGGGGGACCGGGGCACTGACCCCCGAGTGCCGCGCTGGCAGGCCCTCACCGGCCGTGTCCTGCGTCAGAAGAACGTCGTTCTGTAACTGACGCAGCACAACAGGCCAGCCGGGAATGGGGCCCCATGTCGATGCACCTTCACCGTTCCAACCGGACGAAAGTCCTTCGGAGGGCTGCCGCATCCCTGTGCAAGTACTGCGGCACCCCCGTCGAGTGGTTCGAACGGCATGACGGGTTGCGTATTCCTCTGACCTGCGAGTTTCCCACCCGCCGTATTCCGGTGAAGATGCGCTGGCACATTCACCGCGGAGTGGCCTATCCAGGCACCGATGCCTCCAGCGGTGACTGCCGGATCCCTCACCCCGCAGTCTGCCCAGCGGCCGACCACCCCGATCTCCCTTCTGACCTGCAGGACGTCGTCCGCCGTCTTGCGGTACGGATGCGCACCGCCATCGAGAGCGGCGAGTTCGTCCCGTTCGTCGAGACCGTCACAGAGGAGGAAGTCGAAAGCCCCGGCCCCGAACAGGTCCAGCAGATCCGCCACGTGATCGACTGTCACGGCTCGCTCCGGATCGGACCCTGCGCCATCGAGGACCTGCAGTGCATCGCCCACGACGCCCTCACTGAGCAGCGCTGCGAGAACGGAATCTGTGACCTGAGCGAGGGACGCTGGGAACTGACCGGTATCGATCAGGAACAGGCCACTGGCAGGCTGGGGCAGCAAGTTCTCGAGCTCACTGGCGGAAAGATCTGGGTCTGGCACCTCGCCGACTTCAACGTCGTACGCCGCTGGTGGGCCCAGCGCTGCCACGATCACTTCAACGCGGACGACCCCGATCACGTCGCCAACGAATTCGTACCCTTCCACCC
Source organism: Streptomyces sp. NPDC037301 (assembly GCF_055602785.1). Classification (NCBI taxonomy): domain Bacteria; kingdom Bacillati; phylum Actinomycetota; class Actinomycetes; order Kitasatosporales; family Streptomycetaceae; genus Streptomyces; species Streptomyces sp. NPDC037301. The sequence goes on from NZ_JBVJWD010000056.1 coordinate 10,301, forward strand.
CCTGCGTCACGACGCCCACGTACTGACCGAGCGGCCTACCGGCTACGACCTGCAGAGCAACGGTGAGAAGCGCGTCTTCATCCACGACGGGCCGGAGCAACGCACAAAATGCGCGAGCCCGTCCTGCTCGAACGCTACAGTCCTCTCCCCCCAAGAAGGGTGGCTGTGCTGGCAGTGCGAGGAGCTTCAGCGTCGCCGCCAACGCATCCACCAACGCCGGAGCCGAGTCCGTGACTAGGCCGCCGGCGGATCACGGCGTCGTAGGCTCCAGGACATGCACAGCACCCTGACGGAGCACGCGCGGTGTCTCTACGGAGACGAGTACCGGCCCACGTCGGAGTGCGACCAGGAACACCGGGAGCACTACTTCGTTGAGGAGCTGACCTTCGCGGACGCGGATGCGATCCTCGCGATGCTGCGTGAGCTCAGTCCGCACGTGGTCGACGGCCAGTTGCCGGTCTGGGTCCGCAATCTGGCCTTTCGGCTGGTGTTGTTGCAACGGCCGGACGAGCCGGCGCTGATGCGCGAGGCTGCCGAGAACCTGTGGCTTCATGGACGGGACTGGGACGGCATCGCGGCAAACCTAAAAAGGCGGGCCGATGCCCTGGAGGCTGGCTGATCATGGCTTGAGTCAGAGACGATCGAGGCCACGGTGACAACAGTCCCGTGGAAGACATAGGCGCGCTTCACGCGGTGAAGGCGGGGGAGCCGCTCACGGCCCTGTCGCTGGAACCCGAGCTGTACACGGGTACCGGCATCACTCCGCTGAACCCCGCCTGACCCCGTACCCCGGGCGAGGCGCGCGGCGGGTACCGGTTCAGTCCAGACGGTCGTATGCGCCCGGCTCCCAGTCGGCGAACAGCGTCAGTGCCTCCGCAGTCTCGGTACGTTCCGGCGCTGCGGAGGTGGCCGGCCACCAGTTCCCGCTGGCCAACGCGGCGAAGTCGTAATGGTCGGTGGACGATGCCAACCGGAGGGTCGGCCGCGTGGTGGGCACACCTGTCTCGCTGCAGGAGAAGATCTCGGCGATCCACGCACTCGCGCAGGCCGACGAGGTCGTGGCCGAGATGTCCGGTGATCTGATGCGGCGACCGGCGGTGGCGAGCAAGTTCACCTCGGAGGATAAGGCCCGAGTGGTCGAACTCGGGCCAGGCTGGTGACCGTACGGCGACGCCTTGGCGGACCGTGAGGTCGATACGCCTGTGACAGAACGAAGACGTCGCGGAGGACCGCCTGTAACTCGGTGCGAGATACAAATACTTCCGACCGCATGCACCGCGCTACTCCTGGGGGAACACCGTGAAGTACACCCGCATCACTTCTCTCGCCGCCATCGGCGTCGCCGCCACCCTCTCGCTCACCGCCTGTGGCAGCGACAGCTCCGGGAAGGACTCGTCCTCCAAGAGCTCCTCGTCCTCGTCTTCTTCGTCCTCGGACGGTGGCTCGAAGTCGGAGGGTGGCTCGGGCTCCGGCGGCTCGGAGGCCGGCAACGCGAAGTCGGGCTCCGGTGAGGACACCGAGGCAGAGGCAGCCGCAAACGGCGCGACGAAGACCGGCGGCAAGGTCACGTTCTGCAAGACGGAGGACCTGGCCATCGACGCCAGGGACGCCGCGCCCGACGAGGACTCCGGCAGGATCGACATCACCATGATCAACCGGGGTTCGACCACCTGCTCGGCGACGGGCTTCGCGGGCGTCGACATCAAGGACGCCGACAACACCTCGAACCCCATCGAGCGCGGCCACGCCCAGCCGCGTGTCACCACCCTGAAGCCCGGCGACGCCGCTGTCTTCAACCTCGCCTACGACATCGACAACACCGGCGACAGCCTCGCGTCCCCGACCAACATCCTGGTGACGCCCCCGAACGAGACCCACACCGTGAGCCTGAAGTGGCCCGCGGGCGCGGGGGAGATCAAGGGCGCCTACACCGACGTTGAGGTCTACCCCACACACACGACCAACTAGGGGTGGTGCCCGCGGGCTGCTCCTGGCGGCGGGCCTGCTGAGAGATCACCGGCCCGGACTGCGCGGCAGGTGCCGCGCCGCGGTACGCGGCGGCCGCCGCCCGCTTCAGCGCCGCGCACCGTGCCGCCGCACGGCCGTCTCGGGTGGATCCGGGTATCGCGGCAGCGGTGGAGCGGCAGACCGCCGCGATGCGGGAGCTGTCCCGCCGCGCGTTCCCCGAGCCCGACGTCGTCGCGGACGATGCGCCGGCCCCGATAGAGGCGCTCCGTGCACAGCGGCGCCGCCAGGCCGCGGCGACCGAGGCCGCCGCGCTGCGCCGGGCCCGAGCGCACCAGTACCGCCAGGGTCGTCCCGCCGTTGCAACGGGCCGTGTGACTCGCGAAGCAGCAAGGTCTGCGCTCGGGCGGGCGCGCCGTCCAGGGAATCGACTCACCTTGCGCGCTGAACCGGGCTCCTGCTGGGTCGTCATCTGCCGCCTCGTACGGCGCTTTCTGCTCCTTCGTCTGTCCGTTGATGTTCGCCGGAGTCGTCGTTGGTGGTTCTGCGCCTGATGTGGGTCCCGCCTCCTTCACGACGGCGGGGTTTGTCCCCGAAGCTGATCGAGGACGCGGCCGCGACCAGAATTCCGACTTGCTCAGCGAAGTCGGGCCCGGGCAGAGGCAGATCGACGTCTGGCTCATCGTGGACGTACCCGACCGCGACGGCTGTGGGGAGGTACTGAGCCTCTTCCAACCTGACGGGTGGTTGGGTCGGCGTCCCGGTGGCGGGCATGAAGAAAGCTCCTGGTAAACGGGTTCACGACCAAGATCACCAGTCCGCCAGGAGCTCTCGTGCTTGTCTACCCGTCTGCCATCGATACGTCCAGCCGTACCCTGCAGCGTCTTGCCGGTCTGCTCGCGGGTCACCGGCGCCGGATCGGCTCCCGCTGGCGCCGCCTCACCTGTGGCCGGCAGGCCCTGCTCGTCCTCGCGCACCTGCGCTGCGGTGACACCACACGGTCCGCAGGAAGGCGTACGTGATCCTCGACGGCACGCTCCTGCCGATCGACCGCATCGCCGCCGACCGCCCGTACGGTGCCCGGTATCGCCAGGACGTGCGGGCCCTGGTGCAAGGTCCAGGCCAGCCGGACCTGCGCGACGGTCACGCCGTGCGCGCGGGCGACGGCGCACACCACCTCGCTGTCACGGGCAGCCGGACCCGCCTCGCGCCCGGAGCCGGCGATCGCGAAGAACGGGACGGAGGCGATGCCGAGGTCACCGCAGCGCCTCAGGAGGGCACGGTCCTCGTTCGACGCACCGATCCCGTAAGGGTTCTGCACGCAGACGACCGGGGCGATGGCCAGGGCTTCGTCCAGTTGCTCGGACGTGACGTTGGAGATGCCGAGGTGACGGATCAGCCCGGCATCGCGCAGTTCGGCCAGCGCGCCGAAGTGCTCGCCGATCGAGCCGGTCCGCCGACTCGGTGGCAGGCGCAGGTTCACCACGTCCAGGTGATCGCGGCCGAGTTGGCGCAGGTTCTCCTCGACCTGGCCGCGCAACTGTGCCGGTGTGGCCCACCACCACGCGCCCGAGGGATCGCGGCCCGGCCAGACCTTGGTAGTGATGACCAGATCCTCAAGGTATGGCGCCAGCGCCCGGTTGATCAGCTCGTTGGCGGAGCGCGTCGCCGAGAAGTAGAACGCGGCGGTGTCGATGTGGTTCACGCCGAGCTCGACCGCCCGCCGTAGCACGCCGATCGACCGCTCGCGGTCGCGCGGCACGCCGCTGTCGAAGGGCGTGGCACCGGTCAGGCGCATCGCGCCGAACCCGACGCGATGAACGGTCAGGTCACCGAGCTGCCAAGTACTCGTGGATGCCGCGGTGTTCGTTCCAGGATTCATGACATGGATCTCCTCTTGCAGGCCGGGAACGCAGATCGGATGGGTGGCGCGGCGCATTCGGGTCACTCGGCGAGTGAGTTCCGTCGAAGCGCGGCCACCATTGCCGGGGCACACTGGACCCGGGCACAAAAAAGCCTCCCCGGCGGATCAGAGTCCGCACCGGGAAGGCTCACGTGATAGCCAGCGTTTTAGCAGGGTAGCCAGGGCATTCACGAGCAGGTCATGGGTTGCCGACTACCAGTGTTCCTTCGCAGCCGGCCGGGCGATAGCAGCGTTCCGACGGATTCAGTGGAGTCCCACGCTGTCGTTAGGTGGGAGGTTCGGGGTGGCGAGGACGTTCCCGATGCGCTTGCACGGAGCGCAAGCCGATCCGAGGGCAGTGGAACGGGACTTGTGACACGACGTGCGGCGACGGGCTGACGTCCCGCACACCATGCGCCCACATTTTGCGCGACCGTCACCTCAGCCCACTTTCCTCAAGCCCGGGTCCTCTTGAATACTCCGTCTGCCCCTCTTCGTGGACGGACATCACCGAAGCAACAGGAGGATCCCCACAGCCATGACCGAAATCAATCGGCGTCGCTTCCTTCAAATCGCCGGAGCCACCACGGGGTTCGCCGCCCTGTCCGGCTCCATTGACCGCGCCGCAGCCATCCCCGCGGCGCGCCGCAGTGGAACCGTCCAGGACATCGAACACATCGTCGTCCTCATGCAGGAGAACCGTTCCTTCGATCACTACTTCGGGTCGCTGAAGGGTGTCCGGGGCTTCGGTGACCCCCGCCCGGTGACACTGCCCAGTGGCAAACCGGTATGGCACCAGACAAGTGGCGGCAAGGAAACCCTGCCCTACCACCCGGACGCCGACGACCTGGGCATGCAGTTCATCGCAGGCCTCGACCACGACTGGGCCGGCGGCCACAGCGCGTTCAACAACGGCAAGTACGACAACTGGATCCCCGCCAAAGGCGCCGGCACCATGGCGTACCTGACACGGGACGACATCCCGTTCCATTACGCCCTCGCCGACAGATTCACCATCTGCGACGACTACCACTGCTCGTTCATCGGTGCGACCGACCCGAACCGCTACTACATGCTCTCCGGACACGTCGGCAACGACGGCACCGGCGGCGGCCCGGTCCTCGGCAACCAGGAGGCCGGCTACGGCTGGACGACGTACGCCGAGCGCCTTGAGAAGGCAGGTATCTCCTGGAAGGTGTACCAGGACATCGGCGACGGCCTCGACGCGGCCGGCGGCTGGGGCTGGATCAACGACGCATACCGCGGCAACTACGGCGACAACTCCCTGCTGTATTTCAACAACTACCGCAATGCCAAGCCCGGCGACCCCCTGTACGAAAAGGCCCGCACCGGCACGAACGCCAAGGCGGGAGACGGATACTTCGACATCCTCAAAGCCGACGTCAAGGCCGCCAGGCTGCCGCAGATCTCCTGGATCGCCGCCCCCGAAGCGTTCTCCGAACACCCCAACTGGCCAGCGAATTACGGCGCTTGGTACATCTCGCACGTCCTTGACGCACTCACCTCGAACCCCGACGTATGGAGCAGGACCGCCCTGTTCATCACATACGACGAGAACGACGGCTACTTCGACCACGTCGTGCCGCCCTACCCGCCGGCCTCCGCCGGTCAAGGCCTGTCCACCGTCGACACCGCACTCGACCACTACAAGGGCAGTATCGGATACGCCGCAGGCCCCTACGGCCTCGGACAGCGCGTCCCGATGATCGTTGTCTCGCCGTGGTCCACCGGCGGATACGTCTGCTCCGAGACCTTCGACCACACCTCGATCCTGCGCTTCATGGAGAACCGGTTCGGAGTGAAGGAGCCCAACATCTCGCCATGGCGGCGCGCCATCTGCGGTGACCTCACATCCGCCTTCGACTTCTCCCTCAAGGTCACGGACCCGGCTGACCTGCCGGACACCGCGGGCTACGCCCCGCCGGACCGCGACCGCCACGACAGCTACGTACCGAGGCCACCCGCCCAGGGCACCCTGCCCCGGCAAGAGGCCGGGGCGCGGCCGAGCCGCCCGCTCTCCTACGCTCCCTACGTCGACGGGGCCGCAGACCTCACGACCGGCAAGTACAAGCTGACGTTCAGCGCGGGGGACCAGGCGGGCGCCGCCTTTCAGGTGCGCTCCCAGAAGCGCACCGACGGCCCGTGGACGTACACGGCGGCAGCCGGGAAGCCCGTTTCGGACAGCTGGAACTCGGTGTACTCCAGCGGCAGTTACGACCTCACGGCCCACGGCCCGAACGGCTTCCTGCGCACCTTCAAGGGCAACAACAAAGCCGCCGAGCCGGAGGTGACAGCACGCCACGACGCCGGCAACCTGAAGCTCACCCTGACCAACCCGTCGACCGCCGACGCGCACCTCACCGTGACCAACGCGTACGGCGGCGGGCGCCAAACCTACACGGTCCGCGCCGGCGCCACCGCCGTGCAGAGCATCGACCTGCGCGCCACCAAGCGCTGGTACGACCTGACGGTCGTGGTCGAGGGCAACGCCGGATACCTGCGGCGCCTGGCCGGGCACGTCGAGAACGGTCAGGTCGGCGTGAGTGACCCGGGCATCGCAACCGTGTGAGACCCGTGCCCCTCCGCCCGGTGGACGGAGGGGCACGCACCCGGAGCATGACGAGGCGTCAGCGTGACGTGCCGGAGCTCACCACCCCGCGAGTACGCAATCCGCGACGCGATCCCGGCGGGCGGCTCAACCGCGCTGAGCGCGGATGAGGTCGCGGTACCACGCGAAGGACGCCTTCGGGGTGCGGACCTGGGTGTCGTGGTCGACGTGGACGAGACCGAAGCGCTGGTGGAAGCCCTCGGCCCATTCGAAGTTGTCCATCAGGGTCCAGGTGAAGTAGCCGCGCACGTCCACGCCCTGGGCCACGGCGGTGTCGACGGCCTGGAGGTGGGTGTCCAAGTAGTCGATGCGGTCGAGGTCGAGGACGGTGCCGTCCGCGTTGACGACGTCCTCGGTCGAGCAGCCGTTCTCCGTGATGTAGACCGGCGGGAGTGCCGGGTAGCGCTCCTTGAGGCCGACGAGCAGTTCCCGTAGGCCGTCGGGGACGACGGGCCAGTCGAAGGAGGTGCGGCGGTAGCCCTCGATGGGGGCCTCTTCGAACGGCAGTCCCTCGGACGCCGGCGCCTGGATCCGGGTCGGGTTGTAGTAGTTGATGCCGAGCGCGCTCAAGGGGGCCGAGATCAGTTCGAGATCGCCGTCCCGCACGGAGCCGCCGAGGGTCGTGTCCGCGCCGAAGTCCGACAGGTCCGGGTAGGTTCCCGTGAGGATCGGGTCGTTGAACAGGCGGTTGTGCAGGTTGTCATAGGCTCGCGCGGCGGCGTGGTCGGCGGGGGAGTCCGAAGCGGGCCAGACCGGGGTGCAGTTGTTGGCGATCATCACCTGGAGGCCGCGCGCCCGCAGCTCCCTCAGCGCCAGGCCATGGCCGAGCAGTTGATGGTGGGCGACCGGCAGGCAGTCCAGGAACAGGGTGCGGCCCGGTGCGTGAGTGCCGAGACCGTAGCCCCAGACCATGTGGATGAACGGCTCGTTGAGTGTGATCCACTTCTGGACGCGGTCGCCCAGCCTGTCGGCCATGATGGCGGCGTACTCGGCGAAGCGGTGCGCGGTGTCGCGGTTCAGCCAGCCGCCGCTGTCCTCCAGGCCCTGCGGGAGGTCCCAGTGGAACAGGGTCGGGACAGGTTCGATGCCGCGTGCGAGCAGGCCGTCGACCAGCCGGTCATAGAAGTCCAGACCCCGGGGATTGACCTCGCCTGTGCCGGTCGGCTGGATCCGGGGCCAGGCGATGGAGAAGCGGTAGCCGGTGAGGCCCGCCTCGGCCATCAGCGCGATGTCCTCCTCGTACCGGTGGTAGTGGTCGCAGGCCACGTCACCGGTGTGCCCGTCGCGGATTGTGCCTGGCCGCGCGGTGAAGGTGTCCCATACCGAGGGTCCGCGGCCGTCCTCCTTGGCGGCGCCCTCGATCTGATACGACGCCGTCGAGGCGCCCCAGATGAAGTCCGCGGGGAGATGGTCCAGTGTCACGTCTAACCTCCTGAAACATGAGCAGGGCTCACGTTAACCCGCTCGATGGGATGATGGAAGCGTGAATCAAGATCGCACCGCAGGGACGCTGCGCCGGCTGCCGGTCCAGAAGCGCAGCGCCGAACGCTTCGAACGGCTGCTGGACGCTTGCGCCGAACTCCTGGACGAGGTCGGCTATGCAGGGCTGACCACCAAGGAGGTGGCCCGCAGGGCCGAGGTGCCCATCGGCACCCTTTACCAGTTCTTCTCCGACAGGGAGGGGCTGATCGGTGCGCTCGCCGCCCGCAATCTGGAGTCCTTCCTGGGGCGGGTCGCGGACCGGCTGGAGCAAGAGGAGCCCGAGGGCATCTCGGGCATCGTGGATGTGACCGTCGACGAGTTCGTCACCATGCGCCGGACGATCACCGGTTTCGGCGTGGTCGACTTCGGCGCGGTGGGACAGGACCACATCCTGGAGCCGACCCTGGACAACAACACCGCGGTCGCCGGAAGGCTGCGCTCACTGACCGCCTCCCTGATAGGGGTCCAGGACGACGCCGAATTCGAGATCGCGGTGCGGGTGGCCCTGGAGTGCGCCGACAGCGTGCTGCAACTCGCCTTCCGTATCGATCCGCTGGGCGACGCCCAGCTGATCGCTGAGTGCAAACGAGTCCTCAACAGCTATCTGAACGATCGACGCCGGTGACCGGCCCTAGCGGACGGCCTTGACCTTCCAGACCAATACCGCGCCCAGCGCGGACATGGCCGCCGAGCAGAGGAACAGCGAGCTGTAGCCTCCCAGACCGCCGAGCACGACCGAGGCGATCGGGGGGACGAGGACGTAGGGCAGGGAGGTCATCAGGTTGGCCAGGGCCATGTCCTTGCCGCGGTCGGCCGAGGCGGGGAGCACCTCGGTGACCAGGGCGGTGTCGACGGCCAGGTACACGCCGTAGCCCAGGCCCAGGATGACGGCCGCGACCAGCGTCATGGTCCACGTGGGCGACAGCGCGAGCGGGACCGCGGCGACGGCCATCGTGACGCCGCCGAGGAAGACCAGCATGCGCCGCTTGCCCAGCTTGTCGGAGAGCCAGCCGCTGAGGACGACCGTAGAGATCGTGGCCAGGCAATTGATGCCGATCACGATGAGCAGGCCGTCCTCGGTGGACTGGCCGGGGAACAACTTCTCGTAGTGCAGTACGTCGTCCAGGAAGTACGGCAGGTAGAGCGTGCCCATGCCGTAGCCGAGACCCATGATGAAGCGGGAGCTCATCGCCCAGACGAAGTCGGGGTGCGCGCGCGGGCTGATCCGGTAGCCGTCCAGGAAGGTGCGCAGCGAGAACGGCTCGCGGTGTCGGCGGGGCAGCGGCGGATCTTTCATGGTGGTCGCGAACAGCAGTATCAGGAGCGGCAGTGCGGCCATCAGCAGGTACTGCGAGGCGAAGCCCGTGACCAGACCGATCAGCAGCCCGCCCGCGATCAGGGCGCCCGCCTGCGGGACCATGGCCCAGCCCAGCACGGCGCCGCGCTGGGCGACCGGGACCTGGTCGGGCACCACCGGGGAGAGTCCGGCGCCGATGATCATGAACGAGGCGGACAGCACGAGGGAGCCGAGCGCGACCCCGACGACCGTCGTCTGGAGGCCGGTGAAGACCAGCGTCGCCATGCAGACCAGCGAGCCCACGAGCATCCACGGCCGGCGGCGGCCGAACCGGCTGGTGGTGCGGTCGCTGAGCGCGCCGGCCAGCGGTGCGATGACGATGCCCGAGATCGCGCCCATCATGCTGACCCAGGCGTAACTGCCGACCTTCCCCGCCGGGTCGATCTGGGCGATCTGCTCGGGCATCAGGAACGTGGTGGGCACCTGCATCGGGATGAACACCCCGACGTTGGCCAGGACATACAGGGCGACCCAGCCGGGGCCGACCCGGCGGACGGGCTCGGCGAGGGCCTCGGGGCGCTCGGACAGCCGGCTGCGCTCGGGGTGATCGGGCAGCTCGGGGGCAAGGCTCATCGGGACACTCTCTTGAGGTGGACGAGCTCGCTCGTCCAGTCGAAGGACAGCAGCGGCGGGAGGCCGTGGCTGAGCAGGACGGCGCCCTCGTGGACGGCGCCGGTGGTCTCGTCCCGGTAGCGGGCGTCGGGGTCGAGGCCCTTCAGCCGGGTGCGGGCGACCGAGCGGGTCAGCGCGGACGGCTGGAACTGGAAGACGACGACCTCGTTCTCGGTGAGGTACTGCACGGCGTCGTGCTCCAGGCGGTACTGGACGCCGCCGTGCACCACGGGCCGGATCCGCTTGTACTGCTCGACCAGCATCCGGGCCCAGGCCAGATCCTCCTCGCTCCAGTTCCGCAGGTTGCCGCCGATGCCCATCGCCCCGGCCATCGAGACATGGAAGCGGTACCGGATCGAGGTCGGGCGGGCGGTGAAGCTGTGCGGGCTGTCGGTGACCCAGGCGCCCATGGTCCGGGCGGGCAGCAGCTGGCAGTGGCCGTGCTGGATCGCGACCCGGTCGGCGGCGTCGGTGTTGTCCGACGTCCAGACCTGGTCGGCGCGGGCCAGCACGCCCAGGTCGGCCCGGCCGCCGCCGCCCGCGCACGATTCCAGGTACAGGCCGGGACGGGCGGCGCGCAGCCGGTCCATCACCTCGTAGACCCCGCGCGTGTGCTCGATCCAGACCCGGTCGGGGTCGGCGGCACCGGGCTGCCCCGCCTCGCTGAAGGGCCGGTTCATGTCCCATTTGAGGAAGACCACGTCCAGCTCGGTGACGGTCCTGACCAGCCAGTCGACCGCCCATTCCCGGACGTCGCGGCGGGCGAAGTTCAGCACGTGCTGGTGGCGGCGCCGGGTGCGGGTACGGCCGTCCTGGCACAGGATCCAGTCGGGGTGCGCACGGAAGAGGTCGCTGTCGGGGTTGACCGCCTCGGGCTCGACCCACAGGCCGAAGCCCATGCCCAGTGCGCGGACGTGGTCGGCGAGCGGGCCCAGGCCGTTCGGGAAGCGGTCGGGGTTGGGCCACCAGTCGCCGAGCCCGGCCATGTCGCTGGTGCGCGCGCCGAACCAGGCGTCGTCCACGACGAAGACCTCGACGCCGAGACCCGCGGCCAGGTCGGCCAGGTCGGTCTGCTGCTTCTCGCTGATGTCGAACTCGGTCGCCTCCCACGAGTTGAAGATCAACGGGCGTTCGGCAGGGCGGGCGGGCAGCACCTCACGTTCGATGTAGGCGTGCCAGCGGCGGCTGGTGCCGCCGAAGCCGTCGGGGGCATACAGCCCGGTGAAGACGGGGGTCTCCAGACGCTCGCCGGAGGCCAGCTTCCAGACCAGGCCCTCGTGGCCGAACCCGCCCGTCCAGGAGGCGCGGCCGTAGGAGTCGCGGCGCAGGGTGATCCGGCGGTTGCCGCTCCAGGCCAGGGCCGCGCTCCAGACCTCGCCGTGCTCCTCGGCGGCGTCCTGCGCGTCGAGCATCAGCCACGGCCCGGCGTGCTGTCCCGTGATGCCGAGGCGGCTGGTGAACACGGTCTCCCCGACGGGCACCCGGTCGCGCTGGAGCTGGAACTCCCGGCCCCATTCCCCCACCACATGGCTGACGCGGTAGTCGTCGCGGACGGGCAGCGTCCAGGCGGCGGAGTCGAACCGCAGGACGTCCACCGGCTCGTCCGCGGTGAGGACGGCCCAGCGCTCGATCTGGTCATGGCCGTCCCGGAGCCGGTAGTGCAGGTCGAGACCGAGGGAGCGGACACGGTCGGTGAAGGAGAGCGTGAGCAGGCCGTCCTCGACCGTGTGCGAGAGGAACCGCCACTCGAAGCCGCGGACACCGTCGTCGAACCGGACGGTCAGCGACGGCGCCCCGAACCGCAGGCCGCCCTCGACCACGTACTCCTCACCCCCGGGGTCGTCGCCGCCGGGGTCCTCGTCGGGCAGGTCGGCCGCGATCACGACGGCCTGCTCCAGGGTCAGCGGCCGGCCCCAGTGCACATGCCGGGGGGTGTCGTCGGCGTCCAGCCGGAAGGCGTAGGAGGTGCCAGGGGTGCTCAGGAGCCAGAGGCGGGCTTCGGAGTGGTGTGTGATCACGCAAATCCTCAAACGTGAGTAGGGCTCATGTTTGGTCATACGTTAGGCATGCGAGCCCGCGACGCCAAGCCCCCTGACGGTGGCTGTCGAAATTCGCGGCAGGTGGTTCCCCGCGCTCTGCGCGGACCGGGCGGCGAACGCGCCGGAAAGTCAGCCGGGGGGGGGGGGGGGGGGGGGGGGGGGGGGGGGGGGGGGGGAGGGGGTGGGGGGGGGGCAGGGGGGGGGGGGGGGGGGGGGGGGGGGAGAGAAG
>NZ_JBVJWD010000056.1:22526-38371 GCF_055602785.1 Streptomyces sp. NPDC037301
CCCCGCACCCCCCCCCCCACCCCCCCCGCCCCCCCCCCCCCCCCCCCCCCCCCCCCCCCCCCCCCCCCCCCCCCCCCCCCCGGCTCCGGGCACCGCCTCATGGGTGGGTCAGTCGGCGTAGACGCCGACCTCGCGAAGCGAGTAGCCCCACTGGGTGCCGCGCTCCAGCCCGGTGATTCGTACGTAGCGCGCCCGAGTTCCGGCGAAACGTGCCGTGTCCAGGCCGCCGTCACCGGCGGTCGTGGACCAGGCCGTCTTCCAGGTCGTGCCGTCCTCCGACAGCTCGACGCGGTACGACTTCCCGTACGCCCCCTCCCAGTCGAGGGTGACGCGCTGGACCGGCCTCGAGGATCCGAGGTCGATCCGCAGCCACTGGTCGTTGTTCCACTCGCTGGCCCAGCGGGTGCCGTTGTCGCCGTCCACGGCCTTGCCGGGCGCGAAGCTGACGAACGGGTTCCACCATTCCGACGAGGACGCCGAGGCGGTGGCGCCCGAGGCCAGGTTCGCCCCGGACGTGTGCTGCTCGGTGTTGCCCCAGGTGCGGAGGTAGGACTCGGCGCCCGAGAAGAGGTCGTCCACGACTCCCTGGCCGCCGACGATCCGGATGTCCTCGATCCAGTCCGGGACCATGCCGTAGTGCGAGGCACCATCGGTGTTGAAGTCCCATGTGCGCTCACCGGCGGTCTGCTTGTCGATCACCGAGCCGCCGTCCGTGCTGCGGAAGGGGTACTTGACCGGGTTCGGGGTGTCCCCGCCCCGCGGGGCCGGCCAGCCGCCGACACCGTTCATGTCGGTGCCGTATCCGTAGCCGACCTTGTACTTCTCACGCAGCGCGTCCGTGCGCTCGGCCTCCGCGCTGAACGCCTCCGAGCCGCTCATGTACTGGGCGGCGAACCCGCCGAGCTTGTAGAGCCGCTCGGTCCAGCCCAGGTCCATCCAGCTGTGCGAGGAGATGGCGCCCGGGTACGACTCCGACTCCATGATGTCGAAGGCCTGACCCGCGGCCTTGACACTCATGTGGTCGAGCTCCAGCATCATGTGACGTTCCATCATGCCGCGCACCGCGTACGCGCCCAGGCCGGTCAGCCCGCGGGTGTTGCACTGCGCGTCCGAGGCGTACGAGGGGACGGCCACCCCCGCCGGCAGCTGCTTCTCCGCCTCGGGTGCCTTCGCGTTGCCGATGGGGTTGTCGTGCTGCGGGCCGCGGCAGGTCTCCGTCTTCCAGAAGGTGCCGGTCGACAGGAACTGGCCCACGTTGATGGCCGTACCGAGGGCGCCGGAGTCGTAGCGCACCCCGCACAGGGCGTTGTCGAACTTGTGGCACAGGAACATGCTGCGCACGCCCAGTTTGTACAGCTCGTCGAGGCCGCGGTCGATGTCCTCCTTGCTGCACTGCGCGATGTCCAGGATCTGCTTGCAGCCGAACGGCTCGGAGGTCTCGACCCCCAGGACGACGGCCAGCTTGCCCTGCTTGATGACCTCGCGGGCCTGCGCACTGTCGGTGACGATACGGAACCAGCCCTTGCCCGGGCCGCCGTACATCTTGTCGATGAAGGCCTGCATGTCGTACGACTTCTGCGCCTCGAGACGGATGGCGGTCATCTCGTCGCAGCTGCGGTCCTTGAAGAAGTAGACCGAGCAGATCACGCCGTTGGTGACCAGGTCGTTGACCAGCACCCGCTGGCCGCCGCGCCATGCCCGCTCGATCCAGGCGTAGTAGTTCTGCTGGTGGGTCAGTGAGTCGTGGGCGGGCCAGTCCTTGAACGTGGGCCACCCGTTGGGGTCGTGCTTCCCGTCCCCCTTGGTGATGAAGTCGAAGACGGCGCCCGTGCCGTCGGGGTAGTGCTCGGGGCAGTCCTTGAGTGCGTCGGTGACACCCTGCTCCGAGAACGGCTTGCCGCAGATCAGCCGGCCGCCGAAGCCCTCGTTGGACATGATGTGGTCGTGGGCGTCGACGAAGCCCCGTACACGCCCCTGGGCGTCGGTGCCCTTGAAGGGCTCGCCCGTGACGTTGATCTGCGAGTCGGGTGTGGGCCGGGCGGTCGGATCCCACCAGTTGGGCTCCGCCGCGGAGCTTGGCACCGGGCCGAGTACCAGGGTCATCACGGCGAGGAGCAGTGACACCACCGTGAGGGATCTGAATCTGTGGCGCGGAGGTTGAACCATGGTCATCGCGTAGATCCTTAAATGTGAGCGGGACTCATGTTCTGCTCATAACTTAGGGATACGAGCCCGCAACGCCAAGCCCCTGACGGGGCCATCGTCGGGAAATGAGGAAGAGCACCCCACCGGAAACGGGGTGCTCGCACGCCTGCTGTCGAGATCACGGAGCGCACGGGTGCCTCGGACATGACGGGCGCGTACGCAGGCACCTGCGGGGACGGGCGTGACTGCGGCGCGGGCAGCCGCTGCGCCGTGACCCATCGTCCGAGGTCTCCGCCCTACACGAGCCGGGTGTAGTGCAGCCTGTGCTCTTGACCTGCGGCATCACGGCGCGGACGGCCGGTGTACAACTACGCGCAACCGGCTCGCTCGGGAGCGATCACGGCGTTGCATTTCTTCTGCGCGCGACATGCTCACCGCGTCGCACACGACGACTGTGCCGGAGGCATACGGCCATCAGTTGATCGGCGGAGCAGTGCCGTCAACCCATGGCTTTGGCGGCACGGACGACGCGGGCAGGGCGAGTACGCGCGCGAGCGCGGCGGTGACGGGGGTGAAGTGGTCCGGCAGGTACTGCGACACCCAGTCAGCGGCTATTGCAAGGAAGTTGGTCAGGTCATGCTCGGCACCGTCGAGCAGTCGGCGGAACTCCGATGGAGAGCTCGATCACCGGGCTGTCGTCCTGCTCGGCGTCGACGGTCAATCGGACGGTGTCGGCGAGGCGCTCGGCGAACGGACCGGGGGCGTGGCCGAAGGAGGCGTGGCCGCTGCCGTCGACGACCTCGTCCCAGTCACGCCAGTCCTCCAGGCCATTGCAGCAGCCGGGCAGGAAGGTGATGCCTGAGGAGCTGTCCGTGACTCGCATGCCACCGGCCGCGAAGAGGCTGTCGAAGGTCAGCAGCCCGTGCAGGAACGATCCGAGCGGGTCGGCGGGCCGGGGCGGCCGGTCGTCGAGTTCAGGGTCGATGTCGTTGCAGCCGACGATGGGCATCACCGCTGTCCCGACCTCGGCGGGGCGAGCTCACCGCTGAGTGGCAGGTAGCCGAACGAATCGATCTCGGCGACGGGCCAGAGGGCAAAGCCATCAAGGGGGTAGATCTCCAGGACGGGCTGCATCACGATCACCCGGACAGTGTTCCGCATACCCCGCCCGCCCCCTTTGCGCCGGGGGCCGCCGGGGCTTGAGGTGAGGTGTTGTGGAGGGCTCGCACGGCGGGTTCGCGGTGGTGCTGGGCGGGGATCGACCGGTGCAGGTCCGCGGTACGGGCGTGGCTCAGGGGCGTCTCGACAGGTGGCGACCAGCCGGCCCGGAAGCCGAGTTGTGCTCCGCGCGCGGTGACTCGGTTGCGATGGGCTTGGTCACCTGGGCGAAGATACCTGAGCCGAGAGACGAATGAGGTACGCGAAGCGATCGCAGGCGAGCTTCGCCTTATGGACCCCAGCGTGTGCATGTCACGCTCGCTTGCCCGACAGCTGATGGACCCGGGCTTCGTAGAGGTCGGCGCTTCGGGGCGGCGGTGGAACGTATGACGAGATGCTTGCCGCGCTGCCCGAGCTGGACGGTGCGACAGAGAGCGGTCCGCGCTACGAGCCCTCAGAGATCACCGGCGTCCTGCTGGCACCCGGGCTGGTGCACCTTACCTACGAGACCACGTTGGATGGAGACCGGGCACGGCGGAGTTCGCTCTGGTGCAAGCAGGGGGCGGACACAACGTGGCAGATGTACTACCACCAGGCCACACCCATCCCGCCCGACAGCATGTAACTGCGAGTCTCGGACGGTGATCGTACGTTGTCACTTGCATGGGTATAACGGAGTGTCTCGTGCCTGATGACTGTGGGAGATCTTTCAGCAGGTTGCTCCCACACCTCCAGTGCGGCCACAGGACGGGGCCGGCGGAGAGCTGACGACCGGACAGTACTCGCGGCGATCATTCACGTTGTCAGGACAGGGTGCATCTGGCGGCAGCTCCCACCGGTCTTCGGCGCCTCCTGGCAGACGGTGCATCGGCGCTTCACGGCCTGCTCCCGGGCCCTGGTGTGGGCCAAGCCGCACGGCGACAAGGGTTACGACTTCGAACACCTAGGGCGCTGGCTGTGGCATCGGAACATCATGCCGCGGATCTCTCGACGGGGCATCGAGTGCTCGGACCGACTGGGTCGACACCGTTGGGTGGTTGAGCGCACGATGGCCTGGCTGGGCGGCTGCCGACGACCGCACTACCGATACGAGCGCAAGGCCGAGCACCTCCTCGCCCTTGCCGGCATCGCCAGCTCCCTCATCTGCTACCTCCGCACCGCCGACTGGGACGACCACTTGGGCCGGTGCGGTAGCCGGCCGGGAGGACGTCCAGAGCGGCGGCGGCGCGGCGGCACGCCTTGCCCGGTGTCGCCGTCGTGGTGGGCACAGGCTGCGCCGTCGATGGTCAGCGATGATGGGGCTGAACCACGGCTCCCCCAAGGCCGCCGCGGGCCTGGCCGAACAGGCCCGCCGCGTCGCCCGGACCTCGCCGACCGCCGCCCGCGCCCCTGGCCGACACCGGGTTCGGGCACTGCGAGCAGAAGCACCACGTCCACCTCTCCCGCGCGCTCACCGATCCGGGCGACACCGGGCGGCCCCGCGAAAGCCAGGCCCGCACGCTCGAACTGTCCGCCCGAGCGGGTACGACGGCGGGAAGAAGGTGCCGGGCCGCAAACGGCTGATTCTGCGCCGGAAACCTCCCCGGCACTGAGCCGTCAGCGACGGGTATAGAGGCCGCCCGTCATGGGGGCGGTGTCCGCTCCGCTGCCGATTCGGTCACCACGCTGGTGTAGCGGAGGCCGGCCTTGGCGCCGGGGGAGAAGACGTGTGCGAGGTGGTGGGGGTCGGCGCCGTTGGCGAGTAGTGGCGCGGCGTCACCGGCGTCCGCCGCCGGGGAAGTCGGGGCGGCGTGTGCCGGGTTGGGCGCCAGCAATGCGGCCGCGGCGAGCATGGCCAGGCCGTCTGCGGCCTTCGGCGCCACAGGCTTGGGCAGGTGGAGCTTGATCTGGCTCGTGTGCTTTTTTCATAGCCGCGCACGGCCTGCACGTCCGGCATCGACTCGCAGGTTGTCGCTGGTGTGGAGCCAAAGATCAGACAGCCCGGCCGCTTGTCCTCGAAGCCTGACGGTCGGGCAACTGGCCGGCCCCCACGGACCTGCCGGTCCGCCGGGCCGGGGTCCTCGAGCCTTGCGGGTGACACCACATCATCTTCCCCCCACCAGGGCCTCGATCCGCCGTGCCCCAGGGGCATCCGAGGCCGTCGCGGCTCGCCACCGCACGCTCGGGTGATCGCGGGCCCGCAGTAATGATTCTGCGGCAACCGGCAACCGAAGCACGAGGGGCCTGATCCGCTTTCTGCGCCGTACCGCGCTCCTTGCGGCAGTCTCGGCTCTCGCCGTTCGCAGCCGATCGCGGTGTCTGCCGGCAGCAAGAGTGCGAAGGGCGACGGTCACTTGGGTGCGGTTCGTACTGTCAGCGCCAGGCTGATGCCGGTCGGCTCTTGACGGGCGTGGCCGAGGTCTGTGGCGCCCGGTCGAATCGGTCGCGGGATTCCTAGATGTGTTCCAGGTACCGGCGAGTCCATGCGCACATGCCGTAGACGGTGTGCCGCAGCGCTTGGCTCGCGTCCGTGAGCACGTATTCCACGCGTGGCGGCGCGGTCGGGTAGACGGTGCGCTCGACGAGCCCATCGCGTGGCGACGCTTCCAGCTGCTTTGATGCCGGCGGAGCCGATGGTGGGGTCCATGGTGGTTGTGCTGCAGGACGTGCGCTGCGTCGCACCCCGGATGACGGAGAGCGTTCCCGGACCACGGGACGGCACGAGTGACGGCACGCTGCCAGAGAACCTCGACGAGGGGCCTCTCGACTCCGGAGGCCTGATGGAGGTGGAGGGCCAACGACGGCATCCCCGCCGGTACGCCGATCGCGTGGGAGACCCGCACTTCCCGCCATTCGCCAACGGCCTCGACTACCTCGTCAGCGTCGTCGAACTCCTTGAAGGGAAGGGCGAGTCGGCCAGCGCCCGGGACCTGAAGTACGCGGTTCTTCACCTCGCGGCCGGCGCGGAAGTTCGTCTGCCCTGCGACGGGCGAGGGACAGCACGGCTTGCTTGCGCCCCTTGCCTTCGGCGCGCTTGCGTTCGTAATACGTGTGAGGCGGGGCGGGTCCTCAAACTGGCCATGGAGGAGAGACAGAAGGCTCTCAGGAGGCCGTGGTGGCAGCGACGGGGCCGACGAATATTCCCGCTGACACGTCCCGAGTTGCGTGGAACCGGTGACAGGCCGGCGAAGGCAGCGAGTCGGTCGGCCGTGCCGAAGGCTTCCATATCGCCGCCGGTAGCGGCGATGAAGGTGGCCCCAGCATGGCGCCCATGCCGGGCAGGCTGCGGATCACCTCGGCGTGCGGGTGCTCGTGAAACCGGGCCTCGATGAGGGCGCCAAGCTCGGCGATCACTCGTTCTGAAGCGGTGTGCCGTACGTGGCATCAAGCACCAGAGTGAGTAGCCGGTCGGGCTGTTCCGCGTCGTGGCTGCGAGCTGTGGACAGCGCAATCCCGACGACCAGTTGGACCAGGTCGTCGGCGGTCAGGTCGGCGCGCGCCGTTCCCCGCCGCTGGGCCTGGGCAAGAAGGTCGGCTGCCGCGTCCAGGATCAGCCGATGGCAGTCGAGCCCCAGCGCGACCGGCTCTTCAATCATCAACGCGCCCCCCAGCCCTTGGTTGACCCTGGCATGGACGAGGAACGCGCGCAGCCATTGCGTCAGCGCATCGTCGGCGGATTCCGAGGAGGACAGTGTCTCGGCCAGCTCGCACAGCGTCTCGATCCGGTCCCTGAGGACCGCGGTCAGCAGGGCGGAGCGGTTCGGGAAGTGACGGTACAAGGTCCCCGGGCCGACGCCGGCTCGGCGGGCGACCTCGTTGAGGGACGCCTCTGGTCCGGCTTCGGCGAATACTTCCTGCGCCGTGGCGATGAGACGTTCCCGGTTGAGTCGCGCATCGGTACGCCGCGGTCGTCGTGCGGGTACGTGCCCGTGTGTGGTCGTCATCGTCCCGCCTTTCGTCGAGTTCGGGGTAGTTAAGCGGAGCGCCTCTCCGTATATTAGCGCCCAACAAGCGGAGAACCTCTCCGGAATGTGTGGCCTGAGGAGTGCGGATGACGGACAGCGGGCGGACCGAGCTGGGACGAGTCGGGATCTGGACCTTCGCCTACGAGGGGCAGCCTGCCGGGCGGGTACGGGAATCGGCCGCGGAGATCGAGGAGTTGGGTTACGGGGCCATCTGGTACGGGGAGGCGTTCGGCCGCGACACAGTGGGCCAGGCATGGCTGTTGCTGTCGGCGACGCAGCGCATCGTCGTCGCCTCCGGCATCGCCAACATCGCTTTCCGGGACCCGATCGCCACCGCTACCGCGACACGTGCGCTGGGCGAGGCGTTCCCCGGACGCTACGTACTCGGCCTGGGCGGACATCGCGTCGACGACACCGTCCACGAACTGGACGGCTATCCCGTACCGGCCCGCGGCAGAGCGGTGACCACTATGCGCGCCTACCTGCAGGCCATGGACGCGGTACCCGCCCACGGTCCCATAGCGGACCCGGCTCCGCGCCGCGTACTGGCCGCCCTCGGCCCGAAGATGCTTCAGCTGGCCGCCGAACACACCTGGGGCGCACACCCCTACTTCGTGTCCACCGAGCACACCGAACAAGCGCGCCAGATCATGGGACCGAACGCCTTCCTCGCTGTGGAGCAGGCAGTGGTGCTCGACACCGACCTGAGCCGCGCCCGCCAAGTGGCCACGGAACACGTCGCCGGCTACCTCTCGGCACCGCATCAGGAAGCGAACGTTCGACGACTCGGCTTCAGCGACGAGGACATCGTCGGCGGACCGAGCCGTCGACTGGTGGATGCGATCGTTGCCCATGGGGAGGTGGAAGCAGTCCGCCGACACGTTCAGGAGCACCTCGACGCAGGAGCCGACCACGTCTGCCTGCAAGTACTCACCGCCGACACCACCTCTCTGCCCGAGCACGAGTGGCGCGAACTTGCCGCTGCTCTCCTGCCCCACCCCACAGCATGAGTGGCGCCCTGCCTCTGCGCATGATCCTGTACGCCGACACCCCTCGGCGTGGAGGCGGGAACGGCTCACGGCGGCGCCGGGATCACGAGGATCTCGCCGCGGTCTTCATCTGGAGCGAGCCGAAGGGCGCCAGGCCATCGTCCGATCTCCTTCCAGCCGAGACGGCCGTAGCAGTCTTCGAGCCCGGCGCCGCTTCGTGCGGCGAGGTGCGCTGCTCGACGTTCATCTCGTCGCGGGAGATCTCACGAGCGCGGTTCATCAGCGCGGTGCCGATGGAGCGACCACGGAAACTGGTTTGGCTCTGGAGGGGTTGGCGGTGCCCCAGTGCGCGACGAGCGGGTTGAGGTCGCGGCGGATGTTCAGCCAGCCAGCGAGGCTGCCCGCGATGACGGCGAGGAGGAATCGGCTGCGGTCGGGATCGAGGTCGGCGATGAGCCGGTCGGCAACGGGAGCAACCGTGTCGGGCCCGGCAGGACCCGGCAGATTCCCCACGACGAACGGCTGCGCCGGATCCTGCAGACCCGAAAGGCCGAATCCCAGCCTCGTCAGCCGCGCAAGGAAAGGTGGGGAGAGCAGGGGAGTGGTTCGGCGGGGCCCCGGCCGCTCCATGATCTGCGGCAGTGGTCCACGCCGGTGTCGGGCACAGCACGGTCGTCCTGGTTCTGTCAGAGGGTGTGTCCGAGGTAGTGCATGGCGCCAACGCAGCTGCCCGGTGAGGAGGGTCGGTGAGGCCGGTGTCGGTGAGCCAGTCTGCTGCGGTCAGCTGGCGGGCACATGCTGTGTCAGGGAAACGACGAAGCCCTTCCCCGGTGGAGGGAAGGGCTTCGTGAGCGAGCGCTGGGCAGGCCTTGCACCTGCATTTCCCCACGGGAAGCGGGGCGTCTTTCCTTGGACCACCAACGCAGTGTCGGTCGCCGCGAGTTGCGGTGAACCTTCAAGATCAACTATAGCGCATGCGGGCCGTCAGCCGGACACCATGCCGCACCTCCGGCGCGAGCCCCTCGACGGCGGGCTGCTCCTGGCAGCAGGCCTACTGCGGGAGCACCGGACCGGACTGCACGACAGGTTCCGCGCCGCGGTTCACGGCCGCCTCGTCGACCAGATGGGCAACGAACCGGGCGAGGCGGTCCTTGGGCAGCCAGTCGTCCAGCGACGGAGGCAAGCAGCAGGACCTGGTGCGGGTCGAAGGCCCGAAATGTCTTGTCCGCTGCCGGACGGCCCCGAGACTGCTTCTTCTCGACGGGCTCGACCTCGAACAGTCCCTCCCCACCGCGCATATCGAGAACATCTCGCATGAAATCTCACGAGGCGTCAGCGGGGCGCCGCCGGGCCTTCGTGCGTGGCAGTGGTCAAGTGGTCAGCCTTTCCGGCGGAAGTCCAGCATGTAGAAGACCTTGTCGTAGCGGCGTTCGCCGACGGCGACGAAGCCGGGCAGACGGCCGTATTCGGTGAAGCCCAGCGACCGGTAGAGGTGCAGGGCATTGGTGTTGTCGCCGCGGGCGTCCAGGGTGAGGACCTCGATCCCCGCTTCCCGGGCGTCAGCGACCAAGGCAGCGGTCAGCGCCCGACCGATGCCACGACCATGGGCGGCAGCATCTACCGCGATCTTCTCCAGATCGGCGTGTGGCCGATGGGTCGGTCGGCCGTAGCGGAGCCAGTACCCCAACCCGACAAGCCGACGGTCGAGGTATACGGCACGCAGGGCCGCATCCCCGGCCTGCACCGCAGAGACGACGTGGCCGAGAAGTTCCGCCACCTCATCCCGCGAGGGCGGTTCGACCCAGCCCAGCGCGGCACCTCCACTGACCAGGTCCGCCAGGATCCGGTGGGCCGACTCCGCAAACCGGACCTCCAGCTCCGGATCGGAAGTCAGCTCCGTGGCGTCAAGGATGGCGGGCTCAGTGGTCACACCGTTGGTCGTGGCCGGATTCATGACCGGCAGCCTAGCCAGCCCAAGGCCGAGCTGAGACCCCGCACCCCAGCCCCGACTTCAGCCAAACCGTTACTGACCCACGTTCCTGGCGGGGGCCGTCCATCGTCTCCGGCCAGTACCGCCACCGGGTTTCGTCCGTACCGTCCCAGCGTGCCCTGCCCCGGCGCTACCGTGAGAACCCACGCCAGCAACGCCCAGGAGCCCCGGATGAGTCAGCAGCCGGCCACCGTGCCCGTACCCGATCGTCAACCCCTCGATGAGCACGCCGCCGCGTCGGTCCGGGCCTACGCAGCCGACCAGCGTGCACGCGTCGACGCCCTCGCCTCAGTGCTGGAGGACATCGCCGAGCACGGCTACCCGGCCGCGGAGTCCGGCGTGCTGTGGGAGGACGCCCGCGACGCCCACCTCGCCCGTCTCGCCGACGAGCAGCACCGTGTCGCCTGAGCACGCACTGCGCCGGGCCCAGGTCGTCCTGGTGGAGCCCGCGCTCAGCCAGCTGGCGAAGCTCACGCCGACCGAGACCCACCGCCTGGACCGCGCGGTCGTCGCGATCAGTGCCAACCCCGTGATCGGGGTCCCGGTGCCCGACACCCTGCTGCGTGACTACAAGGACGAGATCGACGGCGTACGGGTCATCTACTTCGTGACGGCCCTGAAGACGATCACGATCGTGGCGTACGTCGAAGCCTGAGCAGCAAGCAGCGGCGCCCCGGGCACAGGTCCGGGGCACCGCTGTG
The DNA here is from genome assembly GCF_055602785.1 of Streptomyces sp. NPDC037301. Lineage (NCBI taxonomy): Bacteria > Bacillati > Actinomycetota > Actinomycetes > Kitasatosporales > Streptomycetaceae > Streptomyces > Streptomyces sp. NPDC037301. The sequence continues at coordinate 33,454 of NZ_JBVJWD010000056.1, forward strand.
TCCGTTGCGCGGTGCAGCCCGGATGTTCGTCCAGTCCTGGGCACTCCGCGTGTACGCCGATCCGGCATGCGGGGGATACCTTCCCGGGCCGGTGCCGGCGCGGTCTCGACTGTCGACCGGATCGATGACGCCAAGCGGATCACGTTCCTCGGTCAGAAGATCACCACGTACGTCGATGGACCCGGTCGTTCAACGAGATGGTGGACAACGTCGAGAACGTATTGGAGCAGGAGCGCGCCTTCGTCGTCGAGTTCCAGGGCTTGGCACTGGTTTCATCGGCCTTCACCTGCTGCCTTCAGCTCTCATGCCAGGAGTTGACAGGTCTTGACACGTCTTGTCCGAACTGGTCAGCGTAGGCGCGCGTTGCTGCGAACGATGGCAGGCTTCTTCGTGACCGGCTCACCCATTCATCCGCATCCGGACCGTGCGCCCCGGACACCGCTCGACGGCCTGTTCCTGCCGGTGCGCTCCACTTCTGAGGAGGACTCCGGCATGTCATCTCCCACTTCCACGAAACGAACTGTCGCGGCGGTGCACGCCGCTCCGGTGTTCATGGACACCGAGGCGACCGTCGGCAAGGTCATCCGCTTCGTCGAACAGGCCAGCCGGGAAGGCATCGACCTGCTGGTGTTTCCCGAGACCTTCGTGCCCGGTTACCCGTACTGGATCGAGGCCTACGCCCCGTTGGACCAGCAGGGCGCCAACGTCGCCTACGCCGAGGCGTCCGTCGAGGTGCCCGGTCCGCAGATCGCCCGGGTCCAAGCCGCATGTGACCGCGCCGGGGTCGGCGCCGTTCTCGGTGTCAGCGAGCGGCTCGCGGGGACCCGCACGTGTTTCAACAGCCAGGTCTTCATCGAACCCGACGGCACCCTTCTCGGAGTTCACCGCAAGCTCCAGCCCACCTACGCCGAGCGGATCGTGTGGGCTCAGGGCGGCGGCGCCACCCTCAGCGTCTTCGACAGCGCTCTGGGCCGGATCGGCGGTCTGGTCTGCTGGGAACACACCATGAACCTGGCCCGGCAGTCCCTGATCGTCCAGGGCCAGCAGATCCACGCAGCAGCATGGCCCGGTCTGTCCACCATGGCCGGCTTCGAGACCGTCGCCGATGTCCAGATCGACGCCATGATGAAGACCCACGCGCTCACGGCGCAGGCGTTCGTCATCTCCGCCGGAAACCCGGTGGACGAGATGTGCCTGCAGTGGATGGAGTCCACTGTCGGACCGCAGAAGCACATCACTGCGGGCGGCGGCTGGTCGGCCGTGATCCACCCCTTCAACCAGTACCTCGCCGGCCCGCACACCGGCCTCGGGGAGAAGCTCGTCACTGCCGAGATCGACCTCGCCGACATCAACGCCGTCAAGGTCTGGGTCGACTCCCTTCGAGGTCGTATTCGCCGTTGAGGCTGTCGATGACGGCCTGCACGCACGGATCGAGACTGTGACCGTGTCTGCCTGGGACGGTGCGGGATACCTGCCCGAGTTCCTCGACGGTCTTGCGCGCGACTTCCGCGGCTGGGAGGGCTCGCCGCAAAGCTCCTGGCGCCGTGGCGGCAGGTCGCGGGCGAAAGCCTGCGGCTGGAGGTCATGTGCTGAGCCTGGCCGGCACCGGGCCCGCCTCCGTCCACCTGGCTGCGCACCCCCTCGCACTCGCCGACCGTCTCGCCATCCCAGCTCGTTGTTGATCCAGGACCGCGAGGTCCGCACGGCCGGCTGCGGGGCCGAGCAGCACCGCCAGGCCTTCGCCCGCGTACTGGTCGAGCTGCTCCCACGAGGCCGCCTTCGCAGCGCCTGTGGGGAACGCGGCGGCACGGGCGGCGGACACCACCCGGCACAGCCGCCGCCACCCGCCCGCGTCCCGCGCGAGGAACGTCGCTGCCGGCAGATCGTCCGGGCGCTGACGTCGAGGACTTTGGGCGGCTCCTACGACGGTGGCGTCGCGGGCCCGGCGAGGAGTCGAGGGGCCCGCAGGAGCGCTCCGTCGTGACGCGTCCCTAGAAGGGTTCCGCGGCCCGGAGGAGGCCCTGCGGGAGGTAGGGGGATTCGACGCGGATGACCCAGCCGCGACGGCGAGCGTGGCAGGCCAGGGCGAGGATGTCGAGGTTGACGGAGGCATCCGGATCATCGGCGCGGTCGGCGACCTGATAGTAGTCGCGGTGGGCTTCGAGCGCGTCGGCCAGGGCCAGGTTGAAGCTCTCCTCGTCGCCCTCCACGAACTGCGACAACAGCACGGCCGGCGGCATGGCGAAGCCCCAGTCCTTGGCCTTCTCGGCCTGCTGCAACGCCCGCTGCGCGGCCGGTTCTGGATCGGCACCCTTCAGGTAGGCATGGAGGGCCTCCCGGTACGCGGAGAAGGCGGAACCGTCCGGCTGCGCGAAGGCAGGACCGGTGAGGACCAGCGGGACGAGGTCCTCGCGTGCGCCCGTGATGAGGGCGAAGGCAGTGGCTGTCTGCCAGTTGCCGGCGCCGGCCTTCTCGCCGCGCTCGGCCTGGTAGCTCAGTGCGCGGCCGTCGACGGTCACCTCGGCCTCGGTGCCCGGCTCCGCGAGGGCGATGCGGAACAGGGCCGCCCCCGTCCGGGAGGCCAGCCTGAGGTTCGCGAGCTGGGCATCCGTCACATGGCCGGAGTCCTCCGCGCGCCACTTGAAGAGACGCTCCTGGTCGCCCATGACGCTGCTGAGTCGCCAGACGTCGAGGGGCTCTCCGTCGACGCCGGTGAACGCCTCCTGGACGTGCTTCTCGTACAGGGCCTCCAGCTGCGGGGTCACCGTCCGCTCGCAGGCCGGCCGCTCCACCACCAACGGGCCCGCGGCGAGCGCGGCCACGGCGTCCGGCCGCCGGTCCCTGCCGAAGCCCGCCACCCGGGGGCCGCGGCTCTCGAAGCCGGTGATCAGAGCGTGCGGGAGGTAATCGGTGCGGGCGGCCGGAACCCAGCCCAGCGTCCGGTAGGCGAGCGCGGCGAGGGCGATGGGAACCAGCGGGAGGAGAGAACTCGGAGAGGCCAAGGGTCCGTGCAGGGTGGCGTGCCTGGCCAGGAGGTCGGCCAGCGCGGCATCGAAGGCCTCCCGGTCCTCGGTAACCAGGCCGCGCAGGGCGCGCAGCGCCACGCTGTCCGTCCGGTCCAGGAGGGGTTCACCGGTCTCCCCGGCGCGGGTACGGATGCGGTCCAGGGCCGCGTCGATGGCGGCGATCTTGGCCTGCGCGCTCGGCGGGTACTCCTCGTCGTCGCCGGTGTCGTCCAGAACCACGGCCGTCAATCCTGTGGCGAGCTCGCCGAGGGGCGTCCCCTGCGCCTGCCCGGCGAACTTCTCCCGGGCGAAGTGGAAGGCCTCGCCGTGCCACTTCGCTTTGTCCCTGAGGACCGACAGGCACAGCGCATCGGTCCACTCCCCGGGCGTGACGCTCTCTTCGGGCGCATCCTCGCCCGGGTCGTAGCTCATGCCGAAGTTCACGTACTCCAGGAAGACCTGGAAGCTGCAGTGCGGGTGGTATGCGGCGTAGGCGACGGCGCCGGCAGCGGCTTCGGAGGCGTCCTTGAGGGCGGCCTTGGCTTCCGGAGTGTCGAGGTCGGGTATCTCGACGGAGAGGGCACCCAGGTAGTCGAGGAACTCGTCGGCGATCGCCTGCCATTCGTAGGTGGCCATCCGGCCGGCCCGCGACATTGACCGCACCTGACCTCCGATCCGGTTGGTGAAGTCCTCGCGCGCTGCCGACACGACGGCCTCGCCCACCCGGTGACGCTCTATCCGCACTGTCCTGCTCCTTGATCGAGTCTTGTGGACAGCCTAGGTGTATGAGGCCATGACGTTGGCGACGCCGCCACGGAGTCGACCTGCTGGTGGGAGATCCCCGATAGCGGGATGGGGTCGGTGGTAGTTGTAGTGGATGTTCCAGATTGCGAGCGCGTCGGCACGTTGCTGTTCTGATGTCCATGTTCGGGCGTAGCGGAACTCTTCGGCGAGGATGCGGTTGTACCTTTCGACCTTGCCGTTGTGCCGCGTTGTGTACGAGGTGATCCGCTGGTCTCGGGCCCCGAGGAGGGCGCGGGCGAACGTGCCTGCTCGGTAGCAAGAGCCGTTGTCGGTCACGATCCGCTCGATCTGGGTGATCCCGTGCGAGGCGAACCGCGCCCTCGCCCGTTGCGGCGACCGACGGTCTTGGCTTGCTCGTTGCCGCGGCCATGGGCGCGCCATTCGCCGCCGTCGGGTATGCGGCCGACCTTCTTGATGTCCATGTGCACCATGTGCACCATGTGTCCGGGCCGCCGGGCGATGATTCGGCGAGGTTCCCGGTTGGTCTGGCCTGTGGGGTCGATGAACCGGCGGTGGTTGAGCCCGAGTTGGGCCAGGTATCTGCTGACGGTGCGGCGGCTGATCGAAGTGCCCTGGCTGGTGAGTTCGCATGCAATCCTGGCTGCGGACCGCTTTCGTGTGCGACGCGGCTCCTCAATCCGGGCGATCATGTCGGCTCGAGTCGCTGTCGGTTGACGATGAGGGGCCGAGGATCGGTCGTGCAGACCCAGGACGCCATAGCGGCGACAGCGATTCACTCACTTCGATGCACAAGCCCGGGAGATGCCCATCTCGGCGACGACGTGCGCGATCGGACGGGTCTCACAGCGTTCCACGATACGTCGGCGACCCTCAACGGAAAGAGGCGCATTGTGGTGATGCATAGAGGATCTTTCGGATCAGAGACACCCACTGGCGCTCAGGAAGACACCGGAGCCGATCGGCCTGTGGAGCACGCGGCCTGTTGACGCAAATGAGTCCTCCCGAGACGGTCACCGGGAGGACTCATTTCGGCGCTCGACGCGCGGTACCACTGCTAGTGCCGCATCAGGCAACGTTTGCCCTGTTGTGATGTGACGCGCCGTCCGGATGCTGTGGTGGACGGCGCGTGGGCGTCATTCTGTCCGGGT
>NZ_JBVJWD010000057.1:0-37588 GCF_055602785.1 Streptomyces sp. NPDC037301
TCAGTTGCACTCGCGTCACGCAAGAACATCTACCGGTCCAGGCCCCGCCGCGAGGGCGAATCCCACAGATTGATCACGACTCGATACGCGCCCTAGGGAGGGTTCCGCGGCGAAGGCGGCCTCGGCGTCGAGGCCGCCGAGCGCGGTCGCGCCGATGATGGTCGCGCCGCCGAGGGCGGCATTGGTGAGGAAGCGCCGGCGGCGCATCCCGTCGGCCCGGTTGTGCCGTACGGTCATGTCGGTCCTCCTCACTCGTAGATGTAGACCGGCAGCTTGCCCGAGCTCAGGTTGCCGATCGCCGAGAAGGCGGCCGGGGTCAGGTCGAGGACCCGGTTGGTGCGACAGGTGCCGTTGCAGCAAGTCGCCTCGCCGCACCAGTCCTTGGTGCGTGGGCCGCAGTCGGTGATCGTGATGCACACCGTCGCGCCGGAGCACTGGTGCTTGACGTTCATCACCGCACCGCAGCCGCGTCTGGGGATGTTCTCGCCACAGAGGTCGGGCCGGGTGATGTTCCAGCACGCCTGTGAGGCGTTGGGCCACGCGCCGTGGTGTGCGCTGGACTGGCAGTTGCCGCAGGCGCCGCCGCCGGCACTGGAGCATGGCCCCCAGGCATTGCCACAGCAGAACCAGCTGGTTTCACCGGCCCACAGGCTGGTTGATCCGCAAGCCATCGTGTTGCCCCTCCTAGGAAATGACAAGTGCATGACAAATGCACGCCGTCGACAGGTGCATGTCAAGCTGTCGCGGCCAGGGATGGTTGTGCGAGCGAAGCAACCCAATGATGCGCGTAGATAAGCGGGTTGCATAGATGGCCTCGTTCCGCATTGTCGAGGGCCTCGCAACCGGGGCCGGCGCTCAGCCGCCTGGTCCTGCCCGACGAGCCAGGTGGCCGGCGAACCACTCGCCGGCCAGCTCCGCCACCTTCTCGAGAGCACCGGGCTCCTCGAACAGGTGAGTGGCGCCGGGGACCACGGCCAGTCGGTTCTCGCAGCGCAGCAGTGCCTGGGCCTGGCGGTTGAGGTCCAGCACCACCTCGTCATTGCCTCCGACGATCAGCAGCGTGGGCGCGGTCACCGCCGGCAGGTGGGGCCCGGCCAGATCGGGCCTGCCGCCGCGCGAGACGACCGCCACGGCCGAGGAGTCCGGCTCCGCGGCCGCCCACAACGCGGCGGCCGCGCCGGTACTGGCGCCGAAGTAGCCGACCGCGAGGCCATGGGTCTCGGACTGCTCGAACAGCCAGCCGGTGGCATCGGCCAAGCGGCGGGCCAGCAAAGCGGTATCGAAGACGTGAGCGCGGTCCAGTTCTTCCTCCGCCGTGAGAAGGTCGAACAGCAGCGTGGCCAGGCCGACCTTGTTCAGCGAGGCCGAGATGAAGCGGTTGCGCGGGCTGTGCCGGCTGCTGCCGCTGCCGTGGGCGAACACGACGATGCCCGTGGCTCCTTCGGGGACAGACAGCTCCCCGTGGAGCCGGACCGGTCCGGCGTGCACGACGACTTCCGGATCCGCGGCCGCCATAGCCGCTCCTCCCGCGGTTTGCTGCGTCTACGCGCTGTTGCTCGATGGCCTCAACAAGATGGGCCCTTTTGCCTAGCGATGTCCGAAAGCTGCAGGACGGCAATCTGTCATCCCTGCTCTCGGCTTTCGACCGGATTTCTTGCCAACCCTGCACTTGCACTCCACGTTACTCGCGTTCCGCCGAGGCGCGGGAGCCCTCCTGGTTCGGAGCATGCGCGAAGGTCCGGTAGGTCCGCGTGCTGCCGCCGAACCGCGCGGGAGCGCGAAGAACACTCCCGCGGACACCGGCAGCGCGCACCCCTCACTGACCAGGCCCTCCATGAAGCTACGTCCCTCTCTCCCGCTCCGTATCGGCTCATCCCTTGACGACGCCCAGCGGCACCAGACGTGCGACCAGCCGGGCGAGTCCGGCGCCCTCGGTGACGGCGGCGACCGCGTCGACGTCCTTGTACGCCTCCGGCGCCTCCTCGGCGAGTCCACGCCACGAGGAAGGGCGCACGGCGATGCCCCGGGCCTCCAGCTCGCCGCGAAGCTGCTCCCCACGGACCATGCGCAGCGCGTGGTGGCGGCTCCAGACCCGGCCGGCGCCGTGGCAGGCGGAGTGGAAGGCGTCGTTACCGGGCAGGCCGACCATCACGAACGAGGCAGTGCCCATCGTCCCGGGGACCAGTACCGGCTGGCCCGCCCGGACGAGGTCCTCCGGCAGGCTCGGGTCGCCGGGCGGCAGCGCCCGCGTCGCGCCCTTGCGGTGGACGCACAGTGAACGCGCCACGCCGTCCACTTCGTGGGTCTCGAGTTTGGCCGTGTTGTGCGAGATGTCGTAGACCAGATCCAGACCGACTCCCGCAGCCGTCGTGAAGGCGTGGCGGGCGGCTTCGGACAGCAGTTGACGGTTGGCCCGGCCGTAGTTGGCCGCCGCCGCCATCGCCCCCAGGTAGGCGCGGCCCCGCGGCGAGTCGACCGGCGTACAGGCCAGCTGCCGGTCCGGGACCTGGATGCGGTGCCGGTGCAGCTCCTGGTCCATCACGCGGACGTGGTCGGTGCACACCTGGTGTCCCAGGCCGCGCGAGCCGCAGTGGATCATGACGCACACTTGGCCCACTCGCAGTCCGAAGGCCGCCGCGGTGGCCTTGTCGTAGATCTGATCGACCGCCTGGACCTCCAGGAAGTGGTTGCCCGAGCCGAGGCTTCCCACCTGGTGGAGGCCGCGCTCGACGGCGCGCTTGCTCACCTGCCCCGGGGCCGCGCCGTCCAGGACGCCGTAGTCCTCGCAGCGCCCGAGGTCGCGCGGCACACCGTGCCCGTGTTCGACCGCGTACCGAGCGCCGCCGACCAGCAGCTCGTCCATCTCCCCGACCCCCGACAGCTTCCACAGGCCGCCACGCCCCATGCCGCGCGGGATGGTGCTGTCTAGGATGTCCATCAGCCGCCGCATCTGGTTGTGGCCGAGCGACTCGCAGTCGATATCGGCGGCCAGCAGCCGTACGCCGCAGGAGATGTCGAACCCGACGCCGCCGGGCGAGATGACCCCGCCGCGGGAAATGTCGGTGGCGGCCACCCCGCCGATCGGGAAGCCGTAGCCCCAGTGGACGTCGGGCATGGCGAAGGAGGCACGGACGATGCCGGGCAGCGTCGCCACGTTCGCCACCTGCTCCATTGCCTTGTCCCCAGCCGCCTGCGGCAGCAGCGCCCGCGAGGCGAACACCACCCCGGGTACGCGCATCGGCCCCCGCTGCTCGATACGGAAGCGGTACGGGCTCGTCTCCACGAGTGCGATGTCCACGTCCCTCACCTCCAGTCGACCGTCAGCCGTCCGGTCCGATCGGCGACGGTGGTGCCGAACTCGGCGCAGGCGGTGGTGAGCCGCTCGCGGATCCACTCCCGGTCCTCGCCGCGCGCCAGGCGGGTGTGGCAGTAGTCCAGGGCCAGCGGTATCGCCTCCACCATGACGGGAACCAGGTGCGCGGCATCCGGGCCGTCCAAGGTCACCAGGAAGAGGAGCCCCAGGTCGTTGCGCAGGACCGGATCGACGGCGTAGTCGTCGACGAAGTCGCCCAGGTCGTAGAGGATCCGGTCGGCGATCCCGTGGAAGACATGGGCGGAGTGCCCGGCGACCAGCGTTGCTCCCGCCGTCAGCAGCTCCGGGGCCGCGGCCGAGACGTGGCGCGGTGGCCGGGAGGTCATGTTGGGGCCCCAGTGCGGAGTGACCAGTACGACATCCGCCGCCGCAGCGGCCCGGCTCACCGACTCCGTCAGCCAGCCGGGCACCCCGACGTGGAGATCGGCCCAGGCCACACCGGGACTGTCCGAGCCGGCCGCGTACTCCTCCGGGTGGTCCGTGACGCCCACCACCGCCAGCCGCACGCCGCCCGCCTCCAGCACCGCGAACTCCCGGGCTGCGTGTACGTCCGCCCCGGCGCCGACCGCGTGGATGCCCGCCCCGGTCAGCAGGGTGCGGGTATCGGCCATGGCGTCGAACCCGTAGTCCAGGGCGTGGTTGTTGGCGAGCGTCACACAGCTCACCCCCAGTTCGGCGAGCACCTTCGCGGCGGCGGAGGGAGCGCGGAAGAAGAAAGCCTTTCGCGGGTCACGCCAGCGCTGCCCGCGGTCGGAAACACAGCACTCCAGGTTGAGCACGAACAGGTCCGACTCCGCGAGCGCCTTCCTGACCCCCGTGGATACCAGCGTCCCCGGCACCGGCGAGCGGCGCAGCTCCTCGGCGACGCTGCGCCCCAGCATGGTGTCGCCCGCCAGTGCCAGTGTCAGCGTCATGATCCTGTCCCTTCCCCGCCCTGCACTCAGACGTCGAGGGTCACCCGGCAGGTCCAGCCGCCAGGGCCGCCGCAGAGTTGCAGGTCGTGCAGCGAAACAGCCTTCGGCACCGCACCGATCGGCACGGCGGTGCCGGCGTCGGCCATCCGGAAGCGGACCGACAGGCCCCGACCCTCCCCCGCCGACCGGATCGACCCCACCTCAACAGCGAGCGGGATCTCACCGTCGGCATCCATTCGGTAGACGACCTCCTCCAAGACGGACACCAGTAGGTCCTCGTCGGACTCCGCCGTGACCACGTATTCGCGTTCACCGACAATCGCGGCCCCGGACGTGTCGGCGAAGCCCTCCAGTACCGCGCGTACCGCCTCGCCGATGCACCCCTCGGCCGTTGGCGACCATGCCTCCACCCGCATGTCCGCGGTGTGTGACACAGCCCGGTGTCCACTCGCGCCGGGCTGCTTCCCCACAGGTTCCCGACCGTCCACGGTCGGCGCCTCTCTGTCGTCTCCGGATGCGCAGCCTGATGCCGGGTTTCCCGAGCCGCAGGCGATGCCTCCTCCAGAGTCGTCCCGTACACCGCTCCAGGGCAACCTGCACGAGGCGCGACCACCCGTCGGCGGTGCACACACCTTCCCCGCCTCGCTTACCGCAGGCAATCAACGGGTGGCGTAAAGTAGCCGTCTCGCAGTCCTCGTGAAGGAGTGCACGCATGCGACGCCGAGGGCCGCGTGGGCGGGGGCGGATGAGGAGTGCGCGGGCGACTTGTGACTCGGTGGATCGGGCACAGGCGTTTTGCGCTCCAGGTGGTGAGATCCGTACTTCCGCTATCCCTCTTCTTCGGGGGAATCCCCGCCTTCGGTCGGTACTCAGTCGGGCCGCTTCTGGTTCTCGATGTAGTCCTTGACCACCTGGAGCGGTACGCCGTCGCATGACCCTGCGAAGCAGGATGCGGACCAGAACCGGCCGTGCATGATCGCCCAGTTCACGCGGCCGGTGAACTCCTGCCGCAATCGGCGCGAGGACACACCCTTGAGGGAGTTGACCAGGTTCGACAGGGCGGCCTTCGGCGGGTAGTGCACCAGCAGATGTACGTGGTCCTTTGCGTCGTTGAACTCGATCAGGTCGGTTTGGAAGTCCTCGCAGACCTTCCGCATGATCTCTTCGCAGCGCGTCAGCATCTCGTCATTGAAGACGTCCCGCCGGTATGTGGTGACTCACCTGGAGGCCTTCCTGGCGCGGCATGCATCAGGCTGGAGGATGGCGACTTCGGAGGATTGCTGAGCCTGCTCCGGAACGTCGGTACGGCTGGTTACGAGCCGACGGAGTGCGACATCGGTTGGCTACTGAACGTGAACGAGCGATGTCGCAGCGTTCGGCAGATCCAGGACTCCTGGTCCGGTACTGCTGGGGCTGTGAGGTCTGCGCAAGGTGGGGGCTTCGCCGACGCGGAGAGGGCTGTTCGCGAGCGAGTGCGTCTGGATGCGGTGGCCCGGTTTGAGGCCGGACAGACGACCAAAGCCATCGCGATCGCGCTCAGGGTGTCGGAGCGGTCGGTGGAGCGGTGGCGATGTCAGTGGCGTGAGGGCGGTGCAGCTGATGTTGCCTCGAAAGGGTCGCCTGGCCGCTCCCGGCTGTCCGACGGCCAAATTTCCAGACTGGAACGAGAGTTGGAGCGCGGTCCACTCGCGCACAGCTGGGCTGATCACCGGTGGACGTTGGCCCGCGTGAAGACCCTGATCGGTCGGATGTTCCACGTCTCCTGCACCGCGGAGGGCACGTGGTGATGAGGTTCCCCCGAGATGCGGGGAAAGCTGACAGCAGGTCAGATGGGCCTCATGAGAGGAGACCAGACGATGCATGCCCCAAGGAAGTACCCGCTGGAATTGCGTGAGCGTGCGGTCCGGATGTACCGCGCCGCCGAGCCGAAGCCTGTCATCCGCCGCATGTCCGAGGAACTCGGGGTCCATCATGAGGCCCTGCGTAACTGGATCCGTCAGGCCGAGGCCGACGCCGGCGAGCGGGACGACCTGCTCACCACCGAGGAGAAGGGAGAGCTCGCCCAGCTGCGACGCGAGGTGTGGGAACTGCGCCGGGCGAACGAGGTCCTGCGGACGGCCTCGGCCTCTTTCGCCGCTCAGCTCGACCCGACCCGGCTCAGGTGACCACGCTCGTCGACGAGCACCCGCACCTGGGGGTTGAACCCGTACTCCGGGAACTGAACATCCCCTCCTCCACCTATTACCGCTGGCGCCGCGCTGAGAAGGAGCCGTGCGAACGACGCCGCCAGGACGCCGAACTGTCGGGCAGGATCCGTCAGGTCCACGAGGACTCCGGCGGGGTCTACGGTTCACCGCGCGTGCACGCCGTCCTCAGGCGTGAGGGCGTCCATGTCGGCAGGAAGAGAGTCGAACGGCTCATGCGGGAGGCTGGCCTGGCCGGGATCAGTCCCCGCAGGGGCAAGGGCTTCACCCGCCGGGACCCGGACGCCGATCTCGCTCCTGACCTGGTGCAACGCGACTTCACGGCACCCGCACCAAACCGGTTGTGGGTCACCGGCCTGACCATGATCCCCACCAGGGAGGGGCCGCTGTGGCTGTCGGCCATCCGGGACGCGTTCTCCCGCAGGGCCGTGGCCTGGGAGACCTCCGCCCGCGCGGACGCCGACCTGGTCCTGTCGTCGCTGGAGTATGCCCTGGCCGGCCGCGAGGTCACCCCCGGCGAGCTCGTTCACCATGCCGACCACGGGCCCGCTCGGGTCGCCTACGCCGGCATGACGAGGTCGCGGGGTGCGGCCGCCGCCGCCTCGCCGCCGAGCTGTTCCAGGCGCTATCGACCCGGCCCCGCTCGGCTGTTACAAGACAGTGACAAAGTCCGGATGAACGTCTGCCTCCGCTGTGCCGTCGTTTCTAGTGACTGCGCCAATCGACACGTAGGTGCCCTTTGGTGCGAAAGGCTGTTCTCAGCATAGAAAGGGGCAGATCTGTGATGGTCTCAAAGCGGCGCTCCCTGCGCATTGCCGTCGTCGGTGTCTTCGGCGCGGCCTCCCTCGCCCTTATGGGCACCGCGATGGCAGCAACCCCGGCCGCGCACACCGCAACCCCGGTCGTCGTCGCGCAGAAGGCCGTGCCTGCCAAGGCCGGCATCACGGCCAAGCCGTCGGTGTCCTCCGTCCGTGCCTGGCAGCTGTTTCGGGTCACGGGTCAGACCACCGGTCTCAAGGCGGGCAGCAAGGTGACCCTTCAGCAGAAGCAGCACGGCAAGTGGGTCAGCCTGCCCGCGTCTACGAGCATCTCGCGGGACGGCTCGTACTCGCTCGGCGTCAAGCTCGGGCTGAAGGGCAAGAACGACCTTCGTATCGTCAGCGGCACCACAGCCTCGCCGGTCTTCAACGTGACGGTCCGCTGAGACTCGCTGCCACCGCGGCAGAGGTGGGCTGTCGGCACCGGGGTGGTCTCACCTGCCCCGGTGCCCGCACCGAACGGAACCGTCGGCGACATCGCCGTCCCGCCTGAGTCATCGGTTCCGACCCGCGCATGTGTCCGGATGGATGCTGCGCAGGTGGCGGCAGAACTCCAGGAGTTGCGTCCGCTTCTTGACTGGTTTGATGTGGCCGTAGAGCTTGTCCTTGGCCAGGTCCAGGGCGGCGAACAGGTGCCGCACCCCGCCGTAGCGGTTGTAGGTCGCCCGCCGTCGGCGGCGTGGTTCACGGTCGGGGTCCTTGTGCTTGCCGCCGCGCTCGGCCCATTGCCGGCCCGGGTGAGGCATCAGGTTGAGTGGCCCGAACTCGTCCATGCAGAAGATGACTTCAGGCTCGCCGTCCTCGGGTATGACCTCGCCGTCGGCGATCGCGTAGAGGTGTTCGACGCGGGCCTTCTTGGCCGCGTAGTCCGGATCGCGGGAGGTTTTCCAGGTCTTCAAGCGTTGAAAGGAGACGCCTTCCTCGCGGAGCAGGATGCGCAGGCCCTCGTGGCTGACGTCGTCGACCACCCCCTCGGCAACCAGGAAGTCCGCCGGCTTGGTCAGGCTCCAGGTTGAGAACGGCAGGTCGTGCTCGGTCGGCTTCGACTTCGCGATCTTCTTGATCTCGCGCCGCTCGGGCAGCGTGAACGTCTTGGGGCGGCCACCCTTGTACTTCGGATACAGCGACGCGAAGCCGTCGGCGTTGAAGTTGTGAATCACATTCCGGACCCGGTCATCGCTGGTGAACGTCGCCTCGGCGATCTTCGCCCCGGCAAGGTCGACGATCTCCTGTCCTTCGCGGACTTCGTCGACGCATTGCTGGGCTGGGTGGGGTGGTGGAACACCGAACACCAGCCCTCCGGCCTGGAGCCGGGGCTGACCCCGATGGCGGCGTGGGAGGCGGATCCGACCCCGGTAGAGGACGTGGACGAGGAGCAACTGGCGTTCTTCGCGCTGGAGGACGACGGCAGGAACCGGTAGATCTCGACGAGCGGGATCAGGTGGCGGCGCCGGCCGGGTTGCCCGGTTCATTCACGACTACAGCAAGGCCGGTCCGCTGACGTTCACCAATGTCGCCGACGGCAATCGGTCTCCAGGCTCGCCGTACCAGACGAGCTCCGGTGGCATCCGAATGGATTCGGGCGGGCGGGCGGGCCGGGGGACAAGGGGCCCCGGAGTGCCGGGGTGTGGACGAGCTTCCCTTGCCCCCCTCAAGTGTCAACTCAGCGTGCTGATACCGCTGTCGGCTTCGGAAGCGTGCAGCCCGTGGCCGACAGGTTGAGCTTGTTGCCCGTCGTGAAGCAGGCGGGGATGCCGTAGGTCTCCTGGGCGTATCCGATCCCCTTGCGGATGGTGACGGTCCCCTGCTCGTTTACCTCGCAGGGGTTGTCGAGGGTGCAGCTTTCACCGCTCTCGTTGGTGGTGTTGTTGATCGCCGTGACCTGCCCGGTCGTCGTGTCGATGACCGGGGAGCCCGAGGTGCCCCCGATGACCTGGCACTCCGGGGTGTAGCGGACGGCGTCCTTCCATGTCCACTGGCCCTCCTTCAGGCGGTACGCGAATCCGTCGACGGAGCAGGAGTAGACCCGCTTCCAGTAGCCGGAGACCACGTCGATCGCGTGCCCCTGCACCGGGTGGGTCGCGGACAGCGTCAGCGGCGCGATTCCCGTGGACTGCTGTATCTGGGCGTAGGTCTTGGTCAGTTGGTAGAGCGTGACGTCCGTGTCGGTCATCGTCGCGTAGACGACTTTGTTCGCCTTGAGTGTTCCGGCGGTGCCGGCCGAGGCGTTGAGCAGCGTGAAGCTACGGGTGGAGGACTGGTTGGTGATGACTTGACCCGCGCTCGGGAAGCCAGTTTCGAGGCAGTGGCCGTTCGTCATGACCAGCCCCGGGTCCGTCGCCTGCGAGTTCGGCATGCGGACCAGGGAGCCTGAGCAGTTGCTGAGCGCCACGGTGCCGGCGAAGGAGGCGGCTGTCACCGGGGCGGGCGTACTGTCAGGGTGCACGGCGGCCGTCGCGGCAGTGGGGGTCGCCCCGCTCGCGCGGTCGGGTGCTGCGGCTGCCGTGCCCGTGGTGCCTACCAAGGCGGCGGCACCGAGGGCCACGGCGGTGAGGGTGGCGAGGAGAGGGTTGCGCATAGTGATGGTCGGTCCTCTCGGTTCGGCCCGGGAGCCCGGTGGCCCCCGGGCGGCGAAGGGTGACCGCATTGTCGGCGTACAGCCAAGTTCCCCGCTACCCCACCGCTCCGTCCTGGCTCTTTCCGCTCCCTTGACGGCCACCGCACCCGGACTGTCTTCCTTGGCCATGGGCACACAAGGGCCGACCGTCCCGGCGCCTTGAGCTCGTCATACGGTCATGTCGAGGTGCGCTGGTGAGGTGTGACCGGTGTGACGATTCCGCCGTTCGTGGGGTGTGGGGAACCAGCCGTGGATCGTGGACGACGCGTTGTGGGAGCTGATCGAGCCTCTGCTGCGGCCCTGGCCCGAGAGGGTGTCTGGCCCGAAGCCGGTGCTCGATCGGCTGTGTCCGCAGGGCATCCTGTGCGTGCTCTCCAACGACATCAACTGGCAACTGCTGCCGCTGGAGCAGGGGTTCCGCTCCGGCTCGCTGTCGGCCTGCTTCTCGCACGGGTCACACAGGGCCGGGTGCCACCGCGGTCCCGGCTTCGGGTACGCCTTGGCCGCCTTCCACCGGTCGTCGGTGAACTTCGTCCCGCAGGAGGCGCAGGAGGCGCAGGCGGGGCGGCGGGCTTCGCGCTCGGCCGCCTTCTGCTCTGCCGCGCGCCGCACCTGAGCCTTGTATTCCTCATGACGGGCGTTCTCAGCCCCCCACTCGCGGGCGTCGGCCTCTTCCCGGCGCGGGTTCCCGATCGCTTCCAGAAGGGGCTGCATGTGGTCGCGGCCGAAGCGCCAGAACACGGGGCCGGCCGGGCCGTGCTCGCGTAGATCTGGCCCGGTCCTGGAGAAGATCCGCATCCCCAGGACCGGTCCGGGCAGGCCGCGCAAGAAGCCCGACAGCGTGGCGGCCGACAAGGCTTACAGCAACGGACCCTGCCGTGAGTACCTGCGACGACGGGGCATTCGCCACACGATCCCGGAGAAGACCGACAGCCAGGCCGCCCGCCTGAGGAAGGGCTCGCACGGCGGACGACCACCCGGCTTCGACGAGGACCGCTACAAGAAGCGCAACACCGTCGAACGGGCGATCAACCTCCTGAAGCAGTCCCGGGCAGTCGGTGAGGTCGACTCGGGGCGCCCTGCTGGTGTTTCCACCAGTGGGTTTCCCCGAGCCGCCTCCCGAACCCGGCGTGCCCGTCTCCGGGCACCGGGCTCTCCACAAATCCCGTTTCGGGGTGTTCAGTTCCTCATGCTGTAGTGGGCCACGGGGTCGGGATGAGTTTTCCCCGGTATCGGTATCTGGTCGTGCTTACCTTCGCCGGGTTAAACAGTTCCGCTTCCTCCGTGGTAGGCCACCAGCCACCGCCGTAATAGCGTCGACGGAGCTGCTTCCAAGTGATCCCGGGATGCTTGCGTCGGATCCATCGTGTCACTCTCATCCATGTGTAGTGGCTGAGGTAACAGAAAGCGACGTTCGACACTCCGGGACGGAAGTACGTGCACCATCCCCGCAACACCGAGTTCAGTCGGTGGAGCAAGGACTCCAGAGACAAGCCGACGTTCTGCCGTCCGGTCAGTTCCTTCACCTTGCCCGTCGCGGAACGCACTGATTTCCGTGCCGGATAGGTGTAGATGTACTGCCGGTCAGTGCCCAGTTTCCGGTGACGCTGGATGCGCCATCCGAGAAAATCAAGGCCCTCGTCAATGTGCGTGATCTTTGTCTTCTCCACCGACAGGCGAAGGCCCATCGGCTTCAACGCCTCCGCGACCTCGTCGCGTAATTCCTCGGCGTGCTCACAGCGACCGAAGACAAGCACGAGGAAGTCATCCGCATACCGGACCAGCCGGTAGTTGGGCAATCCCCGGCGCCGTCTCCTGCGCCGATCCCCGGAGGTGCTATCTGGTCCTCCGGGGGCCTGGGCGATGTGCTCGTCCAGGACCGAGAGCGCGATGTTGGCCAGCAGCGGCGACAGGATTCCGCCCTGCGGGGTCCCAGTGCGTGTGTCCGTGAAGGCTCCGTCCCGGGACAGGATCCCAGACTTCAAGAACGCCTTCACCAAGGACAGCACCCGCTTGTCCCCGATTCGATTCCTCACCCGTTCCATAAGAGCCGGGTGCGAGATCTCGTCGAAGCACGCCGTGATGTCGCCCTCCACCACCCACTCATATCCGTGGCTGGCGAGATAGCGAGTCTCAGCGATCGCGTCATGAGCCCGGCGGTTCGGGCGGAACCCGTAGGAACACGGGAGGAACTCCGCTTCGAACACCGGCTCCAGCACCAGTTTCAAGGACGCCTGGACCACCCGGTCCGCCACGGTCGGAATGCCAAGACGACGAAGCTTGCCGTTCGCCTTGGGAATCATCCGCTCACGGACGGGAACCGGTCGGAAGCTGCGGTCTCTAATCTGAGTCCGCAGCCTGCCGAGAAACATCTCGACTCCCTGCCCAGCCTCGATGGAGCGTGCGGTCTTCCCGTCCACTCCGGCCGTGCGGGCACCCTTGTTTCCCCGGACACGGTCCCACGCCACCAACAGGAAGGAGGGATCGGCCACGAGGTTGAACAGATCGTCGAACCTGCGATGAGAATCATCAGCAGCCCAACGGTGCAGCTTGGTCTGGATCTCCAGTACCCGGCGTTCGGCCTTCATCAAGGCCCATTCCAGCTCGTCGGTATTCACCGGCGACAACCTCCTGGCATTCCAGTGTCCTTACTGCTGACTTGCTGGCCCCCTTCCCCATGTGGCCGGCTCTCCCGGCCTCGGAGTACTACGGAGCCTCCGTCCTGCCCGACGGCCATCAGCCGGCGATGGGCCTGCCCGCCACCGGACTGGAGGTCCGGACTGGGGCGACCGCGGGCAGTTCCCACGTTCACCACGGAACCGATCGACGGGTGAGGTGCCCAGCTCTACCCCGGCAGCATCGCCACGCTTACGCCGCAGGCTTTCGGCGTGGCCTCCCCACCGGTAGGTAGATCCGGCTTCGGAGTCGGCCGCCGACCATCGGCGGCCGTGCACTGCATCCGGCCCGCATCCGCCAGGTTGGAGCCGGTGTCGTAATTACGGGGCGTCAAGCACTGATTCCTCGCGTGCACCTTCCCGTCTCACTAGCCGGACCCGGACCGTCTGGCAGTGCCAGCCCGTCCCGACGTTGTCGGGGCTGCTTACCGCCCGACTCGGCATCCCCCGAGCCGAACTGCCCCCAGCTTCAACCGGATTGCTGCGACAACCCGGCGGTGAAGGTCTCTCACCTCACTCGATTCCATGGCGCCTCGTGGCGCACCCACCCGCTACGACAAGCGCGGGTACGTCTTCCTCGGCACCGCCACAGCAGCAGCCCTGGTCATCTGGCTGCGAACTTGATCGCCCGGACATGTCCTAGTTGTTGCGGGGCGGGACGTTCGTGACGCTCCGCAACAACTAGGCAGCGTCGCGCGTTGCGCACGCGCCGTTCGGTGCGCTTGGCACCTACCAGCATGGAGCGGTCCGAATCGCGTGGGCGGCGGTCCGTAGAAGGCGACAACTCTCAGAATGACTCGCCGTAGCAGGTGGCGATCGCGGCGGCGCGGTTGCGTAGGGAGGTGCGCAACGACTGCGGGGCCAGGGCTTCCGCGTCCGTGCTGAGCTGCCACAGCGCCCATTCGGCGTGCCGTGAATCTTGGAAGGTCACATCCAGCCGCAGCCAGCCGTCTGCGTCGGGGTCTTCTGCGCGGACGGCCAGCGCGGTGTCCAGCAGGTCCTCCCGCCGCGCCGGGTTCACCCGTACCCGCACGGTGATGTGGTCGCCGCCGGAGAGAAACTGCGCGGAGCGTTCCCGCCAGATCCGGTCCAGATCGACCCGGTTTGGTCGCTGTGCCGTTTCGGGGAGTTCCTCGGCGGCCAACACCCGCGACAGCCGATAGGTGCGGTCCGCGCCAGATCTCGTGGCCAGCAAGTAGCCCCGGTCGCGTACGGTGACCAGGCCGATCGGGTCCACCGTGCGCCACTGTGGTGTCTGGCCTGTGGCCGTGTAGTGGATGCGCAGCTTGTGTCCGGCGAGCACCGCGCGCCGGACCTCGATCATTGTGGTGCCGGGTACCTCCTCAGTGACCAGCCGACGTGAGAGCAGGTCGGTCTCCGGGTCGACGAGAAAACGCTGGGCCGCGTCGCTCGCGGTGGCCCGGTGGCTTTCGGGCAGCGCGTCGACAACCTTCCGCATGGCCGAAGCGAGCGCCGAGCCGAGGCCGAATACCTGCTCGCCGCGCCCCGATCCGGCGGTCAGCAAGGCAAGGGCCTCGTCGTGGTTCAGACCGGTGAGCTCGGTCCGGAAACCGGGCGACAACGCGAAACCGCCGTGCCGGCCGCGTTCGGCGTAGACCGGGACGCCGGCCGCGGACAGCGCCTCGATGTCGCGCAGCACGGTGCGGGTGGATACCTCCAGCTCGCGGGCCAGCGTGTCCGCAGTCAGCCGACCGCGCTGACGCAGCAGCAGCACCAGCGAGACCAACCGGTCGGCGCGCATGCGAGAACTTTATCGGAATACATGACTAAGGACGTCGTGATTTGCTGCGAGATTCGTTGACGCGACGTCGAGGCTGGCGGCTACCGAGCCGATGGACGTACGTACTCCCAATGAATCGAATGGAGCTGACGTGGCAATGGAACGAACGGCGGTCAACCCGGTGACGTGGTCGGTGGAGATGGGATTTAACCAGGGTGAGGTCGTCTCCGGGCACACCCGGACCCTGTACATCTCGGGGCAGACCGCGATGAGCGGCGACGGCAAGCCCCAGCATGACGGTGACATGGCGGCGCAGTTGGCGCTGAGCATCGATAACCTGGAGGCCGTGCTTGGCGAGGCTGGCATGTCTCTCGCGAACCTCGTCCGGCTCAACGTCTACACGACCGACGTCGATCTGCTTTTCCAGCACTACGGAGTGCTGGCGGCGCGGTTGGGCGCTGCCGGGGTGGCGCCGACCACCACGATGCTCGGGGTGACGCGGCTGGCGATCCCCGGCCAGATGGTCGAGCTTGAGGGGACCGCCGTCGCGTGATGCGACCTCGCCACCTCCGCTACTCGTGCCGGTTGAACCGGCACGAGTAGCAGGCAGGTGGGTGATTTCCGGTGCTCAGAATGGTGACGTACATCGCCCCCGCACCCGACCCGGTCGCGGCCGACGTCGACGGGTTCCGCCCCCCCCAGGACACCTGACAGGTTCTCAGCCTTCGTCGGCGGCGTCGTCTTCCAGGGCGTCCGGGTTCCGGAAGGGGCGCAGGCCCTGGGCGGGGCCGCTGGCCTTGATGTTGAACAGGTAGCGGCCCGGGAAGTTGATGTGCCGGTCCTTGAGCGGGGAGAGCCGGGCGACGTCCTCCTCCTTGATGTCGTGGCCCTCGGCGCGGAGCTGGGCGACGGCGGCATCCAGGTAGCGGGTGTTCCACAGGACCACGGCGTTGAGGACCAGGCCGAGGGCGGCGAGCTGGTCCTCCTGGCCTTCGCGGTACGCCTGGCGGATCTGGCCCCGGCCGCCGTGGCAAATGGCGCGGGCCGGGCGGTGGCGGGGCTCCTGCACGGTGAGCTGCCGGTTCATCAGGCGCCGGTAGGTGTCGTCGACCGGGTCGACCAGGGCGAGCAGGTGCATGGTCTTGTCGATGCGGCCGTACTCGGCGAACGCCGCCCCCAGCGGGGTGGGATGCCCCTCGCGGCCGAAACATCCGCAGCAGGTCGTAGGCGCGGACCTGGTTGGTGATGAGCGACCCGGCCACCCGGAGCATGTCCGGCCAGTGCGTGGCGATCCGCCTGAGGTCGACCCGGATTTACTGCGGCAGCGCCGATACCCTCCCCCGGCACCCCTCCGGCGATCTTGGGCGTTCGATCGCGTACCAAGATCGCGACGCGGGGTGAGGTGCACGCATTTACTGCGGCAGAGCTGGAAGGGGTGGACGGATGGCAATCGAACGGGCGGCCGTGCCGGAGAACCGGGGCGCATTGCGGTTGCCGCGCCCCCGGGTCGTGCCTGTGTCCGCCCCGCCCCCGTCGTACGCCGCGGCGGTCGAGCGATACCCCACTGGCGCGGGGGTGGATGTTGCGCGGCGAGCCGACGCCGACCGGCCCGGCCCGCCGCGGCGCCAAGCCCGCACCCTTCGAGCTGGCCGGGGTCGACGACCCGGCGCTTCCTCCGGTGCTCGCCGAGCTCGCCGCGGCGCGGGCGGACGAGATGGACGCCGACACCGTCAACCGGGAACTGTCCATCGCGCGCAAGGCGATCGGCTGGTGGCAGGCCCAGGGGTGGATCGAGGCCGACCTCACGATCGGGATCGAGCGCCGCCCAGCGCCACCGGACCGTACGAAAGCACGTCCAAACCGCAGATCACTGCCCTGTGGCAACTGGACCCCTCCGTACGGGAGAAGACGTTCTGGAAGCTCCTCTACGAAAGGGCGGCCAGAGCAGACGAAATCCTTTGCCTGAACATCGAGGAGCTGTTCCCCGCCGACAAGCGCGGCCGAGTCGTCTCCAAGGGCGGCGCCATCGAGTGGATTCACTGGCAGTCCGGCACTGCCCAGCTCCTGCCTCGCCTCATCGCCGGCCGCACCCACGGCCCGCTCTTCCTCACCGACCGCAAAGCCCCCGCCCGCACCCCGGCCCTGGACATCTGCCTGGTTACCGGGCGCGCGAGGCTGTCCTACCGCCGGGCGGAAGAGATTTTCGAGAAGAGCACCCGGCTACTCGCCAACCCCCTCGCCCGCCCCGAGGACGTCGGCGAGCTGGAGGGGTGGACACTCCACCGACTCCGCCATTCTGCGCTGACACACGACGCGGAAGACGGCACCTCAACGCCGATGCTGCTGGCCCGCTCCCGCCACGCCTCCGCACGGTCGCTGGAGCGGTATGCACGTCCCGGCGTCGACGCAGTCGTACAGCACGTCGCCTCCCGCGACCCGGCCGCCCGTCGACGGGGCTGAGCCGGAGCACTCACGGCGAGCTCTCCGGACGACACCGCGCTCCGAGCGACATCGTCCCAGGTCAGCGATATCCGTTGTTTTCGCGGCCGTTACTATTGCGACCCCTGCGGAGCGGCGGCGAGTTCGCGTACTACCTCGGCGAAACCCCGTATGAGGGGGCTGCTCGCGCCCTCGCACCAGGCCAGGGCGACCCTCAGGGGTTCGACGTCGGTGAGCGGGACCCAGGACAGGTCGGGGCGGGCGTAGTACAGGGCCATGCTCGCCGGGGCGAAGCAGACCGCGGCGCCCTCGGCGACCTGCTCCAGCATTTCCTCGACGTTGTCGTTCTTCGGACCCCAGTGCGGTGCGGAGCCGTCCGGTCTGGGGTTCACCGCCCACCAGTCGACCCAGTCGCGCGGCGCCCGCTCCGTCCACAGCAGCGGCTCGTCCTTGACGTCCAGGATGCCGACGCCCGTACGCCCCGCCAGCGGGTGCCCGAGGGGGAGGCCGACGACCCGGGGTTCGGTGTGGACCACCTCGGCGTGCAGGTCGGTGAGGTCCGCGGGCAGCCAGACGAAGGCGACGTCCACCCGGCCGTCGCGCAGGGCGGCCGCCTCCTGGCCCCAGTCGAAGCGCTTCGGTTCCACCCGGACGTCCGGATTGCGACGGGCGAACTCGGCCCGGGCCCGGGTGGTCAACTCGCCCGCGCCGCTTGCCTCGAAGCCGACCCGAAGCACCGCCTTCTCCTGGCACCGGTGGCGTTCCGCCGCGGCGAGGACACGGTCCGCCTGGCGTACGGTCCGGCGCGCCTCGGCCACCACATCGCGCCCGGCAGGGGTCTGGGTCACGCCGCCGGGGTGCCGCTCGAAGAGGGGGACGCCGAGTTCCGCCTCCAGCTTCCGCAGCGCGTACGACAGGGCGGGCTGGCTCACGTACAGCCGCGCCGCCGCCCGACCAAGGTTCCCCTCCTCGGCGATCGCCACGAGATAGTTCAACTGCCGTAGCTCCATGGGGAGATCATAACCAGCGGCGATAAACGCTCTTTATGGGTCGTGTTGATCTCGGTCTTGGACGGCGGGGCCGGGCGGAGGCCGTAATGGAGACGCACGCCGGGATGTCACCTCGGCCGTGTTCGCCGGCCGGCGCCCGGTCGGCTTCCGGAACCACCCTGGAGATCCCCGTGAGCGACAACGCACGCACCGCTGCTGCCCCCGCCGCCACCCCCACCCGCTCCGCAACCGGCAAGGTCTGGCTGATCACCGGCGCCAACTCCGGTTTCGGGCAGGCGATCACGCGAGTGGCCCTCGCCGCCGGTGACACCGTGGTGGCCGCCGTCCGCCGCCCCGAATCCCTCGACGAAATCGCCGCCGCGCACCCCGGCCGCGTCGTCCCCGTCGCCCTCGACGTCACCGACCCGGCCCGCATCACCGCCGTCGTCGCCGAAGTGATCCTCTGGTACGGGCGGATCGACGTACTGGTCAACAACGCCGGCCGCGGACAGGTCGGCGCCGTCGAGGAGACCACCGACCGCGAACTCCGCGACCTGATGGACCTGCACTTCTTCGGCCCCGCCGCGCTCACCCGCGCCGTACTGCCGCACATGCGCCGCCAGGGCTCGGGCGCCGTCGTGCAGATGAGCAGCATGGGCGGCCGGTTCTCCTTCCCCGGCGTCGGCGCCTACTCGGCCACCAAGTTCGCCCTGGAGGGGCTGTCCGAGGCGCTGGCCCTGGAAGTCGCCCCGCACGGGATCAAGGTGCTGGTCGTGGAGCCGGGGGCGTTCCGGACCGGGTTCGCCGGCGGCGGTGCGCTGCAGCAGTCGGCGCCCCTGGACGCGTACAAGGAGACGGTCGGCCCGGTCCGCGCCGGGCTCCCGGACAGCGACGGCAAGCAACCGGGGGACCCCGAGAAGGCCGCCGCGGCGATCCTGACCGCGTTGGCCGCCGAGCAGACCCCGCTGCGCCTGGCCCTCGGCAACGACGCCGCCGACGCCATCGCCGCCCAGCTGAAGTCCGCCGGCGAGGAGGCGGCCGCCTGGGAGGCGGTCAGCCGGGGCACCGACTTCGACGGGGAGTGAGAGGAGCGGGCGGTCAGGTCCTGGCGGTCGGTCCCAGAACGCTGAGGCGGGACCGGGAAGAGCCCCCTGCCGGGAGACCGTCTCGCCGGGAGCTGTGGCAGCCCGGGGCGTGACACTCCCGGGCGGCTCGGCCTCCGCATCCGCACACCGCCGGTACCCCGCCGGTCCTGCGTGGCAGATGAGTGGAAAGCGACTCAGTCGTCGGTCGTTCCGGCTGCGAGGGATTCGCAGCACACCGAGCACCGGCAAGACCTGGAAGGAAGATCCATGGACCTCAACGGTGACGTGCGTGACGAGGGGGTGGCACTCCCCGGTGAAGGGACCGAAGCGACAGGTGACTTCCACCGACTTGCGTCGCCGCCTGCGCACTTGGGATGGACGCTGTGAGCGGGCAGCCTGCAGCCGACGTGAGGGGTAGTGCTCCGTCCGGCCCCGAGGCAGCCGACAACCGGCCGCGGCTGGGTCTCCGGTCCACGGTGCTGGTTGCCTGTCTGGCCTTTTTCGTCATCACGCTGGACACCACCGTGGTCAACGTCGCCCTGCCGAGCATCGGTCAGCAGTGGGACGGCCAAGTCTCCGCACTGCAGTGGGTAGTCACCGCGTACACCCTGTTCTTCGCGGCCCTGCTCCTGTCGGCCGGTGCCATCTCCGACCGTATCGGCGCGAGCCGCGCCTTCACGATCGGGCTGTCTGTATTCACCCTGATGTCCGCGCTGTGCGGGCTGGCACCCAACCTCACTGTGCTCATCGCTGCGCGGGCGATTCAGGGCGCCGGAGCCGCTGTGATGATGCCTGCCTCGCTCGCCCTGGTGCGCCAGGCGTACGACTCCCCGGCCCAGCGCGCTCGCGGAATCGCACTGTGGACCGCCGGTGGTGGTGCGGCGGTCGCGGCCGGCCCGGTTGTCGGCGGCGCGCTGACCACCGGACTCGGCTGGCGGTGGATCTTCTTCGTGAACCTGCCGGTCGGCGTCTTCGCACTCGGCGGCATGCTCCGGGCACCCCGCTCCCCACGAGGACACTCCCCGATGGACCCGGCCGGCCAGGTCACCGCCGTACTCGCGCTGGCGGCCCTGGTGTTCGCGGTCATCACCGGAGGGTCGGGCGGGTGGACGAGCCCGACGACGATCTGCGGCTTCCTGGTCGCCGTACTCGCCGGAACCGCGTTCCTCCTGGTCGAGTCCCGGCAGAGTGATCCTGCCGTTCCGCTGACGTTGTTCCGCATTCCCTCGGTGGCCGTCTGCACCAGCGCGGGTCTGGCCCTGAACTTCGGCTACTACGGCTTGGTCTTCGTCTTCACGATCTTCTTCCAGGAGCACCGCGGAGCCTCGGCGCTCACCGCGGGACTGATGTTCATTCCGATGACGGCCTTCACCACCCTGGTCAACCTGCTCGCTGGCAAGCTGACCAACCGGTACGGGCCGCGCCTCCCGCTGATCCTCGGCCAGGTCATCCAGACGGTCGGCATCCTGGGCCTGCTCCTCGTCCGTCGGGACACCCCCACTCCCTTGCTGCTGACCCTGCTGGTGCCGCTCGGCATCGGCGGCGGACTCGCGATCCCGCCGTTGACGTCGGCGATGCTGGAGGCGGTGCCGCACGAGCGGGCCGGCCTCGCATCCGGAGTACTCAGTGCCGCCCGGCAGTTCGGCGGCGCGATCGGAGTCGCCCTGCTCGGTGCGATGATCGCCGACTCTGCCCACTTCATGACCGGGATGCGGATCAGCCTGGTTGTCGGGGCGGCCGTGCTGGTGGCCACCACACTCGGCGTGGCGCTCTTCCTGCCCGGCAGCCCGAAGTCCGCGGCTCCCTCGATACTCGTGCCGGGAACCGAGGAGCCTGCCACGATCTCCTTGTGCCCCGGTGGCTTGGAATCGCGATGACAGGTGGGACAGTCGAGGGCGCGTCGGCCTTGGCCGATGACTGACCGTGCCCACCTCGTCGGTTGAGGCCGACGGTCCGGTCGCACCGCTTCCCGTGGGCGACCTCCCATGTGTCGGTGCCTTCTCGGCGATCAAGTCGGCGCTCCGGGACGCGTACTAATACCCAGCCGGACTTCTAGATTTTCCCTGGTCAACAGCCTGGCAGCGAGGACTCCAGCGGGCGTGCGGCGGTCGCGGGGCGGTCTTGCCGGGGCCGTCCCGCGAACGTGTGCCCGCGCCGCTCGCCCGCGCCTACGTCATCCCCGCCGACTGACCAGCCCTCGGGTTGTGTCCGCACTCGGCCCCGGCCGCCGCCCTTTCCCCGTAGGGCAGCAGCCGGGGCCGACCCGTACGCTCCGGGCGCCGGGCAGAGAGTGTGACGGCCCCCGCCCGGCGCCTGGTCTGCTGGTCATGGCCGATCCGCCATCACCAGTGAGCCTGTGACCTGCGTGTTCTTCACCGGCCCCAGTCGTACGACTCGTCGTCCTCCCATCCGGCGTCGCGGTCGTCGTCGAGCAGGTCGCTCACCTCGTCGTCGGTGAGGACTTCACGCTGATCGTCCATGCGTCTCATGATGCCGAGCCATCCCGGGCCGGGTCATGCCACCAGCCGCAGGTGTCCGACCGCCTGCCCGTCCGGCGGCTCCATGTCCAGGTGCCACGTTCCGAAGCGCCGGATCTTGCTGGTGATGTACGGCGGGGTGGTGGTGGCCAGGTCGATCGGGTCGACCTCCCAGCCCTCCCCGACGAGATCGTTCACGACCTTCGTGGCGTCTACGGCGGTATGGAAGATCAGGCAGTTCGCCAGCAGCTCGTTGAATTTGATGATCTTCTCCTGATCCTCCGGATCGTTGTCGGCGAGCAGGTCGGAGGCGAACATCAACCAGTGGCTGAATTTGTGGAACGCCTCGGTCTTGTTCGTCATGGACTGGATCGAATCGCGCAATTCCGGCTCCGACAGATATCGAAGGAGCACGATCGTCGGGGCTTCACCGGGCTTCACCGGGCTTCACCCTTGATTGTGGACACCGGTTGTTATGCGGCGGTGGCCAGCGTAGTTGATCGTTGTTCGTAGGCGATCGGACTGATCTGACCGAGGCGGGAGTGTCTTCTCCGGGTGTTGTAGCGGGTCGCCCACCGGAAGACCGCGAGTCGGGCCGATCGGGGCCCAGGCCGGCGTTTGGCGCCCTGGAGGGTTTCGCGTTTCATTGTCGCGTTGAACGATTTGGCAGCGGCGTTGTCCGCGCTCGTGCCCACCGCGCCGCGCGATCTGATCACGCCGGGGTCCGTGCAGACCTGCGCGAACTCCTTCGAGGCATATTGGGCTCCGGTGTCGCTGTGGAAGATCGCTCCGTGCAGACCGCCGGCACCCCGGGCCGAGGCCGCGGCCCGGGGTGCGTCGGTGACCAGCTCGGTGCGCATGTGATCGGCGATCGACCAGCCTGCCAGGCGTTTCGAGTACAGGTCCAACACCGTTGCCAAATGCAGGAATTGGCCGTTGCCGACGGGCAGGTAGGTTATGTCGCCCACGTAGCGGGTGTTCGGCGCGGCGGTGAAGTCGCGCTTGAGCAGGTCGGGCACCGGCGTCGCCGAGGGC
Source organism: Streptomyces sp. NPDC037301 (assembly GCF_055602785.1). Taxonomy (NCBI): domain Bacteria; kingdom Bacillati; phylum Actinomycetota; class Actinomycetes; order Kitasatosporales; family Streptomycetaceae; genus Streptomyces; species Streptomyces sp. NPDC037301. The sequence continues at coordinate 22,368 of NZ_JBVJWD010000057.1, forward strand.
TCGGGGATCGTGGTGCGGACCTTCTTGCGCAGGTGCAGCCCGACGATGTTGAACTTCCGCATGACGCGTGCCACCCGCTTGTGATTGACCAGCACCCCGGCGTCCTGGAGCTCGGCCGTAACACGCGGAGCCCCGTAGGTGCCGTCCGACTCGGTATGGATCTCAGCGATCTGCTCGGCCGGCTCGGCGTCCGCCCGTGCCCGCCCGGCCCATGCTTCCGCGCCGGCCGCCCACCGGTAGAAGCCGGAGCGGGAGACCTTCAGCATCCGGCACAGCCGCTTGACGCCGAAGGCGTCACGGTGATCGTCAACGAACTGGAAGCGGCTCACCAGCTGGTCCGCGGATGCCGTCGCGCTGTACCACTCCAGCCCGGGCGGGACGTACGCGTCGGTGGCCAACACCGACGCCACTCAGTGTCACCACCGAATGTGAGACAGGGCCGTTCGTTTGAACGACCCGCGCGTGGCTAGGCTGGGTGCGGTCGGAGTCGACCGGGTACGTTCCGTACGCGGCCGATCTTCCCCAGCCCTCGGCCGGGGGCACCCCCACGGCGAGTTGTGGCCGACACCGTCGACGGCCGGTCCTGATCGCGACGACGTGGCGGCCCACCCAGGCGGATCGGGTGGGCCGCCGTCGTGAGGTGGTGTGACCCGAGGCCGGTGCGGACGTCAGAGTCTGTGGAAGAACGGGTCGTACGGCTCACCGAGGACGGCCCGGCCGATGGTGGCCAGCACGTGGTCGTCGTTGTCGTGGAGCTTGTACAAGGTCAGATCGCGCAGGATCCGCTCCACCGGGCTCGGGCGGATCAGGCTGCGGGCGCCGCACGCGCGGATGACGTGGTGCACTGTTTCTTCCGCCAGATGCCCGATCACATGCCAGGCCCTGCTGCCGGCGATCCGGGCCTCGTCGAGGCTGCCTGCGTCCCACAGACCTGCGACGTGGCGCAACCAGAGGCGGGCGGTCTCGACATTGACCGCCATGCTGCCCACCCGCTGCTGCACATAGGGATCACCGCTCTTGCCCTGCTGTTTCACATACGCGAGCCCGTACTCGTATGCGGCCAGGGCACCGCCGAGGAAGCTGGCCGCGTGCTGCGGGATGAAGGCGGTCTGCCACTGCCCGGCGAAGTAGCCGCCGGGGCCGCCGATGAGATGCTCGCGCGGTATGAAGGTGTCGTGGAAGCGCACCACGTGGCTGGCCGTCGCGCGCATACCGATGGGGTCCCACCACGACGTGTCCACGGTCACGGTCGGGTCCGACAGGTCGCAGGCGAGCAGCAGGAGCCTGCCGTGGACCTCCCGGGTCTGGCGCGCTCCGCCGGGGCCGACCGGATCGACGAGGAGGATCGCCCACTGCACGCCGGTGGCGCCGGTGGCGAACGCCTTGCTGCCGCGGAGGGTCCAGCCGTCCTGGACGGGGGTCAGTGTGGTGCCGAAGCGAGAGCTCTCGCCCGGCTTCGGGGTCTGGGGCTCGCCGCTCCAGGCGACCCATTTCTCCCCGTGTTCCACCACGCCGGTGAACCAGCGCCGCTTCTGCTCCGAGGTGGCGAGGGCGTCGATGAGGACAAGTGAGTTTGCGTGCCCTTCCCAGCAGCGGGCCAGCGACAGATCGGCCTTGGCCAGCGTGGTGGTCATCTCCCACAGGGGGAGGGTATTGCGTTCCGCGGGGCCGTAGCCCAGGCCGCCGTACTCCCGGGGCACGGCGGCGCCCAGGAGACCGTCGGAGAACAGATCGTCGAAGTCCTCGGCGGGAAAGGCGGCCGTGCGGTCGTACTCATCGGCGCGGGGGGCGAATCTGTCTTCGGCGAGCTTCGCCGCGGCGCCGAGAACTGCCCGGTCGTCGCCGACCGCCAGTTTGCGGGCCGGACGGGTGGCGCGGCCCAGGTCGTCGGTCATGTGGGGGTGGCCTCTTCGAAGCGGAAGAAGTGGGCGCGGTACATCGTGTTCGGTATCTGGGTTTCGGTGGGATGGACGGTATGGACATCGATGGTCAGCAGGCCGCGGTTGAGGTAGCCGACGAGGATGACCTGCCGGGAGCCGAGCGGGCCTTCGGCGAGAAAGGCCACGGCCGCGGTGGCGTCGATGTCGTCGGCCAGCGGGACGGCGGGCACGATGGCGCCGGTGACGGGTGTCGTGGTCGGTGCGAGCGCGCCTTGTGAGGGCTCCGGGCCGCCGCGCTCGGTGATCCGCAGCATGAGCCGGCTGTGGTCGAGCGCGGCATCGACCACGTGGATACCGGTGGCGGTGGTGTCGAAGTTGACCCAGCAACCCGCCAGCGGTGCCGGATCGACCACATGTGCCGTCATGGCCGCGCCTCCGCCCTGTGGAAGAACGAGCGGGCCCAGTGGTCGGCGCCCCCGCTGACGTCGCTGAAGACGGTGCATGCGGTGGTCACCAGGATGCCCGTCTTGTGGTAGGCGCCTACAACGGTGCGCAGCGAGCCGAAGTCGTAGACCGCCGAGAAAGACGAGGCGACCGACGGTGTGTCCGGCGAGGTGTACAGGACCGCCGACGCCTCACCCCAGTCGGGTGGTTGCGGACTACCGGTGCCGAAGGCCCTGACGAACATGCCCCCCTCGTGCCAGGTTACGCTCAGCCGGCGGGCGCCCTTCGAACTGCGCTGGTCGGTGTTGACCCAGTCGCCCAGCAGCGCCGAGACGTCCGGCGTGCCGGGTGGCCGCGGTGTGGCCGTTCCGGCAGGGGGTGCGGAACGGGTCGTCATGGTGCCTCCCTGCTCGTAGGGTGCGTCGGGGCGAGTCCCGCTGATTCGATGAGGTCGTGGGCATCGGGCGGCTCGGCTTGGCCGAAGCAGACGGAGTGCAGAGGCAGTGCCTCGGGCAGCGGATGGCCTGTCATCAGCTTGAACTGCTCGCGTACTTCGACGAACAGGACCTCCCAGCCGTCGATGCCGGTCAGTCCTCGGGCGCGGGTGGCGCCCATGAGCGCGGTCGGCGGATCGCGGTAGGCCATCTCCAGCACCGCCGCGTCCCAGTCGGCGGTGGAGACCGGGAACGGCTCCCGTTCCACCAGGGGCGTGGCATGAGCGAGCACGGCGTACCCCGCCGGGGAGAACCGGGACAGCGGCACATAGGGAAGCCCGAGACGCGAGGAGGCTGCCCGGCCCAGCGCAACCCCTCGGTTGACCAGGGTCACCCGGGCTCCGGCCTGGCACAGGGCCAACGCGATGGCCCGCCCGGCACCGCCGCAACCGATGACAGCGGCCCTGTGGCCGCTCGGATCGACCCCGGCGCGGGCAAGCGTGTGCAGGGCAGCGGTCGAGTCGGTGGTGGCCGCGCGCCAGCGCCCGGCGTCGAGGCACAGCAGGTTTGCCGCCCCGCACCCCCGTGCCTCCGGGGCGGCGATGTCGGCCGCTTCGAGCGCGCTCTCCTTGTGGGGGGCGATCACGGTCAGCCCGCGCAGCGGCGGTCCGCCCAGTGCCCCGAAGTCCATGGCCCGGTGCCAGAATCGGGAGAACACATCCACCTGGAAAGGCAGGTAGAGGGCGGGAAGCCTCAACTCCCGCAACGCCGCGTTGTGCAGCCGGGGCGACAGCGACCGCCCTGGGGCACGCCCGGCAATGCCGAACAGGCCGCTGAGCGGGGGCAGAGCGGGCAGGCCGTAGTCGGTGAGGAGTTGGCTCACGCTGGGCATTCCGTCCGCCCCGGGGACACCAGCCCGGCCGAAGACCACGGGTGCCCCCAGCCAAGGCGCCAGCACCCGGGTCCAGGTGCCGGCCGGACCGGACGCGAACGCCGTCACATCGGTACGTCCGAGCCCGGTGAGCAGCAGCGGCGCGGCCCATTCGCCCTGTGCGCCCGACTGCGGCACGAGGAGGTACAGGGCCGCTGGTACGGCGGTCATCGCGGCGAACCGCTCCAGCAGTGCCCCCGAGGCATGGAGCAGACCGGCCCGGAGGCCGGAGTCGGCCCGTTGCTCGGGGCTTGGGGGCGCGTGCCAGGAGATACGCCGCTGCTTGGCCGGGATGCCCGCCAGCAACTCCGGCGCCACGTCGTCCATGGCTTCCAGATCGACCAGGTCGTAGTGGTCCGCTGCGCGCAGCAGCCGGGTGCGCCGCTCGACCGGGCTGGCGGCCGAGCGGCCGCCGTGTCGCCGCGAGCGCAAACCGTAGGTCAGCGGCCCGGGAAAAAGCCGGCGCAGCCGGCGCGGATCGGGATCGCCGACCAGGTCGGCGCGGACCTCCAGCACGTCGGCCACACCTGCGAGGGCACGCAGGCGAGCCGCGGTGAGGTCTTCCGGTTCGGCGATCACCGCCACCACACGGGCCCGACGCCCGACGTCGGCACCATACCCGCTCGTCAATTGCGCCACTGGACGTCCTCCTCCAGACCGGCCCGCCGCGGAACGAACCGATTGACCGGGACCGCCTCGTCCGCGTACCCGACTGCCAGCAGGGACAGACCGTCGCGGAGCCCGGGCGTCATCCGTAATCACCCTCGTCCGAGAGCGGGGCCGCAGCGCCCTCCGGGCCGAGGAGCTCGCAAAGACGGACGTGCACGGACCGCTGGATGTGCCGGGCGCACCTGCGGTAGACGTCCGGCGGCTGCCCCTCCGGATTGGGGATGTCACGGTGCGGGTCCAGGCACAAGGCGCGACCCTCGGCCTCGGGCGCCATGGCGATCACCCTGTCGCGGTGGGCTCGGGTCATGCAGTAGATGACGGAGCTGACCCGGCAGAGTTCTGGGGTGACCGGGCGTGAGCGGTGACGGCGGGGATTCCCCCGGCCCGGCACCCGCTGCAGACCGAGTTCAGCGAGCGCGGACCGGGCGCCCGGAGTCATCGGGCTCGCAGGCTGCGTCGTCGCGACACCCGCGCTGGAGAACCGGAAGAGGTGTGCGACTCCCGCCTCCGCGGCCTGGGCCCACGCGATGACCTCGGCCATGGGAGAACGGGAGGTGTTCCCGCCGCAGACGAACAGCACGCGGCATGCCGCGCCGGTGCTGCGTGTCCGCCACCAGACGGCGGCCGACGGGTAGGACAGGGCTCCCGCCGCGCCGACACCGAACGCGAGCGCGATGAGCTGAGAGGTCCCCGGAGCTTGGAGTCCGGCCAGCCACGCGAGCGAGAAGGAGGCGACCAGGCCGGACATCAGGCTGGCGAACGCCCAGGCCGGCACACCCCAGGTGTACTCCCGCCGGTCGAGATAGATCAGCGAAGCGAAGACGAACAGCACCTCGTATGCCACTCCTATCCCCGCGGCCGCCAAGGCGGCAGGGGTGCCGAGGAATGTGGTGAAGCCCGCGCTCAGTTGCGGCTGCCCGGCCAGCGCCCCTGCCCCCAGCAGCAGAGCCAGGCAGACGGGTGCTGCGACGTGCTCCTCCACGAAGTAGCGGCGGTCCGTTGCGACAACCCCGTTCTTGGCCACCCGGATCATGATCTCGAACCGGCCGAGGTAGCCGACGAGGTAGGTGAGGACGCTCAGCGCGGCAGCGAGCGTGAGGTGGTAGCTGTGCACATCGCCGAGAGCCACCGAAACCGCTATCAGGCTGAGGCACAGCGCTACCCAGGAGGATGTCGTCACCCGCCGCTTGCGGGTCATGTCGACCAATGGGGAGAGGACCAGGACTCCTCCCCGCATCAGCAACAGCATGAAGAGGATCGAGACACCGGAAAAGGTGTAGTTCATCGTGGTGGAGCCGATGATGAGCGACGCGAAGAAGCCGGCCGCCAGCGTCTCCCGGCCCGGTACCGGGATCCGCGCGTGGCCGATCCTGCTCCGCCGCATATGCCGCCACCGACCTGTGAGGCCGAGGAAGACGGTCATCGCCGCGAGCTGTCCGAGGACGGATGCGGGCAGCAGCTCGAAGCCGTTGACCGGCTGGGTCGACAGCGGAGTCACTCCGCTGGCCAGTGCCTTCACCAGCATGGCGTAGGGAATGTACGAGACGAAGTACCCGATGGTAAGCCAGCCCATGTGCATTACCCGTCGCTGATCGTACGTCTAGGTCTCAACATGGTGAGTCCGGGATCGACACGCCTGGCCGACACCTGGCCGGGGCACATGCCGGGTAGCCTTCTGGACGATTGACCGCCGCGCACAAGGCATCCGCGAATTCTGCGCCTTTGCCGACGGGACATGTTGTGGACAGCCGCGAATTCCCGGGACCGCTTCAGAAAAACAAGCGCGCCTCCTCGCGGGTGCGCGAATCCCGTGGCCTGGCAAGAGTTCCCAATCTCTACCAGCCAGTCCCGTACACCTAAAAAGGCTAACCCCCGCAGGCATATACGACCAGCGCAGGCGGCACGTGCGCCATACCGCCCATGTCGGCGGGGGAGAGTTCTCCGTCCCTGCATGCTGCGTGACGGCTGGTGAAAAGCCGCCGCCGATCCGGGAGCGGGGCTGCGACACTGCGCAGATGACCACCCAGCAGTTGCCGTTCCCGGTGCCGGACCAGCGCGCACACCACTTCGTTTCGCAGTACGCCGACATGCACGAGCTCGTTCAGGACTTGGTCGTGCCCGACGACGTACCCGAGGTCGCAGCGACGGTCCTCACACGGCCCGCGAACTGCTGCGCCACTCCTACTACTGCTACGAGTTCTCCACCGTGGCGGTCATGCACTCCCTGATCGCGGTGGAGATCGTGCTGCGCGACCGCATCCCGGGCGCGGGCAAGGAGCCGCTGGAGAAGCTCATCGAGCGGGGCGCCGCCGCAAGGGTCCTGACGGCCAGGCAGGCCGAGTACCTCGACTGCGGCCGGTAGATCCGCAACGGCACGGCTCACGGCGAGACCACGCAAGCGGCGATGCCCCGGCCATGGCGGTTCCGATGGTGAACATCTCGTTCGCCATCGGCACCGAGCTGTGTGCCCCGCCCGCCTGACGATCACGGGTCGGTAACGGATTGGGGCGGACCGTCGCACCAGCGGGCTTGGCGACACCTGTAGCAGGTGATCGGCCCGCCGCTCGCGCTGATCGCGGGGATCATCACCCCGTTCTTCTCGAACAGCGACATTTTGTGGTTCAGTCAGTTTCTCGGCAGCTTCATTGGGCTGCTCCGCGGGTGCAGAACTGGGATCCCCGTTTGGTTGCACTAGGTGTACTGACCCGTGAGGTTGGGGTGCTGCTGCTGTTCACTGGCGCCCGCGAACTGGCCAGGCTGGGCTGGACCGTTGGCGCCTCCACAGTTTGGGCGATCCTGAACAAGGCCGGGATCGATCCGACACCACGCCGCTCAGGCCCGACCTGGGCGGAGTTCCTGCGCAGCCGGGCCGTCGGAATCCTGGCAGTAGACCTTTTCCACGTCGATACCGTGCTGCTGCAGCGCCTGTACTGGTGGATCCAGGCTTGATGGGTGTCTGTTCGGCTACCCGGTGCAATGCGCCGTAGGAGGTCGGCAGGGGTCGACGTGCGCCGCCCCGCTTGATGGGTGAGCCTTGACCCAAGGGGCCTTTCGCGTATCGCCACACCCGTGCCCTGGTAAGGAGGCATATGGTGTCCGACAGTCTCGCCCGGCTTTCCGCGTCCGGGGTGTCGATCTGGTTGGACGACCTGAGCCGACAGCGACTGGTAGACGGCAGCCTGGGCGGGCCCGTCGGGTACCGGAACGTCGCCGACGTCACCACCCACCCGACGATCTTCGCAAGGGCCATCGAAACCAGCGACTGCTATGGCGACCAGATCACCGACGGTTCGTTGCGCCAGGTCGGGGTGGAGAAGGTGCTGCGCGCGCTGACCACATTCGATGTTCGCTGGGCCTGTGATGTGCTGCGACCGGTGTACGAGACAAACGGGGGCGTGGACGGACGGGTCTCGATCGGGGTCGACCCGCGGCTGGCACATGACAGCGCGCGCACCGTCGCCAAGGCGCGGGCGTTGTGGTGGCTGGTGGACCGGCCCAATCTGTTCGCCAAGATCCCCGCGGTCAAGCCGGGCCTGGAAGCGATGAGCGCATGTCTGGCCGAGGGCATCAGCATCAACGTCACGATCGGGTCCGCGGCGTTGCTCTTCGTCTGGCGGGTGGATACCAAGACCGACCGGCGGCTTGACCGGTTGGGCGGCGGTCAGCCCGCCGCGCTGCACGGGCGCGCGGCCGTTACCAACGCCCGCATCGCGTACGAGCATTACGAACGCATGCTCGCCACCGAGCGGTGGAAGCGGCTGGAGCGGGCTGGCGCCAGGCCGCAGCGGCTGTTGTGGGCGTCCACGGGCGTGAAGGCCCCGGCATACGACGCCACGCGGTACGTCGTGGACCTGCTCGCCCCGGGCGTGGTCAGCAACTTGCCGGAGGCGACACTGAACGCTGTCGCCGAGCACGGCGCGGTTTCGGTTGGCAGTTTCCGCGACACCTATGGCGAAGCGCACCAAGTGCTGGAGGAACTCGCCGCCCTCGGCGCCGATTACGCCGACGTCGAGCAGGTGCTGGAGGACGAGGGCGTGGAGAAGTTCGACGCCAGCTGGAATGAGTTGGTTGAGGAACTCGCGGTCAGCCCGCACGAATCCGACAGCGGTCAGTCCCACCGCGCAGATCGCAGCAGGGAGAAGGTGTGATGGCGCAATCCACGTTCGTGATCGTCGGGGCGAGCCTGGCCGGAGCCAAGGCCGCTGAAGCGCTACGCGGGAACGGCTTCGACGGCCGGATCCTGCTCATCGGGGACGAGCCGGACCCACCGTATGAGCGTCCGCCGCTGTCCAAGGGCTACCTCATGGGCAAGCAGGACCGCGAAACGATCTTCGTCCACCCGTCGCAGTGGTATGCCGATCAGGGCATCGACCTGCGGCTGGACACCATCGTCACGGCCATCGACCGCGACCGGAAGGCGGTCACCGTCTCCGGTGGCAAGACGATCGGCTACGACAAGCTGCTGCTGGCCACCGGCGCCTCCCCGCACCGCCTGGCCGTACCGGGTGCGGACCTCGACAGCGTGCTCTACCTGCGCCGCGTCGGCGACTGCGAGCGCATCAAGCGCACCTTCCGCTCCGCGTCCCGCATCGTCCTCGTCGGAGGGGGCTGGATCGGCCTGGAGGTGGCCGCCGCCGCACGGGAGGCAGGCGTCGAGGCCACCGTGGTGGTGGCAGGCGAGCTGCCACTGATGCGCGTCCTGGGCCCGCAGATCGCGCCCGTCTTCGCCGACCTGCACCGTGAGCACGGCGTGGACCTGCGGCTCGGTGCGCGGGTCACCGAGATCGTCGGCGAGAAGGAGAAGGTCGCGGGCGTTCGGTTGGCCGACGGCACCCGCATTGACGCGGACGCGGTCGTGGTCGGCGTCGGCGCCACTCCCAACAGCCAACTGGCCGCCGAATCCGGTCTGCAGGTAAACGACGGCGTCGTGGTCGACGCCTCCCTGCGGACCTCCGACCCGGACATCTACGCGGCCGGCGATGTGGCCAACGCCCTTCACCCGATGCTGGGCAAGCACATCCGCGTGGACCACTGGGCCAACGCCCTTCACCAGCCTGGGACGGCCGCGCGGTCGATGCTGGGCGAGCGTGCGCTCTACGACCGCGTCCCGTACTTCTTCACCGACCAGTACGATCTGGGCATGGAGTACGCGGGCTACGCCGAGCCCGGCAGTTACGACGACGTGGTGGTGCGCGGCGATCTGGCAAGCCGGGAGTTCATCGCCTTCTGGCTGGCCGACGGTCGCGTGCTGGCTGGCATGAACGTCAACATCTGGGACGTCAACGATGCGATCCAGCACCTGGCCCGCTCCCGCAAGCAGATCGACCGGGACAGGCTCGCTGACCCGGATGTGCCGCTGGAACAGCTGGCTGCCGAGTGACGTACGGCCGCAGGCCGCTTCACGGGCTCGTCGGGCGCCCGCCCGCAGGGATGGGCAAGCCGGCGCAGGAAGCACATGTCTCCGCCGCCCGTCACTTCACGGCGGACCTGCTGGAGAACTGGAGCATTCCCCGAAACGAGCGGACTCCGCCGTCCTCATCGTCGACGAACTCGCCGCCAATGCCGCCCGGTACGGCCACGAGTACATGACGGCGCAGCTGGCCGTCGACCGCCACACGCTGCACATCGTGGTTGTCGACTCCAGAACTGCCGTCGAACGCCCCCACCATGACGTCGCCGCGGACGAACACGGCCGCGGCAACGGTAGCGTCGAGTGCCTCGCACAATCGACCGAGGTCCATCAAGCTCTGGACGGCCGCGAAGTCCACGCCTGCCTTCAGTGCTCGACATGACCGAACCCAGTGAGGCTTCGGCTACTACGTCAGCGCGTCGCTCACATGCCGACCGCGACGATCAGCAGGTCGTGATCGTGATCCAGCGCATGCTTTCCACAGATCCCTGGCCATGCGGCCCAGACGTTACTGGCAGCGGGGACTCGAAGGCGAAATGATCGATGTGATACGCCCCCAGCGGCGGCCTCCCACGCTGATTCGATTCCGGCCGTTAGGTGATGCGGGTGGCCAGGACGCGGCTGGTCGCCTGGTGTTTGGTGAGGATGCTGCCGACGTGGCCCTTGGCCGTGCATTCCGATATGTCCAACTCGCAACCGATCGCCGCGCGTTGGTGAGGCCGAGGGCGCGCAGGCGCAGCACGTCGTTTTCGCGTCGGCTCAACTCGTCCAGCTGCACTGTTCTCGGGGCTGACGCCCGGGCGCGAGCCATGTGCACGTCGAGCAGTGGCCGGTCGACCGCCGGTCCGAGCGTGGCACGGCCGCCGTGAGCATCGCGGACGGCCCGCAGAAGGTCGTCGGGTGGGGTCTACTTGAGCGGGAAACCCGTGGCGCCGGCGCGTGGCGCCTGGGTGCCCTGCCCGTCGTCGTGGAACGTCGTCAGGCTGATCACGCGCGGCGAGGGCAGTGTCTGCGCCCGGGGGCGGCCAGACCGTCCATGCCCGGCATCCGGATGTCGACCGGGGAGACGTCGGGTGCGGTCTCGGCGCCCCTTGTCCGCCAGCTGGGCGCATACCGTGATGTCCGGGGTGGAGTCGGTGATCCACGCGAGGCCCCGCCGCGTGATCTCGTTGTCGCCACCGCCTTTGCTTACGCCCGTCAAGGCGCGAACCTTGTGGTCTCCGGCCGCCACGAGGACGTGGGCGAGCAGTTCGCCAGGGAGCTGGCCGACCGCGGTGCACGGTTCGGCTACCTGCGACGCCCCGCCCACGTCAGTAGGCCAAAACGAGGTCCCGTGCCGGACGGCCCTACGCGTCGTCGGCTAGGGTCCCGGCATCGGCGGCACCGCCCCCATCAGTTCGCGCCACCAACGACCTCCCCAACCCGCGGAGACCGGCCGGGGAGCCCCTGTAATCCCGCTCGGCAACCGCGTCCTGCGCACCCGACAGCCGGGAGGGGCTGCACCCCGCGGCGTCCTCGGCGGCGAGGTCGATCGACGCGGTGGATTCGAGTTCCATCGCGTAGCTACGCGCTACTGGTTCGATCAGCGGCCCAAACGGTCCCATACCCGATGTGAGTCGCCGAGTCCGTGGTTCAGCATGACTGGGGGTGCGGCGGACCGACAGGCGATCGCGGCTCCGGCGCTCATGATGCACCAGTGCGGGCGTTGGTTGACGGAGCAGCAGGTATTCGGTCGGCTCGAAGTGCGATGCTTGTCCGCCTCCGCCTACAGTCCAGTAAGGACACCGCAAAAACTCCCCTGGCTCCAGGCGTACTGGCTGCTACCCGCCGTCACAGTGAAACAACGAAGACGTCGCTGTGGGATTCGTTTCGCTGAATGGAATCTGCTGTCCGCTCACATAAAGTAACCCACCGGGTTACGCCCTTTCAAATACCCCACGGGGGGCGTAACGCGGTCGCCTATCCGCCTGAAACAGGCCGATCCCGGATCGGTCTTGGATAACACCCGCCCGTGCGGCTGGGGACGCGTAGAAGGAACGATGACCATGAATGCGAACTCCTCTCGGCCGGTCCGGCGGTCGCGTACGGCGTGCCTGGCCGCTGTCGCCGTTGTCGGAGCACTGGGACTACTCAGCGCGTGCGGCGGATCGTCACACCCCAAACCCGCGGGCGCACTGAGTCCCGGACCCGGCCAGACCCTGCCGGGAACGCCAGGTGTCTCCGGAACGGGCGGTACGGTCACCCCACCACCAAGCACGCCCTCGACCTCACCTACCACCGGCCAACCGTCCGCTCCGGCGGCCGCCAACGCGGTGACGATCAAGAACTTTGCGTTCTCCCCGGCCAAACTGACGGTCAAGGCGGGCACGAAGGTGACCTGGACCAACACCGACCCCGACACTCACACCGTCACCAGCAAACAAGGATCGGGCGGGCCGCTGAAGTCGGCAGGCCTGGCCACCAACGCCACCTACAGCTACACCTTCACCAAACCCGGCACCTACGCCTACTACTGCACCATCCACCCGTTCATGACCGCCACCGTGGAGGTGACCCCATGACCGAACCCACACACGACTCCAGCGGCGACGGCGAACACGGCATGTCCCGCCGTCAGCTCATGCGGCACTCCGCCTGGTTCGGTGGCGCCGTCATCCTGACAGTCACCGGGGGAGAGGTGATCAGCCATATCCCCGGTTCGACGGACCCCACCCCGGCGGGCAGCGCAGACCTGCGATTCGTGCAGGTCTCCGACAGCCACATCGGCTTTCATGGCCCGCCCAACATGAATGTCACCGGAACGTTCACCGCAGCGCTCACCCAGATCAACTCACTTGGATTCCGCCCCGACTTCGTCATGCACAGCGGCGACCTGACACACCTTTCCACCCCCGCCCAGTTCGACCAGGTCAAGCAGATGCTGTCGCAGCTGCGCACGGACCGGATCTTCACCGTGCCGGGTGAGCACGACTCGATCGGAGACAACGGACGCGCATACCGACAAACCTTCGCCAAAAACACCCTCGGCGACGGCTGGTACAGCTTCGACACCCATGGTGTGCACTTCATCGCGCTGGTCAACACTCTGCACCTTGAGCAACTCGGCCACCTGGGCAGCGATCAGATCGACTTCGTCCGCAAGGACATCGCCGGCCTGTCGTCGGACACCCCAATCGTCGTCTTCAGTCACATCCCGTTGTTCGCGATGTATCCGAAGTGGGGCTGGGGCACCGACGATGCAGTGCAGGTGCTGTCGATGCTGCGCCGTTTCTCCTCAGTCACGTGCCTCAACGGACACGTCCACCAGCTGTTCACCAAGACCGAGGGCAACATCACCTTCCACTCGGCCGCCCCCACCTGCTACCCGTTTCCCAAACCCGGCCACGGCCCCGGCCCCATTCCGCAGGTGCTGCCCGCCGGACGCCTCAAGGACGCACTCGGCATCCGTACCGTCAACTACCGGCAGGGCAGCCACGCACTGGCGGTCAAGGACGAGAAACTCACATGAACCCCCGGAGCCTGCCCGCCCTCGCGCTGCGCTTGGTGCTCGCCGCCACGCTCGCGGCAAGCGGATACATCCACGCCCAGCTCTACATCGACGGATACCGGTTTATCCACGTCATCGGCCCGTTGTTCCTGCTGCAGGCCAGCACTGCCTTCGCCGTTGCCGCACTCCTCCTGTTGGCGGCACCCGTGCTACTCCGAATCGCCGCCGCCGCAATTGCCATCGGTGCGCTCGCCGGGTTCGCTACATCCCGCACCATCGGATTGTTCGGGTTCGCCGAACACGGCCTGCAGCCCGCCCCGCAGGCCCTGCTCAGCCTCATCGCCGAGACGCTCACCCTGCTGATTGTCGCGGCCTGGCAGGCATCCGAAGTCCGGCGACACCGTCGCACCCGGCCGCACCACGACGAGACCAGCCGAGTGCGGCCCGCCCTCCGCGCCACGGCACCGGCCAGATAAACCAGACACCGACGCGCCTCCCACACAACAGATACCACCCGGCGCGGCGGCCCACGATCGCCGTCGTGCATCTGCGAAGGACCGCACTTCGGCGATGTCCGCCTGCTTGCCTTCGTCGTCCCGGCCGATGCCGTAGACGATCCGAACACCCGGTCACCTGTGGCTCTACGAACACGGCCCCTCCTTCACCTGGGTGGGCATGTCACTCTCATCGGCCGTCCGGCCCAACCGCTCTCCTCGATTCGCGTACCTGCTGGCGTGCCGACCGGACCCGGCAGGGACTCCTCGGACGTACTGGCGAGATCGGCCCGCAACAGTTGGAGAATCTGTTGAGAAACCCTCGCCTCGCGGCCGCCTCGGTCGCCGCTGACGCCATGCGTGCCACGGTGCACAACGGTTGCTCCGGCGGCAGAAGGGCGACGATCGGCGTGAGCCCGCAGCCCGCACCGGCGGTCACATCCGCCCGCACCGATCCTCACCTCGCCTCCCGGCCATCGGCCCGCACCCCCGGAACTCCCACCGTCACGCTCGGCAGCACGTGGTGTGCCGTCCAGCTCCATGACGGCAAAATCGAGAGCGGGGGCGGTTGATCACGTGGACCGCCTCGCTCACCCTGCCAACCACCGACGGCTCTACGGCGTCCTGTGGTGGCTCCTGCCCGTGGCAGTGACGGTCGGCCTCTACTGGTACGGCCGGGTACACACCCCCAACTACGAGAGCAGCCTCTTCGGGCAGCGCGGCAACGACGCCAGACTGCTCAAAGCCCAACTCGGCTCCGCACTCCTATGCCTAGCGCTGATTCAGCTACTGCTCGCCCTCTGGATGTACGGCCGCCTGCCCACACTGCGAGCCGCACCACATCGGGTCCACACCACGCACCGGCTCATCGGCCTGGCCGCCTTCCTCCTCTCTCTCCCCATCGCTCGGCACTGCATCACCGCCTACGGCGTCCAGCTGACCGACACCCGCCTGGCGCTGCACTCGCTCACCGGCTGCTTCCTCTACGGGGCCTTCGTCGCCAAGGTCATCGTGGTCCGCCACCGCCGCTGGCCCGGCTGGGCACTCCCCCTGGCTGGCGGTACCCTCGTCACCGCGATTGCCCTGATCTGGTACGCCGCCGCCTTCTGGTACCTGAACGGCTTCCAGGCACCCGGTCTGTGAGCAGAGCGCGAGACGTCCCTCCCGACGGCCAACGGCGGCCCAGCCGGACCGATAACATCGCGGTGAGCGACACGCTGCCAGTGGCACCCTGTACTTGGGCGGTGCCTGCCGGTTCGGGCGAGGTCAGGCAAGGCTGGGGACATGCAGTCCGGAAGCCCTGCCCGCCGGCAGCTGTCCAGGGAAAGGGGCCGACCCTCGGGCCCAACTCATCCGCGCCGACAGCGGGTCCGGCCGTCTTAGCCTCGATCCACCGAGTGACTCGCGTCCTGTGGATGAGGAAACGAGAAGAGGTGCCTGCTGACCTGCGATGATGGGAGTTCTGACGCTTC
>NZ_JBVJWD010000058.1:0-36072 GCF_055602785.1 Streptomyces sp. NPDC037301
ATCTGCGGGTCACAGCACGGTCTTTCGCTCTGGGGGCGAAACTCCGCTCCTTGCCCTGCTCCGCAGGAGTCCGTTTCCTCTCCGCCCTGAAGGGCGGAGTATCCACGGAGGAATCCGATGAACATCGATATCCCCGAAGGCAAGGATGCGATCGAGTACGTGTGGGGGGAGATGATCCCCGGGATCGGGATCGCCGCCGCGAATTTCTCGATGTCGGTGTATGCCCACACGACCCTCGGACTACGCGAGTTCGAGGCCGCGCGGTTGCGGATCGCACAGATCAACGGGTGCATCTTCTGCCTTGACTGGCGGACCGAACGGGACGGAGCGAAGGTCGAGGAGGAGTTCGCCGACGCGGTGGTCCAGTGGCGCACCACTGACGCCTTCGACGACCGGACCCGGTTGGCCGCCGAGTACGCCGAGCGGTACGCCCTGGACCACCACGGCCTCGATGACGAGTTCTGGACTCGGATGACCGCGCACTACAGCCAGCCCGAGATCGTGGAGCTGAGCATGAGCATCGGCTCGTGGCTGGCGTTCGGCCGGCTCAACCATGTGCTGGGCCTCGACACCGTGTGCGCGCTGCCCGGGCACTGAAGTGGTCCGGGGCCGCTCGGTGAGCCCGCCCGGCCCCGGGCTTCGATCTCACCGTTACAGGTCGGCGGCGATGATCTCTTCGATGTTCCGTTCGGCGAGCGCGGTGATGGTGACGAACGGGTTGACACTGGTGTTGCCGGGGATCAGCGAGCCGTCGATGACGTACAGGCCGGAGTAGCCGTGGAGGCGGCCGTAGTTGTCGGTGGCCTTGTTCAGCACCGCGCCTCCGAGCGGGTGGTACGTGAGGTGATCGCCCCAGATCTTGTAGGTGCCGAAGAGGTCGGTGCGGTAGATCGTCCCCTCCGCCTTGTTGATCTTGTCGAAGATCGTCTTGGCCGCGTCGATGGACGGCTGCTTCCAGGAGGTCTGCCAGCTCAGATCGACCTTGCTCGTCGCGGCGTTCCAGGAGAACTCGGCTCGGTTCGGGTTCTTGGTGATCGACAGATAGAACGAGGCGTACGTCTCGATCCCGGTGGGCAGCGGCGCGACCTCGGCGAACGCACCACCAGCAGCCCAGTTGTCGATGCCGCCCGTGGGTATGGACGCCTGGACCTTGCCGGTCGGGTCCCACAGGTGGTTGGCGCGGCCGCACATGACGTTGCCGTTGTCGCCCCAGCCCTTGCCGATCTCGTCGTTCAGGCGGGGCAGCGCTCCGGTGGCCTTCAGCGTGACCAGCAGCTTGCTGGTGCCGACGCTGCCTGCCGCGAAGAACACCTTGTCCGCGGTCACGGACTTGGTGGCCGTGGTGTCCCCGTTGGTGTCGATCTGGTCGATGACGACGGTGTAGCCGCCACCGGCCGCCGGGGCGACCGAGGCGACTTTGTGCAGTGGAGAGATGGTGACCTTGCCGGTGGCCCTGATCTGGGCGATGTAGGTCTTCGGCAGCGACTTCTTACCGTAGTTGTTGCCGTAGAGGATCTCGCCGTCCAGCGCCGATCTGGGGACGGTACCGGCCGCCTCCTGCTTCATGTAGTCCCAGTCGTACACGGTGGGAACGAAGACGAACGGGAAGCCGGAACGCTGGGCTTGCTTACGGCCGACCCGGGCGTACTGGTAGCACTCGGCGGTCTCGAACCAGGCCGGGTCGATGGTGTTGACCCCGAGCCCGGCGTTGGCACGCGGGTAGTAGACGTCGTACATGTCGTCGGCGTTCACCGACGGGAGGATGGCGCCGAAGTTCTCGCGCTTGGGAGTGACCGCCATGCCGCCGTTGACCAACGAACCGCCTCCGACACCGCGCCCCTGATAGACCGTGATGCCGCCGAATTCCTCGGCGTCCAGGATCCCGGTGTAGCGGGAGATGTCCTTGTCGATGGGGAAGCCGAGGAAGTTGCTGAGGGGCTGTTTGGTTTTGGTGCGGAGCCAGTAGGACCGGTTGTCCGGCTGGGTCGTGTTGGCGAAGATCTTGCCGTCCGGGCCGGGCGTGTCCCAGGCCATGCCCATCTCGATCATGTGTACGTCGACGCCGGCCTGGGCGAGACGCAGGGCGGCGACGGAGCCCCCGTATCCGGTGCCGATCACCAGGGCCGGGACATGGGTCCCGGAGTCGATCGGAGCCGCAGTGGAGACAGCTTTCGCCTGAGCCGGGGCGGCGTGGCCGATGAGAGCCATGGCTCCCAGAATAGAACTGGTTCCTGCGATGAACCTTCGACGCGAGACACTCTTGGATCCAGCATCATGCATGGTGGTGTCACTCATGTGGCGTCCTTCACTCTCGACAGAGTGAAGCAGGTTCTACTGTCGATTGCGCGCAAAGTCACTAGATACTTATAGGTAACTTCTGCCTGATCACGGACTCCGGGCAGCACGGTCCGGCACAACTGACGCCCGCGGGTTGCCCGAGGACTCGCGACCTCTTGATGTCCTGAGCTCGGCTACGACCGCCGCACCCGTGCCGTCAGCCTGCTGCCGAGCCGTCTGCCGAAGCCACCCGGCCGGTTCCACGCCCGGAACGCCTCCGCCGTGCGGCTGCTGCCCGTACGCTCGGCGGCCTCCTCCACGGCCGCCACCTCACCGGCGGACAGTCCGCGCACCACAGGCCGCAGCACCTCCTCCAGCAGCGCCGCCCGGGTCTCGTTCCAGGCGCGGCCCGCATGCGGGTGGGAGCTCCAGACGGTGAAGCAGTCGGCCACATAGGCGGTTTCGGAACGCAGCCGGCCGAGGACCGTGTCCTGGCGGGCAGCCCTGCCGTAGGCCGCGATGAGGCCCGCGTCGTCGCTGTGGACGAACGCGTACAGCTCGGCCTCGGGCCGGTCCGGAGCGAGCAGCCTCCCGGCCAGGGCGCCGAACGCCTGGTCGCGCACGCCCGGCTCCACCGGTTCGGCCCCGGCGCACAGCTTCCGGGCCCGTTCCGCCCAGCCGGGCTCCGCCGCCCCCGACCGTATGCCCCGTGCGAAATCCAGGAGCAGCAGGGCGCCGCGCACCCGCGCGTCGATCTCCTGCGGGAAGCCGCGCAGCAGGTCATGGGCGAGTTCGGGGGCCTCCTCGTCGTCGGCGGGGGCGCCGAGCGCCGCCGCGACGAGAACGGACCACGTACCGGCCGTACGGTGCGCGTCGGAGGTGGTCCCGCCGAGCAGCAGCCGCGCCTCGCCCGTGGTGGGCGTGTCCTCGCCCCAGACCAGCCCCACCGCCGTGCGCAGCACCAGTGGTTCGGTGAAGGGTGACATTCCACCGGCGCGGAGCACCGTGTGCAGCACCTTCACGCGGTCGCCGCCGCCCGCCCTGGCGTCCGGTGCCGCCGCGCACATCCGCAGATGCGGCAGCGCCTGCGTCCCGGTGAACGGCAGGGCGACACCGGTCAGCAGCCGCTTTGTTCCCGCCGGATCGTGCGGGGCGATCCGGTCCAGCTCGCCCAGCAGCGCGGTACGGACATCGAACTGTTCGTCCAGGAGGTCGAGCAGCACCGGCCCGCAGCCGGCCGCCCCTTCGTCCAGCAGGGACCGGGCCATCCGGTGTACGACATCGGGGAGCAGGTCCGCGCAGTCCACGTCGAGCAGCCGCGCGATCCGCAGCAGCTGCACGGTGCGCGCCACACTGCGGCCGGGCGCGGTGGGCACGGCGGGCGCACCGGTGGCGAGTTCGGTACGGAGGTCGTCGCCCAGGGCCGTGACGAGTGCGGCGGAGGCACGTTCCCCGGCCGGTTCGGCGAAGGTCGAGCGCGCGGGGGGTTCGAGTGTGACATCGCCTCCGTGTACCGCCTCCGTCACCAGCAGAGCGGCGAGCGATGCGGTCGTGGCGGCGGGCGACCGCCCATCGAGTGCGGTCAACAGCCGTGCCACACAAGCGAGTTCGGTGCTCGTGCGGTCGACGCCGGGGGCGGTCAGCGCGTCGGTCAGCAGCCGCGTCCGCTCCTCGTCCAGCGCGTACGGCCGTTCGGCGGCCCAGTCGGCCGCCGCGGCACGCTCGGCGGGGCCGAGCGCGACGCCCGCGCAGAGTGCCGTGACGGCGAGTGGCCCGGCGGCGAAGGGCTCTCCGGGCAGCTCCGCCGCCGCCCGGAACAGCTCCGGAGACCGACTCCGCCAGATCCGGGCGCAGGTCTCGGCCCAGGTGTCGTCCACCGGTCCTTCCGGGCGTGGCCCGGTGCAGGTGTGCACCCGCAGTCCGTTGTCGGAGCCGTTCGGTTCCGGTACGTCCTGCGGCAGCACTCCGACGACCTGGTGCGGAGACTGCGCCGGACGGCGCGTGTAGGTCGTGAAGGTCAGCCGCCGCGCGTTCTCCGGCGGGAGTACGGCCCCGGCCAGGGCGATCCACCGGGCCACATCGGCGCTCTGCCGCTCCACGAGGACCACTCGCGTCGACGACGATTCCTCGCTCGTCCGGCGCAGGTCGGCGAAGACCGCCGCCAGCCAGGGGCTCCGGGAGACCGCGAAGTCGTTCAGCGCCTCCGGCCCGAAGGCGGCGGAGGCGGGCAGGGAGGCCATTCGGCCGGGCGTGCCGCCGTGCGGTGTGGTGGAGGCCCAGTTCGGCGACCGCCAGGCCGTGATCGCCGGAACGTCGCCCGGCAGCCCGGTACCGGCCGGCAGATGCACCGCGTGCGCGTGGAAACGGCCGGCGCCGGAGCCGCCGAGCGCTACCGTACGGCTCAGCAGATGGCTGCCGTCGGACAGCGCGCTGAAGCTGAACGCCTCGGGGAATGACCGGAGTTCAGCGGTCGTGGGGTGGTACGGGGCCCCGGCCGGCGGCTCGTAGCCGAGGAGCTGCTCGGCCTCGGCCAGCACCGGCGTGGGTATACCGGCGCTGACCGCAGTGAACCGTGCGCCGCCCCCGTCGTCCCCCGCAGAGGCAGAGGTGTAGTGCAACTGCGCGAGGCTCATGCGTCGGCCCTCTTCGTCCTTGCCGCGAACGTCCCCGTACCGTCAGCACGCCCGCTCCGTCGGCCGTCCGTCGAGGGCGGGCCGTCCGGGCGCAGCGACGACCCCGGCGGGGAGCGGTCCGCAATCGCGGGAGCGACGCTATCAAGGCACACCGCTCCCGCATGCACCCTGCCGGAAGGTCACCCGGGCAACCCTCGTTGAGGCGTTCAGCCCAGCGGGACGGTTCGCAGCGCCCGTACGCCCGGCGCGGTCGGGGTTCCGACGTTCAGCTGGCCCTTGTCGGCGGAGGATGCCGCCGAGTCCGCACCCACCGGTGTGCTGGTCATCGGCCGGGATGCGGCACAACGCTGCTTCTCCGCCTCGGACATGGGGCCGGTGCGCTGGAGGATGCGGTCCGGTACGGCACGCGAGGCGCCGTCGATGACCGCGTGCAGCCGGTAGTCGTCCTTGCCGCTGAGGAACCAGCCCTCGACCCGCTCCCGGCTCGGCTGCATCTCGACCCAGCTCACTTCACCGGGCTGGATCTTCTCCACGATCTCCCGCCGGTCGCTGCTGAACCACTGCCAGGGCCGCTGCCAGCCCTTCTCGTAGGCGAGGGCGAACTGCGTCGCCATCGGGCGCTCCTTGATCCGCTTCTCGTCCTCCGTGCGGTCGCCGGTGGTGGGCAGCCTGGCGACCTCCGAGAGCGCGAGGTTCGCGTCCACATACGTCTGCGAGATGCTGTCGTGGCTGCGCTCGGCGTAGGTGAGGACCCGGGTGTGCTCCAGCGGATTCCGGGTGCAGTTGATGAAAGCCTCGCCGACCACCCGTGCCTGGTCGTAGTAGCGGAAGGACATACGGGTGTCGGGCCGGAAGGTGCAGGCGTTCTCGCCGTTGCAGGCGGCGGCCGCGTTGTGCAGCGTCTTCTCGCGCTCGTTGCCCTTGTACGCCTCCGAGCGTTCCAGGTTCGTCTTGGCCACCGTCTTGTCCAGCGCGGGCGGCACCTCCACGGCACGCACCTTGGTGACCATGGGCGAACAGGTCACATGAGTACGGGTGTCGGTGACCTTCGAGGTGAAGGTGAGCAGCGGCTCGTTCTCCGTGGCGGTGAACTCGTACGTCCGCTGCGCCCAACGGCCGGGCCCCGCCTTGCCCTTGATGCGGCCCGGGTCGCCCGCCGTGGTGACCGGCGTGACCGGTCCGCCGGAGCCTTCCACGGTGTACGGCTGCCCGTCCGCCACCTGCTCGGGGGTGCATTCCTTGGAGACCGCCGGACTGTCCTCGTAGCTGACGGTGACCCTGGCCCCGGAACGGACCCCGCGCAGCCGCTGCCGCAGCGTGTTGCCGTCCTTCTGGAGCGCGACCCCGTGAGCATGGTCGGTGCGGCCCGAAGCGGCCGGTGAATAGCGCTGGTTGGAGCCGGTCCAGAAGTCGATGCCGACGGTGGTGGGGCCGTCGTTCGTCATGGCGGGGTCGGCGAAGTCGCCGTTCAGGACCGGGACGGTCTGGGAACCGGCCGCGGCTGCGGCACCCGCCGGAGCGGCTCCCAGCGCGGGGGACAGTACGATCCCGGCGACGCCGACGGCGGCCAGGGTGCGAAGAGGGAGAGTCATGACTTTTTCTGCTCCTGTCGGCGGGGGTCAGTGCTGGGCGGGCGGCAGGGCGTCCTCGCGCTCGGGCAGGGCACCCCGCGGTACCAGACCCTCGGCCGGAACATCCCGCAACTCACCCTGTGCGGAACGGGTGTTGTCGTCGTCGCCCGCCGTGTTCTGGGCGGGCCGCTTACGCCCGCAGATGCTGTCCGGGACGGGGTAGGTCTGGGCCACGAACGTGCTGCTGTTGACCATGGACGGGCTGTCCACCGCGATGCCGGTGATCTTCTTGCCCCGGTCGGTGACCAGGCTGCCGACCACCCGCCGCATGGCCGCACTCGCACCGAACACCAGCATGTCGTAGGGCTTGACGGTGGTCTTGTACGTCGTGGTCTCGGTGTTGTCGACCGTCCAGGACTTGGAGTACGTCGCCTTGAAGGCGGCCTGGAACGCGAGTGCGGCTGTCAGGGTGCCGGATGCCTTCGCTCCACCGGTGACGGTGGTCTTGTTGCCGTTCGTCGAGGTGGGTCCTTCCTTCATGTTGGGCGTCGTGTTGGTCATGCTCGTCTCGTTGGCGAGGTTGGTGGAGACCTCGCCGGTGGCGGAGACGGTGCCCGTGGCGGTGACACTGCCGGAGATCTCGCCGCCGATGTTGTCGGTGCTGCTGGTGCGCAATGTCACCGTACGGTCCACGTTGATCTCATCCACCGTGCAGTTGACGACCGCGTTGCCCAGCGACTTGACGGCGGTGGCGAACTCCCGGTCCTTCGCCGGGTCGATCTTGAACGTGCAGGCGCTTCGCCTGGCCTTGTTCTTCTCGCAGTACTTCAGGACCTCACTGACCTTCGCCGCCCGGTTGTCGGCGGTGAACGCACGGGCGGTGGGCACCTGTTCCGCGCCTCCCCGGCTCTCGTCCGCCATTGCGGGGGCGAGCGGGGCGATCAGGCCGAGGGTGATCAGGGGCAGGACCAGCGTGGAGCGGCGCAGGGCGCGCTTGGGCATGAGGAGTTCCTTCCGGCTGTGGCGAGAAGCCACGGGGGAGCGGGGAGCGGGGGGAGCGGGGTGCTCAGGACCCGAGCAGGGAGCAGAGCTGCGAGACGGGGAAGGCGGACTGGCTGTCGTCGGCCGCTCCCGCCGGCAGCGAAGCGGGAAAGTCCGCACAGGTGGTCTCGACGGCGGAGGCCGCATTGTCGGACGGGTCGGGCTTGAACGAGTCGATGGTCCCGGTCATGCCCGAGATCCCGTCCTCTTCGCGCTCGCCCTTGCCGCTCAGCTTCGCCATGCACGAGGCGGACCCCGGCGGGCACTCCTCCAGCTTGTCGCCGGCCGCCTTGATGTCCTTGTCCGCCTGGTCCGCCGCGGCCTGGTTCTTCTCCTGCGCCTTCTCGATCTCTGCCGCCTCCTTGGCGTTGGCCTCACGGTCCTTGCACGCCTGGTCGTCCGGCTTGCACTCCTCGGCGGGAGCGGCGCCCCGGACGGCGGTGACGGACTGCGCGTACGCGGGAGAGGCGAGCCCGAACACCGGCAGGGCGGTCGACAGGGCGAGGGCGGATGTGAGCACGGCGGCCCGCAGAACGGGGCGGCGACGGTGGGCAGGCAGCAGTGGACGCACGGGGGCTCCAGGGCATCTGTGGGGTGAGAGGGAACGGGCCCAGGGCGGGGCGCGAATCGCCACCAAGATCACTGAGCGCATGGCCGAAGCTACCCAAGTCCGGCCCGAAGACGCCGAGGACACACGGAAGTTACGGGTGCGGTGGCAACCTCACCGTATCGGCGTAGTGGCGCCCGGACCCGGGGAACCCGACGAGGCGACGGCGACCGGTCCGCCCGACCCCGTAACGCTGCCCGAACCCGCCTGCGTTCTGCCCCCTAACCCATACAGCGGCCCGTCGCTCGGGTGGACAGTGCCGTTTCGGCTCGCGTTAACGATCTTGGTCGGTCACTCTTCAGGAGAGCGCGGCGGCTGTGACCCGGTCCGCCGGGCATTGCCGCGGGCATCCCACGCCCGCCGGCCGGTCACGCCCCGGACCCGCCCCGCGCCTCACCCATCCCCCGAATCGAAGGACCCTCATGTCCCGTTCCACGCGCCGCCCGCTGCGCCTGCGCGCCCTGACCGCCGTCGCCGTGACGGCCGCCGCGCTGACCGCCGTTCCGGCCACCACCCCCGCCGCCGCCGACGAGGGCAACCCGACCGTGCTCGCCTGGGGAGCCGGCCGCACCGGACAGCTCGGTAACGGCACCATGACGGACAGCCTCAGCCCGGCCTCCGTCACCAGCCTCTTCCGGGGCGACGTCAGCCAGATCTCGGCCGGCGGAACCTCCTCCGCAGACTCCTTCGCGCTCGCCCGCACCCACAACACCGTCAAGTCCTGGGGCAACAACTCCGCCGGACAGCTCGGCAACGGCGGCCGCAGTGACCAGCCCGTCCCCACCCTCGTGCCCCGCCTGAGCAACATCAAGGACATCGCGGCGGGCGGCGAGCACGCCCTCGCCCTCGACACCAGCGGCCAGGTCTTCTCCTGGGGCGACAACTCCTACGGCCAGCTCGGCAACAACCGCACCGGCGACAGCCGGGCCGTCCCCGACCGGGTCCAGGGCATGCCCAAGGTCAAGCAGATCTCCGCGGGCTGCGACTTCTCCCTGGCGCTGCTGGAGAACGGCAAGGTGTACGCCTGGGGCCGAGGCGTCTACGGCCAGCTCGGCAACGGCAGCCGCGCCGTCAGCTCCGTACCGCGTCAGGTCGAGGGCCTGGAGAACATCACCAAGATCGACGCGGGCTGCCACCACGCGCTGGCCCTGACCGTCGACAACACCGTCAAGTCCTGGGGCTACAACCTCTACGGCCAGCTCGGTAACTCCTCCACCAAGTCCGCCGTGTCCCCGGTGGACGTCGACTGGCTGGAGGACGTCTCCGACATCGAGGCGGGCGCCAACCACAACTACGCGATCACCAGCGACAGCAAGGTCTGGGGCTGGGGCAACAACCAGTACGGCCAGCTCCTGGAGACCGACGAGGCGTTCGACAACAACATCTCGCGCGCCAACCACACCGCACCCATCGAGATCCCCCGGCTGGAGGGCGTCCAGCACATCGCGGCCGGTGCACGCCACGGAGTCGCCGTCACCGCCGACGACGTCGTCACCTGGGGCCACAACGGCGAGGGACAGCTCGGCAACGGAACCACCGTCTCCCGCTTCGACTCCGTGAAGATCCTGAACGAGGGCTCCGCGATCAAGGGCGTGGCCGCGTCGCTGGGCGGCAACACGACGTACGCGTACTGAGCCCCGCTGCCCGTCCCCGCATTCCTCACTCACCTCAGAGAGGCCCCGCATGACCAAGCGACGCACGGTGCGCACCGCCGCCACCGCGACCCTGACCCTGGCCGCGCTCGCCACGGCCGCCCTGTCCGCGTACGCCGCCGCCCCCAGCGACCCATGGGTACGTGGCTGGGGAATCAACAACCTCGGCCAGCTCGGCAACGGCAGCATCGTCAACCAGCCGACCCCCGCCGACGCCCAGGGCATCGCCCGCGACGACGTACGGGAACTGTCCGGCGGCGGTGACGCGGACAAGAACACGTTCGCCGTCGCCCTCCTCAAGGACGGCACGGTGAAGTCCTGGGGCGCCAACCTCACCGGCCAGCTCGGCAATGGCACGACCACCAACCAGAGTTTCCCCGCCACCGTCGCCGGGCTCTCGGGCATCGGCGAGGTGGACGCCGGCTTGAACCACGTCCTCGCTGTACGCGGTGGCCGGGTCCTCGCCTGGGGCAGCAACGCCAGCGGTCAGCTCGGCAACGGGGTGACCGCCGCCGACCCCGCCGGCGTGCAGAAGACCCCGGTCGAGGTGCAGAGCCTCAATAAGGTCAAGGACGTCGGAGCGGGCTGCGACTTCAGTGCCGCCCTGCGCCAGGACGGTACCGTCTGGACCTGGGGAGCGGGAGCCAATGGCCGTCTCGGCACCGGCGACAACACCAACCGCAACACTCCGCAGAAGGTCAAGGACCTCACCGACGTCGTCTCCATGTCCGTCGGTTGCTACCACGTCCTTGCCCTTACGGCGGACGGCGCCGTCAAGTCCTGGGGCTACAACGGCCTCGGTCAGCTCGGCAACGACTCACTGACCGACAGCAACGTCCCGGTCGACGTCCAGCAACTCGAAGGCGTCGCCAAGCTCTCCGCCAACACCTACAGCAGTTTCGCCATCCTGGACGACGGCAGCGTCAGCGCCTGGGGCAAGAACGACGTCGGCCAGCTCGGCGACGACACCACCATCAACCGCACCACTCCGGTCCCGATCGATGTCCTCCAGGGCGTCACGGACATCGCGAGCGGGCTGGACTACACCATCGCCGCCCGCGATGACGGCTCGGTGATCGCCTGGGGCGCCAACGCCAACGCGCAGCTCGGCGACGGCACCGTCAACCCCACCCGAAAGCCGGTGACCGTCCTTCCGGCGGGTAGCGCCATCCTGCGCGTCGCGACGACGGAACTGGGCAAGTCCAGCTTCGCGTACTGATCCGAGCCGGCGGTTACGTCCTTGCCGCCCCTGCCCGGCGCGCGGCAAGGGCCCTGCCCAGTGTTCCCCCGTCACTTCAACGGTCAGCCGTTCACGGCGTACGCGACGAAGCCGGTCCAGGCGGCGGGGGAGAGGGCGAGCTGGGGGCCCTGCTCGACCTTGGAGTCCCGGACGTGGACGGTGGTGGGGCAGGTGGCTACCTCTACGCAGGAGTCGCCGGAACCGCCGCTGTAGGTGGACTTGTGCCAGGAGAGGGCGACTTCTACGCAGGAGTCGCCCTGAGATCCGCTGTAGCTGCTCTTGAACCAGGCCAGGTCTGTTGTGCTCATAGCGCTCCTCGCAATTGCTTCAACAGGCTCAAGGAGTCCTCTGAGGCGAGAGCCTGCGAGCGCATCTTGGCATATCGCTGATGGAGAAAGCTGATGGACCTCGGCTCAGAAATGAAGTGCCCCGTGTCCTGACCTTCCGAGTACCCGAGCCAGCGGTTGTCCGGCGTCTCCAGGAGCTGGAGAGGGCCGTCGAGTCCGGCGTGCGTAGGCTGCCGCAGAGGCATGATTTGCAGCTCTACGTTTGGGTGATGCTCAACCAGGTCCAGCAGATGGTCGAACAACTCTCGTGTCACCTCCTCGCCGCCAGAGTGCCGCACCAGTACCGCCTGCTCCACGATGAAGCTGAAGTCAGTGGCTGGCTTCCGCTTGGTGGACAGCAACTCCTTCCTGGTCATCCGTGCGGTGACGCGCTGTTCGATCTCGTCCTCGGACGGGAGCGGTGGAACGGCATACGAGATGGAGCGGGCGTACGCCTTGGTCTGCAACAGTCCCGGAACCACCCGGCACTCGTACGTGTAGAGGCTGATCGCATCCGCCTCCAACTGCGCCCACTGCCGGAACCAACTAGCCAACCCCGGCCGCCGCGACAAGTGCTTGGCCGCGGCCTTGATGACCCCGAAAGCGTCCAGCACGTCCTCCGCTCTGTCGACGAAAGCCGGTGGCGGAAACCGTCGCCCCTGTTCGATCGAGGCCACCGTCGGTACCGAGTACCGCACCAGTGGCGCGAACTGCTCCTGTGTCAGCAGCGCTCGTTTACGGAAGACCTTGACGACCTCCCCGAACGCCTTCAGGCTGTCCGAGGGTTCCGGCTCCCCGTTCGCGCCCGTCGTCCCACCCGTTTCGCCGACACCGTCCGTCATGTCCGGCCACCTCCCGTGCCCTGCGCCTGTCCTGGTCCGCAACTCGCCCATGGTCACAGGCTGTTACGCGTACTGTCTACGCTCCGCGCCCGTACGCTGACTCAGCGTACGGGTTGCTGAGCTGGTCCGATGGGCGTTCCGGCCGTCACGGTGGGCGCATGGAAGCACTCTCCACTCCCCAACCACCTTTCACCGTGCGTGTGTTCGCGCAACGCTTCAGCTCCACACCGCGAGGAGCAAGGCTCGCCCGGCATCTCGCACTCCACGTGCTGCACGACTGGGGCATCCCGTACCGCAGTGACGCTTCGGAGACGGCGGCGTTGATCGTCGCCGAGCTGGCCGCGAACGCGGTAACGCACGGCAGGGTGCCGGGCCGCGACTTCGAGTTGCGGCTGACGCATGCGCCGGGTGACACGCAGACACTCGGCGGCCTGCGCATCGAGGTCAGCGATACGCGGGGCGAGCAGCGCCCGCCGGAGCCGGGGGAACTTGTGCCGCCGCCGCCCGGTTCCGGCAGCGGGCACGGGTTGATTCTGGTCGAGGCACTGGCCGACCGGTGGGGGGTGCTGGACCGCGTACCGCTGGGCAAGACGGTCCGCGCCGAGCTGGACCTGCTGTACTGACCGGCGCGGGACCGCCCGTCGCGCCCGAATCACTCGGGCAGTGAGGACGCCTCACCGAAAGCCGCGAGCAATTGGAGCGGAAACTCGGGATCGGCCTGGCCGGTGGTCAGCGCGAGCCACCGGCCGGGAGCGGCCGGTCGCCAGACCTGCATGCTGCCTGCGACGCCGCACAGGAAGCTCAACGGCTCGGGTGCCACGAGCCCGGGGTCGGGACTGTCGAGTCCGAGGTACGGCCACAGGTCGACGGTCTCCGGGGTACCCCAGCGGTCGGTCAGAACCGCAGCCAGCGTCGCCAGATCGCCTTCAAGCGCCTGCTCGGCCGCCTCGACGATCTCCTCACTGCGGTCCTCCCAGAAGTCCTGGCTCTCCCGGAGCACGGCCAGGTGATATCCGGGGCCGCTCCACCGTTCCCCATCCCCCTGCTGCTCTTCCTGGTCGGGGAACGGCAGGGCGCTGAGGCTGTCGATGACGGACAGTTGGTCATTCATCGAACGCGTTGAACGCCGGCTCTGCACGGTCGCAGCCTAACCAAGCCTCGATCCACGGATCAACGTCCGTTCCAGGGACCGGACATGAAGAAGCGGATGCTCTCTGAGCCGGGACGATGCGACTTCCTGCGGTTGCACACCCGCAGATTGAGGGAACATCTGCGAGCTGCGAGCTGCGAGCTGCGGGCTGCCCATGCTGCTCCTGTGGTCACCTGCGACGCCCGTCGCCTGGATCGGGGGTCGGCGATCGCGGTCGACGTGGGCTGGTTCAGTCCGGGATGGCGGCGTCGACCAGGGCGGCGGCTACGGTGCGGGCCGCTGTTTCGGCGCTGGGGTTGCTGTCCAGCCAGGCGCTGATTCCGGCGCCGTCGTAGAGGATCACCAGTTGGTGGGCGAGTGACTTCGCGTCCTTGGCGCCTGCCTGCCGGGCGAGGTCGTAGAAGAGCTCGTGCAGCCAGACGCGGTAGTCCCGCGCGGCGTGTTCGACGACACCGCCGGGCGGGGCGTCGGCACTCGCGCAGATGAACGCGCAGCCACGGAACCCCGGCTCGGTGAACGACAGCCCCTGCACCTCGAACGCGCCGACCAGGCGCTCCTTCGGGGTGTCGTAACGCGCTTCGAGCTCGTGTGCCATGCGCTCGGCGGTCGCGGCGTGCCGCGCCTGGAGGTAGGCCCGGACCAGTCCGTCCTTGCTGCCGAACGCGCTGTACAGCGTCGCCTTCGCGACTCCGGCGTGTGCGATGACCCGGTCGATCCCGACCGACTGCACACCCTCGGCGTAGAACAGCTCGTTGGCCGCGGCCAGCAGCCGCGCCCGCGCTGCCGCGCTGCGTGCCTGCGGTGAGAGCACCTTCGTAGACATATCCACACGGTAGCAGACAGGTCTGTCTGTCTTCAATGATTGCGCATTACCCTTGACGCATCCAGACAGGTCTGTCTAGATTGGAGATGTTAGCCGGACCCGACGGTCCGGAGAACAATTCGGAAAGGTGCATCCCATGTCTGTGGAGCACGCGAACCCCGACCTGCACCCCATTACTGCCCTGGTCACCGGGGCCACGTCCGGCATCGGCCGGGCGGTCGCCAAGAGGCTCGCCGCCGACGGAATGTCCGTCGTCGTGGCCGGCCGCAACGCCCAGCGCGGCGCCGAGACCGTCAACGAGATCACCGCGGCCGGCGGCCACGCGCGGTTTGTCGAGGCGGACCTTGAGGACCCGGCCGGCATCGACCGGCTCGCCTCGGAGGTCGGCGAGATCGATGTCCTGGTCAACAATGCGGGGCAAGCCATCTGGGCACCGACCGAGGAGATGAAGGTCTCCGACTACGACGCGATGTTCGCCGGCAACGTCCGCGCCCCGTTCTTCCTCGTGGCGGCCTTCGCCCCGGCCATGGCGGCGAAGGGATCGGGCAGCGTGATCAACATCGGCAGCATGGCCGGCAGCCTCGGCCTGGCCAACGGCGCCGCGTACGGTGCGACCAAGGCCGCGCTGGCGTCACTGACGCGAGGCTGGACGGCCGAGTACAGCGGCCGCGGCATCCGCTTCAACACCGTCGCCCCCGGCCCCGTCTACACCCGGCCCGAGGCACGCGACCTGTTCGACGCAATCGCCGAGACCACCGCGATGAAGCGAGCGGCCGAACCCGCCGAGATCGCCGAAGTCGTCGCATTCCTCGCCTCGCCGAAGGCCGGCTACGTCACCGGCGCGACCGTCGCCGTCGACGGCGGCCGCACCGCCATCTGAGCCCGCCGGCTCTGAGACTCGCCCACTTCTGGGTCGAGGCGCTCCAGCCCTGTCTTCGAGGCCGACGCGCAGCGGCTGGGCGCGCTCGGCGCGTCCCGGAGCCGCGATGTCGCCCAGGGGCCGGCTCGCTCAACCAGAGGCATCGATCTGCGGAGGGCTGCCGTGCACGCCGCGCACGAGGTGCGCGACGCGTCGGTCCCTATACGTCGCGGGCGATGGCGATGAATCGTTCGAGCTCGCCGGGGATGTCGGGGCCGGTGGGCTGGTAGGAGATTTCGGTGATGCCGTCTCGGGCGTAGGCGCTGAGCCTGTCGCGGATGCGGTCGGGGGCTCCGGTGACGGTGGTGGAGGTGATGGCCTGCCAGCTTCCCGCGTTCCAGGCAGCGGTGTCGGCCGCGTTGAGGTCGGTGAGGTGCTGGTCGTGTACGGCCAAGTGGCGTTGGGCTCGGGGATGGGCGGTGATGGCGTCGAGCCAGACTTGTCCGCCGGGCAGGGCGGTGGGGTCGCCGCCGAATTCGTAGGCGGCGTGGTAGGCCAGAGCGTTGCCGGGTCCGGCGGCGGCGCGGACGCGCGGGGAGTCGAGTGGTTCGTCCTCGCCCAGGACGGTGCCGTGGATGCCCAGCGCGGCCCAGATGAACTCGTGGGCGTGGGCGGTCTCGCCGTTGACGCTGAAGAGGCCGTCAGCGATCTCGCGGGTGACAGCGAGACCTTTGGGGCCGAGCGCGGAGAGCAGTACCGGAATGTCGATGGGGCGCTGCGGTGCGTTCGCGCCGGGATGCATCATGCGCATGGGGGCGCCGTCCCATTCCACGGTCTCACCGCGCAGCAGACCGCGCACCGTTCGGACGTAGGTGCTGAGATAGGACCAAGTGGCCGCGGGTGCGCCGAGGGCGCGCGTGCCGTTGAAGCCGGTGCCGAAGGCAAGGGCCACGCGGCCGGGTGCGAGGGCGGCGAGAGTGGCGGCGCCGGAGGCGTTGACCATCGGATGGCGCAGTGTCGGGACGAGGACACCGGGGGCGAGGCCGATGCGGCGGGTGCGTTCGGCGGCCAGCGCCAGCATCGCCCACACGTCGGGACTTTGGGAGGGTGTGTCGTAGAGCCAGGCGCGGTGGTAGCCCAACTGATCCGCGACGGCGATGTGTTCGGGCGAGTGCAGGGATGTGGCGAACTGACAGGAGATGTCCATCGGTCAGGCTCCTTGGGCAGGAAGGAAATTCCTCACCTCGCAGGCTCAAGCCTTCGGGGCTCCGAGCTGGACGGGGTGATCGATCGGCACGTGTGGCGTCAGCGGAGTGGGGCTGATCTGAATGCTCTCTGTCCGCGGGTGGTCACGACGGGCCCACGAACTGAACGACATTGTCGGATGCGCCGTTGCACTATCAGATTTGCGCTCTGCCGCCATCAACGAATAGTTCGATTCCCGTGACGAAGCTGGAGTCATCCGAGGCCAGGAAAAGCGCCGCCTTGGCAACTTCGTCGGGCTCCCCCATGCGGCCCATCGGAATGGTGGACGCAATCCTCTCGATGGCGTCCTGGGGTTGCGCCGCCACAAGCGGCGTCTCGATCGGACCAGGGCTGAGGACGTTGGACCGGATATGGCGATCCTTCAGTTCTACCGTCCATCCTCGAACGAAATTCCGGATGGCAGCCTTGCTGGCGCCGTAGACCGAGAACTCGGGTGTTCCCTTGACGCTCGCAACGGAGCCCGTGAGGATGATGGAGGCACCGTCATTCAAGAGCGGTAGGGCCTTTTGTACCGTGAAGAGTGCCCCCTTCACGTTGATGTCGAAAATTTTGTCGAAATGGTCTTCCGTGACGTCTTCCAGCGAAGCGAACTCGGCCAGACCGGCGTTGGCGAAGACGATATCGATTCGCCCCTTCGCCTTGACGGTCTCGTAGAGGCGGTCAAGGTCGGCCAGATCGGCGACGTCACCCTGAACGCCGGATACGTTGCTGCCGATTGCCTGCACGCCCTCATCAAGTTCTTTCTGGCGGCGGCCCGTGATGAAGACATAGGCGCCCTCTCTGACGAAGAGTTTTGCTGTGGCCAGACCGATCCCTGTGGAGCCACCGGTGATGACCGCCGTTTTTCCCTGTAGCTTGCCCATGGCCACTGCTCCCGATAGTGGTGGATACGGATGGTCGGATGGTCCGGGTTCATCCCGGATGAAGCAATCATTATTCGGAAAGATCAGGCCGAGCCGATACATGCACGCCCAATGGCGAATTAAACAGCCAAGCGGCGGTCCGGGCGGTGTTGTCTGCCGCACCTGGTGGCCGAGAAAGTGGCGCCGACCGGCGCGACGAATAGCAGCGCGGACGCGTCGGCGCATGACCAGGTCGTGAGCATCGCTGGGGGCTTGGCTGTCGGAGCGGACGGTAATCGATGGCCTGGACGTTCTGCGTCACGGCGCGAGGTTGCGACCGCGGGCCCGGAACCGTGCTCCGCGATGGTTCTCTCGGGTGGTGATGGGGGCGGGATCACCCGGGGCGGGTAGTCAGGGATCTGTGCCGCCAGTCCCTTTCCCGTACTCGCCCCTTTGAGGAGCCGTCGTGAAATTCGGGGTCTCGACCTTCATCACCGACCAGGGCATCCGCCCGACCTCGCTCGGAACCGCCCTTGAGGAACGTACGTTCGATTCGTTGTTCATCGCCGAGCACAGCCATGTCCCGGCGAGCCGCGAGACGCCCTACCCGGGCGGTGGCGAGCTGCCGGAGATCTACTACCGCACCCTCGACCCCTTCGTGGCACTGACCGCGATCGGTGTGGTGACCGAGCGGCTGCTGCTGGGTACCGGCATCGCGCTGATCCCGCAGCGCGACCCGATCATCACGGCGAAGGAGGTGGCCTCGCTCGACCTGGTCTCCGGTGGCCGGGTGATTCTCGGCGTCGGTGTCGGCTGGAACCGTGAGGAGATGAGGAACCACGGCACCGACCCCTCCACCCGCGGCCGGCTCACCGATGAGCGGCTGCGTGCCATGCGGGAGCTGTGGACCGAGGAGAAGGCCGAGTTCCACGGCGAGTTCGTGAACTTCGATCCGGTCTTCGCCTGGCCCAAGCCCGTGCAGCGCCCCCATCCGCCGATCTACGTCGGCGGCGGCGAGGGCGCGTTCCGACGGGTGGCGCAGCTCGGGGACGCGTGGCTGGCCAACAGCATGTCGCCGCAGGATCTCGGTCCGCAGATCGAGCGGCTGCGCGCCCTCGCCGACCGCGAAGTGCCGGTGACGGTGTACGCGGCTCCCGACGACC
The DNA here is from genome assembly GCF_055602785.1 of Streptomyces sp. NPDC037301. Lineage (NCBI taxonomy): Bacteria > Bacillati > Actinomycetota > Actinomycetes > Kitasatosporales > Streptomycetaceae > Streptomyces > Streptomyces sp. NPDC037301. The sequence continues at coordinate 18,293 of NZ_JBVJWD010000058.1, forward strand.
CCGAGCAGATCGAGGGCTACATCGGTCTGGGGGTCGAGCGGCTGTTGTTCTACGTACCGACGATGCCGGAACGGGAGACGCTGGAGTACCTGGACCGACTGGCCGAAGTCGCTGCCCGGTACCGCTGAGGCGCCCGAGACCGCTGCACTTCGGGAGCGGGACCGATCCGAAAGTCCGTAACCGCCCTGGCTGTTGGGAAGACGTGCGATGCCTGCTCTGACGAGTGCTGAGGCGCGGGAACGGTTCGCCGCGGCGCGCATCGCCCACCTCGCGACGGCCGACACGGAGGGCCGCCCGCACCTGGTGCCGGTGGTGTTCGCCGTGGACGGCGACGCGGTGATGCTGGCCGTGGACCACAAGCCGAAGCGGACGACGCGGCTGAAACGTCTGGCCAACATCGCCGCCAACCCGTCGGTCTGCCTGCTCACCGACCACTACGAGGAGGACTGGGACTGCCTGTGGTGGGCGCGGGCCGACGGCACGGCCCGCGTGCTCCCGCCACCGGACCGGTCCTCCGAGGCGGCCCGCGGCATCGGCCTGCTCACGGCGAAGTACCGGCAGTACGCCGACCGGCCCCCCGGCGGACCGGTGGTCGAGGTCTCGGTCCTGCGCTGGAGCGGCTGGCGCGCGTCGTGACAGCACGTCGCCGGAGAGTGCGAGCACACTTCGGCCCCTCAAATCCAGGAGGCGGCAGCACTTCGACGTATCGGGCGGACATGCCGGCACCGCCCGCACCGGGCTTTGCCCGGCTGTTCAGTCACGTACACCGTCCGTCCGGGCCTACCTGGGGCGTCCTCCGCTGCCGTCGCAGGTCAGGGGCGGACAGAGTCGACCGCGGCGAGCCAGGCATCGGCGATCAGCCTGTGACCGAGGGGACTTGGATGGACCCCGTCCGGGGCCAGCTCCGCTGCCGCCCTCTCCTCCGCGGCGCGGAGCAGGGCGAGGTCCGCACGGACCACCTGGGCTTCGTTGGCCAGCGCGGCGCGAAGCACGGCGTCGGTACGGGGCGACAAGTCCTCGTACCAGTCGTTCTGGTCGGAGGTGACGGGGAGCAGAAAAGGGGTGATGACGACCAGTCGTGCGGACAGTTTGCGCGCGGTGTCCGCGAGGAGGCGGTCGAGGCATGCCTCGAACTCGTCGACCGGGCTGATGATCCCTTGGTCGTAGCGCCGCCAGGTGTCATTGATGCCGATCTTGACCGTGACCACAGTGGGCCGGTGGTCGATGACGTCGGTGGTCCAGCGGGATTCGAGGTCGTACACACGATTGCCGTTGAGGCCCTTGTTGATGACAACAGGGCCGGGTCCGGCGTCCGCCCGGGCGCGCAGGGTCCGCGCGATCTCCTGGACGTAACCGCTGCCGAGCGATGCGGAACGTGTGCGGTCGCGGCCCGCGTCGGTGATGGAGTCACCGATGAACAGGAGTGTGTCCTTCTCGTTGATGCGCATGTCTGCCGTCCTGGCGTCGGGGTGGTGTGGTGGGGTGGGGGCCGCTCGTCAGCAGGTTGCGTACACCAGCAGACCGCCTCCTGTGGTCAACTACGCCGGAGAGCCGGGTCGGTGAGCCGCCGCGCGCCGCAGCGTAGCGGCCTCGCGCGCCAGCACGGCGGGATCGTCGCCGGGTACGAACTCCAAGAGTGCCTCAAGCTCCACGCGCCGCTCCTTCAGCAGGTCGAAGACCCCGGCCCACAGGTCCGCACGCTCTGCCAGCCGCAGTCGGCGATTGCCCGGCCACCACGAAAAGACATGCACCGCGCTGACCCGGTCGCCGAGCTCGGCGAGCCCCGCCAGCGCCTCCGCGTCGGGAGCGTCGAGCGGCGGCTGCCAGTACGTGCGGAGATTGTCCGCGCCCACCTCGTCCAGCAGCCGGAGAGTCGAGTCGACGGTGTCGGTGAGGGTCATCGAATGGAACTCCAGCGCGAGCTCCAGCCCGTGGTCCGCGGCGATCCCGGCCGCCTCCCGGAGGCCGGCCACGATCCCGCGCCGCTCCTGCGGCGTGGCGGCCCGCGACCCGACTCCGCCCGCCCAGACCCGCACCCGCGGCGCCCCGAGGAGCACCGCGGCCCGAGCGACCGCCGGGAAATCGGCCGGCTCGCCCGGGGTGGCGCGGAAGTACGAGCCGTACGAGCAGCAGGTGAGCCCGTACCTGTCGGAAGCGTCACGGGCCGCGCGGACAGTGCCGGGGTCCTCCGGAGGCGCATGCACGTCCGCTCCCCACTCGACCACCTCCAGTCCCGCGTCCGCGGCGCGGCGTGCGACCTCGGCGGCGGGCAGCCGCCGGAAGGTGACCGAGCACAGACCCAACCTGGTCACGCTGCCACCCGACCCGGTCGGTGGACGGCTCGGAACGCGGCTCGCCGCGCTACGCCTTGTCGCCTCACGGTCACGTCATTCCCTTTCTGCGGTCGCCTCGCGGCGGCATTTCTGTGGCCCTTCCCGGGGCCGTACGGTGGCGGCCGGTGGGCCGGGGCGGCCGGTGGGCCGGGCGGACCGTCTCACCGGCCGCCCCGTCACCGGTGGCCGCTCACGATGCGTTCGGACCCACGTCCGCAGCCGTGAGGGGGTGACGGAGGGCTGGCAGTGTCGAGTACTCGTCGGCACCGATGTCCCGCGTGCTGCCGCGCTGGTCGCCGTCGATGTCATCGACCACTGCCGGGCTGCCCAGCGTGGCCGCGCCGATCGCCGGGCTTCCCGCCGACAGCCGGAGGACACCGTCCGATCCCTGACTGAGCCGGGGGTCGGCCCGTGTGTAACCTCCGGACGGGATGTTGCCGTTGGAGGCCGCACCCCACACCATGTTGCTCTGCCAGGTGAAGCCGGTGGTAGCCCCCATCGCGACGAGGCTGCCGGAGTCGCCGACAAGCAGGTTGTCGGCGATGACGACGTCCCGCGGCTCGAACTCCCGGGTCTCGCCCGAGAGCATGCCGGCGTTGTTGAGCAGGGAGTTGTGCACGATCACCGCGCGGTCGCACGCGTCGTTCCCCCGCCTTTCGTCCGCCGTCTCACCGGAGTTGTGGTCACGGGTGGTGCCACTGCCGACCACCAGGGCCCGGCCCGACAGTCCGCTGAGGTAGTTGTTGACGATCAGGTGGTCGTTGCCGTACAGCCGCACCCCGTCGGTGCCGCCGATCAGGTAATTGCCCTCCACCGTGGAGTGGTTGCCGTGGCGCAGCACGATCCCACCGCGGCTGTTGCGGATGGTGTTGTAACGGACGGTGTTGTCGGAGGACTTCACCGAGATGGCCTCGGGGTCTCCGTCGCAGCGCTCGAACAGGTTGTACTCCACGACCGCGTGGGCGCTGGACAGTGCCCGGCCGCTGACGCCGAGCCGGATCGGCTCACCGCCGTTGGATCCGGTGAAGCTGTGGTCGGAGAAGTGGTTCTTGAAGATGTGGAGGTTCTGGGCCATGTCGGTCGAGCCGGGGCCGTCGACGACGATGAAGATGCCGGCGGTGGTCTTGTCGTGGAAGTGGTTCCGGTCGATCTTCGAGTCGTTCGCCCGCACGACGACCCAGTAGAGGCCGTCGATGTCCGCGAACTGGAAGTCGTTGCGGGTCAGCCGGATCGTCGAGCAGTTTGCCGGGATCTCCATCGTGGCGCTCTGCCGGAAGGCGAAGCCACTGACGGTGATGTTGCTCGAATTGTTGAAGACGAAGCTGCGTTCGCCGCGCAGCACGGCACCGCCGCGGGTCTTCGAGGCGATGGTGATCGGTGCGGCGCCGGTGCCGTTCTTGCCGGAGACATCGATGGCGCCTCCCGACGGAACGGTGTAGGTACCGTCGGCCAGCACGATCCGGTCGCCGGGTGCGGCGCCGTTGATCGCACTTTGGAGTTCGGCCAGGGAGCCGACCGGTATGTCGGCCGCCGATGCGCTCCCCGACAGCGAGGTGGTGAGGGGCACGGCGGCGAGTGCTGCCACCGCGGTGCTTCTGAGGAACGTGCGTCGTTGCATGATGCCTCCTGTTGCGACAAGGACGTACCGGGCCGGATCCGTACGGCCCCCACGGCTGGACGTACCGGTGACCCGCGGTGGGACAGCCGGGGGCGAACAGGGCCGGCTGTCCCTCTCGTGGGTGTGCTCAGCGAGCGTAGGGGCCGACGTCGGCAGGGTTCAGCGGCCGGCGCCCGGGTCGCCTGTTCGAGTACTCGTCCGCGCCCACGTCCCGGGCCCGGCCACGCGGCTGGCCGTCGATGTCGTGGGTGATGGGCGGCCGCCTGAGTGTGCCCGCGTCGATCGCCGGGCTGTCCGGGGCCGGCCGGGCGATGCCGTCCGGGCCTGTCACCAGCTTCGGGTCGATCCGGGTGTAGCCACCGGCCGGAATGTTGCCGTCGGCGGCGGCGCCCCACAGGATGTTGCCGGACCAGGTGAAGCGTACGGTGTTCGCCATCGCGACCAGTTCGCCCGAGTCCGAGACGAGCAGGTTGTCGGCGACGGTCACGTCCCGGGGCTCGTGCGGGCGCTGGCTCTCCCCGGAGAGCGTGCCCTTGTTGTTCACAAGGGTGTTGTACGCGATGACGACCCGGTCGGGTGCGTCGTTGCCGCGGCGCTCCTCGGGCGTTTCGCCGGGCAGGTGGTCGCGGGCCGAACCGCTGCCGATCACCAGGGCCCGCCCGGCCAGGCCGGCGAGGTAGTTGTTGACGATCAGGTGGTCATTACCGTAGATCCGCAGACCTTCCGTGCCGGCGACGAGATGGTTGCCCTCCACCCGGCTGCGGTTGCCGTGCCGCAGGACGATCCCGCCGAAGCTGTCGCGGATGGTGTTGTACCGGATGACGTTGTCCGAGCTCTTGACGGAAATCGCCTCGGGGTCGCCGTCGCAGCGCTCGAACAGGTTGTACTCCACGACCGCGTGGGCGCTGGACAGCGCCCGGGGGCTGACGCCGAGCCGGATCGGCTCGCCGCCGTTGGACCCGGCGAAGCTGTGGTCGGAGAAGTAGTTCCGGTACACGTGGACGCGCTGGGCCATCTCCTCCGTGCCCGCGCCCTCGATACCGAGGTAGATGCCGAGCGTGCTCTTGCCGTGGAAGTGGTTGTGGTCGACCGAGCTGTCGTCCGCACGCACCATCACCCAGTGCACGCCCTCGATGTCGGCGAGCCGGAAATCGTTGCGGGTGAGCCTGATGTGCGAGCAGGTCTCGGGGATCTCCAAGGTGTTGCTCTGACGGAAGGAGAAGCCGCTGACGGTGATGTGGCTGGACCGGTCGAAGACGAAGCTGTGGGCACCGTCGAGGACGACGCCGCCGCAGGACTGGGCGACGACGGTCACGGGCGCGCGCTCGGTGCCCTGCTTGTTCCGGATGGTGACGGGCCTGTCCGACGGGACGGTGTATCTGCCGTCGGCGACGACGATCCGGTCACCGGGCCGTGCCCGGTCGATCGCGGCCTGGAGCTCGTCCAGTGAGCCGACGGCGGCCGGGGCCGCCGTCGCGCTTGCGGTCAGGAGACCGCCGGTGGGGACGGCGACCAGCGCCGCCCCTGCCGCGGTACCCATGAGGAACGTGCGGCGTTGCATGATGCCTCCGTGAGTGTGGTGGTGGATCGGGGGCCGGTACCTGGCTCAGCCGTCGGCCCGGTCGGCCGGAGCGTCCAGGTACAGCTCGATGACGGGCACGGGGGTGTCGGGGCGCTGGACGGGGATCTCGAGCGTGAGCGTTCCGGCGGGCTGCCCGCCCATCTCGGTGTTGAGCGCGGGCCGGTCGGGGTCGATATGGACCTGGATGATCTCGGACGCGTCGTTCAGCAACTGGGCGTAGCGCACCCGGCCGGCGAGCCCCGGCAGGTGCAGATGGCGCAGCGGCCAGGCGAAGAGGTGGACGTAGAGCCGGTCGCCGCGCTGGGTGTACCGGCACTCGGAGGGGGCGGTGTACGGGGACGGGCCGCAGCCGCGGACCGACCGCTCGTGCAGGTCCATCCACCGGCCGATGTCCCCGAGGACGGCGACGGCGCGCGGGTCGAGGTCGCCGCGGCCCGTGGGGCCGACGTTGAGCAGCAGGTTGCCGCCCTTGGACACCCCGTCGACGAGCATGCGGATCAGCAGGTCGGCGCTCTTGTGGTCGAGGTTGTCGCGGTCGTAGCCCCAGCTTCCGTTCAGCGTCTGGCACGCCTCCCACAGCACGGGCCGCCCGTCCTTGGTCATGGGGCCGGAGGGCTGGTACTGCTCGGGGGTGACGAAGTCGCCGGGAAGGCCGGTCCTGTCATTGACGAGGACGTGCGGCTGGATTTCGCGGATCGTGTCCAGGAGCTTCGGGGAGTCCCAGTCGTCCGGGCCCTTGCCGCCCCACCAACTGCGGCCTGCGTAGGAGAAGTCGAAGAACAGGTAGTCGACGCGTCCGAAGGACGTGAGCAGTTCACGGACCTGGCCGTGCAGATAGCGCTGGTAGTCGCGGATGTCGCGGTCGGCGGTCGCGGCCTTGAACTCCTCGTCGTCGCGCTGGGGATGGGTGCCGTCGACGGGGAAGGACGGGTGGTGCCAGTCGATCAGGGAGTAGTAGAGGCCGACCTTGAGCCCTTCCGCGCGGCACGCCTCGACGAACGGCCCGACGAGGTCGCGGCCGTGCGGGGTGTTGGTGACCTTGTAGTCGGTGAGGGCGCTGTCCCACAGGCAGAAGCCGTCGTGGTGCTTGGTGGTCAGGACGACGTACCGCATGCCCGCCGCTCTGGCCGCCCTGGCCCACTGGACCGGGTCGTAGCGGTCGGGATCGAAGTGGTCGAAGTAGACCTGGTACTGCTCGTCGGTGAGCTTCTCCCGGTTCTTGACCCACTCGTGCCGTGCGGCGAGGGAGTACAGGCCCCAGTGGACGAACATCCCGAACCGGTCAGTGGTGAACCAGGTCGTGTCCGGGGTCGCCGCGGGACCCGTGGTCGCGGCGGGCGCGGACGGGTACGCCCGTGGGGTGTCGGCGCTCGGGGTCATGGGGGCATCGCTCCTTGTCGTCGGCGTCTGGTGGTGCGTTCGGTGCGCGGTCGGCGCGACCGGAGGGCTGGTTGGTGCGGGGTGGTACGGGACAGGGCGGGCGCGGGCGGGGTTCGGACCGGTCGACGGACGTCCTCGCGCAGCCGGCCGCCGGGGCGAGGACGTGCCACGTGGGCGGTGTCGTCGCCACGCGTCGGCCCGCAGGCCGGGCACCGCTCGCGCGGCCGGGCGGGCGAGCGCGTCGCGGGGCGGGCCTGACGGGCGGACGGCTCGTGGTGTCAGCCCTTCAGGGCGCCGGAGGACAGACCGTGGACGAAGGAACGCTGGAAGAAGAGGAAGACGATCACGGAGGGGAGCAGGGCCAGCAGGGAGGCGGCCATCACCACTCCAGGGGTGACGGCGGGGTCGATCCGCAGGGTTCGCAGCGCCAGGGGGAGCGTGTAGGAGGAGGAGTCGGTGGAGACGAGGAGGGGCAGCAGGTACTGGTCCCAGATCATGGTGAAGCCGAAGACTCCGATGACCCCGAGCGCGGGCTTGCACATCGGCAGGATGATCTGGGCGAAGATGCGCAGGTCGCCCGCGCCGTCGATACGAGCGGCCTCTTCGAGTTCCCGGGGCACGTCCTTCATGAACTCGGTCATCACCAGGATGGAGAATCCCCAGGCTCCCAACGGGACGATCATTCCGGCCAGGGTGCCGATGAGGTTGAAGTGGACGATCGGCAGATCGGCGAGGATCAGGGACAGCGGGAGGGCCAGGATCTCCTCGGGCAGCATCAGCGTTGCCAGGATGGCGACGAGCACCAGCGTCATCCCGGGGAAGACCTTCCTGGCCAGCGCGTATCCGGCCAGGACGGAGACGGCCACCTGGAGCAGCAGTCCGAAGCCGACCACGAAGAACGAATTCAGCAGGTACGCGAGCACGCCCTGGTCGAAGGCGATCCTGAAGTTGTCCAGAGTGGCGCCCGAGGGGATGATGCTCAGCTGTGTCGGGTCCTTGACATGGCCGAAGGCGCTGACCAGCAGGGCCAGCAGGGGCCCGGCGAAGACGATCAGGACCAGCAGGTAGGTGACGGCCTTCAGGATCCGCCCGCCCGGGCTCCTGCTCTCGGTCAGGCCCAGCGCGGTCTCGTTCGGGGCGTTCATTTGCTCTCCCTCCGTCGCAACAGGTGGACGACGACTGTCAGGATCAGCGTCGCGACAAACAGGAGGACGGCTCCCGCCGCGCCGACGCCGAGTCGGTTCTGCTCCAGCCCGAGCTTGTAGATCAGGGTCATCACGACCTCGGTGGAGCCGTCGGGCCCGCCGTTGGTGAGCAGGAACACCTCGGTGAACACGCGCAGTCCGCGGATCGCGGCGAGGATGAACAGGATCGAGAACACGGACCGCAGTCCGGGCACCGTCACATGCCATACCCGCTGCAGCCTGGAGGCACCGTCGACCTTCGCGGCCTCGTACAGACCGCGGTCCACACTCGTGAGCCCGGCGAGGAAGATCATCATGTCGTAGGGGGCGCCCCGCCAGATGCCGGTGAGCATGATGGAGGCCATCGACGTGTCGGGGTCGTTGATGAATCCGGAGGGGCCGAGCCCCACCAGGCCGAGGATGGAGTTGAGCATTCCGTCCTCGGTCGGGTGGTACATGATCCGCCAGAGCTCGGCGACGACCGCGATGGGCACCACGACCGGCAGGAACGCCGCGGAACGCACGAATCCCAGTCGGCGGCCCTGTCCTTCCATCAGCAGCGCGAGTACGAGGCCGAGAGCCATCGAGCCGGCTGTCTGCCCGGCGGCGAGGACGACGGTGTGCCACGCGGCCTCACGGAAGCCGTCGGAGTGGAGCACCGTGGAGTAGTTCTCGGTGCCGACCCACTTGTTCCCGAGATACGGCTGGACGTCCTGGAAGGACATGGTCAGCGCGTTGGCCATGGGGATGAACTTGAAGTACAGGAAGAGGAGCAGTGCCGGGGCCAGGAACAGCCAAGGCGTCCACCATCGGCCCGCCCGGCGGTCGCGGCCGCGGCGGTCGGCGGCGGTCGCGCCGGGCGGGCGGCCCGTTGTCCGGGCGCCGGGGCCGGCCGCCGAGGGGACGGCCGGATTCGCCTGGTCGAGACTCATGACGCGGCGATTCCCTGTTCCTTGAGGATGTCGGCGAGCTGCTTGTCGAGCTCGCCCAGCTTGGTCTCGAGGTTCAGGCCGCAGTCGGCCATCAGCGCGTTGACGGCATCCGCGGTGGTCTGCCGCACCGGGGTCCAGTTCGGGATGGACGGCGCGTACCGTCCGGAGGTCTGGTACGCCTTGGCGTACGTCGCCCAGCGGGGGTCGGGGCGGACCTCGGAGATGTCCACCGTCTTGTTGACGGGCAGTTGCACGGTAAAACCGGTCTCGCCCTTCATCCCGGTCTTCTGGCCCTCGGCGGAGATGGCGAAGTCGGCGAAGGCGTCCTGGCCCACCTGGTTCTCGGAGCCCGCCATCAGGTAGATGGAGCCACCCTCGGCAAGCACGGTGGCGTCCTTCGGGCCCTTGGGCATCGGCACGACCTCGTACTTGTCCTTGCCGAGGGTCTCGTCGAAACGAGGCAACAGGTACGGGCCGACGACGAACATGCCGGTCCGGCCGGCCTCGAACGTCTCATTCGTGGGCGGGGTCTCCATGGTCACGGCACCGGGCTGAATGACCTTGTCCTTGCAGCCGAGGTCGCGGAACCAACGCACGGCCTCGACAGATTCCTTCGTGGTCATCGCGGGCTTGTACTTGCCGCCCCCGGTCTCGGTGATGAAGTCTCCGCCCGCGGCCCAGAGGAAGTTGGAGAAGTACCAGGAGGCGTAGCCGCGCTTGGTGGACAGGGGAGCGGCGAGGCCGAAGGTGTTCTTCTTGCCGTCGCCGTCGGGGTCCCCGGTGGTGAACGCTTCGGCCATCGCGGCGAAGTCGTCCCAGTTCTGCGGGACCTGGAGCTTCAGTTTCTCGCGCCAGTCCTTGCGGATGAGCAGCGCGGACGCCTGCGCCGAGTACGGCAGGCCGAACTGCTTGCCGTCCACGCTCTTGCCGGAGTCCAGCGCCTGGCCGACGGCCTGCTCACTGCTCTTGACCTTGTCCAGGTCGATCTCCCGGAGCAGGCCTTGGCTGTGCATGGCACCGAGCTGTGTCACATCGTTCATGACGATGTCGGGGAGGTTCTTCTGCGCGGCCCGCTGCTGCAGCTTGGTCTCGAAGTCGTCGAAGATGGCCGTGACCTTGACCTTGTAGCCCGTGGCCTTCTCGAAGGCGGCAGCGACTCTGAGCGTGCCCTGCTCTCCCGGCCCGCCCGGTGTGGTCCTGACCCACAACTCGAGCGGTGCCTTGGAGTTCTGCTTGGCGTCCACTCCCGCAGGCCCGGATGTACAGCTGGTGAGGACCAGTGCTGACGCGAGGAAACCCGCACCGATCCATCGCGATCTCTGCATGACAACTCCTGTTTCGCCGCATCACAGCCGGCCTGGAAAGCGCTTGCCGGGGACGCTAACGGGGTCCGAATCCTCGGTCAATAGTCCGATGAATGCAAATAGTTCGCGACGCCCCTCGGGAGTCTGCGCAGACCTGCCTCCGCACGCAGCCGCCGCGGTCCGACATCCCCGCGTGGGAAGCGGGCGTTCCGAGGTGTTGCCTGATGAGGCGGTAGTTAGGCCGTGCAAGGCATCGATCGCCCGGCATCGCGGCGATCGCACACGATCACGACAGTTACCGGGGCGCCGAACACGAGCCAGCTAAGCTTCACTTGAGGGTCTTTTCAGTCATCCGATGTATCGTGCTGCAAGTGCGCCGACCGAGGCGCTGGCAAGCCATGCCAATGTTCACCATCCGGTCAGACGCTTCCCCGTGCGCCGACCGGGGTTCGCGGATCCATTCGCTGACGAACCGTCAGCGAAAGAGCTGAGGAGCGTACCCGACATGAACGAGCCGGCACCCGGACCGACAGCACTGTTGGTCATGGAGGAAGAACGCAGGGCAGACGTCTATCCCCGTGAGGTTCTGGCCGAAATCGACCAGCTCGTGCATTGGCAGGGTCCACCCCTCACACGGCAGCAGCTCGACGAGGATCCCGGCGTGCTGCGAGGGGTCGATGTCCTGCTCACGGGCTGGGGCGCGCCCGTCCTCGATGCCGCCTTCCTGGCGCATGCCCCCCGGTTGCGGGCCGTCCTCGTCGCGGCGGGCTCCGTGCGGCACCTGACCACGCCCGCTTTCTGGACACGCGGCATTCCGATCGTCTCCGCGGCCGCAGCCAATGCCGTCCCGGTGGCGGAGTTCACCCTCGCGCAGGTCCTCCTCGGGCTGAAGCAGGTGCACCGCATCACCCGGGAGGTGGCGAGCAGCCGACGCTTTCCTCACAATCCCAAGGTCCCGGGTGCCTACCGCTCACGCGTGGGCCTGCTGGGGCTCGGACACATCGGTCGTCTCGTCGCGGCCCACCTCAGCCGCTTCGACATCGAGATCCTCGCCACGGACCCCATCGCCTCCGCCGACACCGCCCGGCGGACAGACGTCCGGCTCGTTGGCATTGAGGAGCTCTTCGCCACCTGTCACGTCGTCAGTCTCCACGCACCACTCCTGCCTGAGACCCGCGGCACGATCGGGGCACGGCTGCTGAACTCCCTGGGGCCGGGCGCGACGCTGATCAACACCGCGCGTGGCGCGCTCATCGACGAGCGAGCCGCAGTGGAGGTCCTGCGCGCCAGACCCGACCTCACCGCTGTACTCGATGTCACGCACCCCGAGCCTCCGGCCAGTGACTCGCCACTCTTCACCCTCCCCAACGTCGTCCTGACACCCCATCTCGGCGGTGCCCTCGGGGCCGAACGTCACCGTCTCGGACAGCTTGTGCTCGACGAACTCCGCCGCTTCACAGGGGACCAGCCTCTTCAGCACGCCATCGACCCCACCCGCGCCGCGTCCCTGGCCTGACGCCGCGCCGGAACGCCACAGTCGGCGACGCCCTGGGCGGAGTGGCTGCTCGGGCGCGGTCCGGCGTACGTCAGTGGCGTAGGTTCGGGGCAGCGCGCCGCCCTGCCCGTCGGCAACCGAGCAGAGCGCACCGCCGTGACCGAACACTCCCACGTATCACCGGTACCGCAAGCGTCCGAGGCCCAGCTGTCCGCAGGTCTTGTGGAGTACCAGGACACCGGCGGTGACGGGCCCGTGCTCGTCCTGCTGCACGGGGTGACCATGGACGGTTCGCTCTGGCGGCATGTCGTCGCCGATCTGCGCTCCGATTACCGATGTGTTGTGCCCACTCTGCCGCTCGGTGGCCATCGCCGGCCCATGAAGCCGGACGCCGACCTGTCGGTCCTCGGTGTGGCCCGGCTGGTCGCGGAGTTCCTCGACGCACTCGATCTCGCCGACGTCGCCTTCGTCATGAACGACTGGGGCGGGGCGCAGGCCCTTGTCGCGGACGGGCGGGATCAGCGGATCGGCCGGCTCGTCATCACGTCCTGCGAGGAGTTCGACAACTTCCCGCCGGGGCTGCCGGGGAGCAACCTCCACACCTCCGCGAAGCTGCCCGGCGGGTTGAAGTCGGCCTTCTCCCTCTTGAAGGCGAAGCCGATGCGGCGGCTGCCCATGACCTGGGGGTGGATGAGCAAGCGTCCGGTGCCCCACGAGGTGATGGACGCGTGGTTCCGGCCGCTGTGGACGTCCAAGGAGATCCGGCGGGATCTGCGGAAGTACGTCCTCGGTGTGCCGCCGAAGAAAGAACTCCTCCGGTGGGCCGAGAAGTTGCGCGAATTCGACCGACCCGCGCTGGTGGCCTGGGCGGCCGAGGACAAGGTCATGCCGCCCGAACACGGGCGCAGGCTCGCCGTGTTGCTGCCTCGGGGCGAACTCGTGGAGATCCCCGACAGCTACACGCTCATTCCCGAGGACCAGCCGCAGCAACTCGCCGGACATATCAGGGACTTCTTGCGGAACTCCTGAAGCGTAGGACTCCCGTCCCGGCGCCCTCCCGCACGCTCCCGCCCGGCCGGGGGAGGCAGGGCCGGGCGGGGCGGGCGGGAGTACGGACGGGGTGAGGGCAGGCGGGAGCGCGGGCGGTCAGGGGCGGGCGCCCTCCCGGGTCGAGACGGTGACGTGCTGGACGCGCATCGGGTGCCCGGGCTCGGTGGCGGGCCCGCGGTGGCGCCGTCGGCGGTCGGGAGCATGCCCGCCCATGGCCACGTTCAGGATCAGGAACAGCCCGTGGTGCACCGCCCGGTCCCAAGTCCCGGCATCCATCTGGGCAGCGGTCACCCGGTGGTACTCCCGCCCGTCCAGATACCAGCGCACCTCCTCATCGGGCCGCCTCCCGGGTGAACTCGTCATGCAGCTCGGAGAGTTGGGCGATAGCCTTGCCGTGACCAGGGCTCGTCACGAGATCCCTGCTGTACCACTCAGCGGGACACCATCCTCGGCCTGTGCCGACGAGCTCGAGCGCACGTCGACAAGGATCCGGCGCGGGGCGTTCGATCGCCTGTTGCAACCGGCCTTCTCGAAGGGGCAGCCAGTGAAGTACGTGCCGCAGTGGCTGACGTCCACGTCATGGGATGAGGCCGGCACACTCGGCCTCGAAACGGATGCTTCAGCGCCGGCGGCCGAGTGGCCCAAGCCTGTGCGAGAAGGTCTGGAAGTGGCGCGCGAGTACGGGCTTCCGGCCGAGGTGGACGGGATGTTCTATCCCAGCAGCCGCGGCGGCGCGTTCACTCGGGCAGGCGAAGGTGCCGCCGGGCCGTTCTGGCGGCTCGGACAGCACGATTCGCAGCTCGGCGACTCGTACGTGTCCGAGTGCGTGCTCGACGAGAAAGGATGGGTCGTGCTCCTGCTCCACCGGCGCCTCGCCCGCGACTACGACCACCGGCCCGACAACGCCGCCTCCCGCGTCTACTGGGCCTCCACCGCGGGCATGCTCCGCCGCCTCACCACCCCCAGCCCCGCCTGGCGCGACGACGTCGAGCTGGCTGCGTGAACGTCACCGAACTCCTGCGGCTGTTGCAGGCCGAACACGACGAGACCGCCGCACGCGCCGACAGCCTGCGCGAACAGATCGACCAACTCACCAGTGCCCTGGCCGAGGTCGAGGCCCGCCTCGCCGAGATCGTCACCACCGGCAAGGTCATCGACGGCCTCGCCCTGCCCGAACCCACACAAGCCCCCGCAGAGCCCGCCACCGTCTACCAGCGCATCGTGACCGCCTTCAACGAGCATCCCGGGCGGATCTTCCGGGTTCGTGACCTACACGAACTACTCGGGCTGCCCACCGACGAGCCCTCGATCAACGTCACCTGCTCCCGCCTGGGACGACTTGTCCGTCAGGGACTCCTCGACCAACCCGGACGCGGCCGGTACCGGAAACGGACTAACGCCGCACTTCGTGGGCTGGAATCGGCACAGCCGACGGCCGCCACTCTCGCCTGATCAACCCGAACACCCACGAGTCGGATACCTCGCCGTTCACGACGCAGTCTTCCCGCAACGTCCCTTCACGCACGAATCCGATCTTCTCCAGGACCCGGGCAGACGCCACGTTGCGCGTATCGGTCTCAGCCTGAACTCGATTCAGGTCCAGTGCGTCGAATGCCCACTGCAGCACGGCGTGCGCGGTCTCCGTCGCGAAGCCGTGGCCCCACATCGCATCGTCGAGGCAGTAGCCCAACGACGCGCTGCGGTAGTCCGGGTTCCATCCGGTCAGACCGCACCAGCCGACGAAGGCCCCGTCAGAAGCACGGTCGATGGCCACCCGCGCCCCGGTGCCTTCGTCCGCCATCTTCCGGCACATCGCGATGAAGCGCTCGGCGCGGGCCTGTTCGTTCCACGGCGGGGAGTCCCAATAGCGCATCACGTAGGTGCTGCTGTGCAGCGCGAAGAGGGAGTCCGCGTCGGCGTCGGTGAAGGGGCGCAGTCGCAGGCGAGCGGTGTGCAGTATGGGGGTGGCCAAAGTCATGCGCACCATCTTGTGTCCTCATGGGCAGGCAGAACACCGAATATCCGATCCCGGTCCGGCCCTCACGACCAAGGCACCGCCTACCAGCAGATCGGACTCGATCCTTCCAAAAGATCGAGCCTCGATCAAACCCGGAACGGTTCATTCTCCACCCTCACCCGCCGGATCCTGCGAAGAGGTCAGTTCGCCAGCCAGGACGAACTCGCCGAAAAGATAGACGAGTTCGTCCTGGCCTACGACCAGACCGACGCTAAGCCCTACCGATGGACCTACGACGGCACCCCACTCAGAGGGTGTCATGAGGCTTGATGTCGGTTTCATTCTTGGGGTTGGGTGAGGCTCGCTGGTCGCGGGTTCGTAGCCGGCGCTATGGGTGGGGCTGGGCAAACAAGCCGGGTTCGGGCTCGGTGAGGATCCCCCGGCTGACCATGTGCTTGAACTTGAAGCGAATGCCCTCGGTGTTCTTCGGCAGGATGGGCAGGTCGAGGGCCTCGCACAGGTCCCGGGCCCGCATCGACCGGCCGGTTTCGGCGAAGACTTGAGAGGTACCGACAACGCACCCCAGTCGGCCCCCGCTCCGCCGGGCCGGGCATCGTGCCTCCGACCCCCGCGGAACACTGCTGACGCGGCAGCGGTGGAAAAGAAGGTGCTCCTGCCGCGCGACATCCTGCCGTCTCACGTAGTCAAGAGGGGTATGCACGGGGATCACGGAACAAGAGAACGGTCGGGGGCCGAGTGAAATCAGCACAGGAGGATCAGTACCTGGAGTTCGTGGCCGCGAGGGCGAAGGCGCTGTACCGCTCGGCGTACGTACTCGCGGCCGGCGACACACATCTTGCCGAGGACCTGGTCCAGGAAACCCTCAGCCGGGTGTACGTGCACTGGAAGCGGGTGGCCAGAGCGGACAGCCCAGCGGCCTATGCCCAGACGGTTCTGGTCCGCACCTCCCTCACCCTGCGGCGTCGGCGAAGCACCGGCGAGCGCCCCATCGGGAACATGCCCGACAACGCGGCGGCCGGCCCGGACGCCGCACTGCGGCTCACCCTGCTGGACGCGCTCGGTCAACTGCCGCCCCGAGACCGGGCGGTGCTGCTGCTGCGCTACTGGGAGGACCGCAGCATCGAGGAGACCGCCCGGATGCTCAAGCTGAGCAGCAGCGCGGTCCGCTCCCAGGGCACCCGGGCACTCAACAGGGTGCGCGCGTTGCTCGGCGACAGCCTGTCCGACCTGGTTCCGCACTGAACACCGGTGCACACAGGTCGAACCCACCGCAAAATCCCTATCAGCGACAGAAAAGGTGACGCCAGCATGCCGTTCGAAGCAGACCTCGCACACGCCCTGGACCGCGCGACCGACTCCCTCGAACCCGATCTCACCACGCTCACGAGCGGAGCCGTCGAGCGCGGGCGGAGCCGCAGTCGGCGTCGGCGCAGCGCGGGCGTCATCGCCGGGGTCGGCGCCTGCGCCGCGATCGCGGCAGCCGGCCTGGTGCTCCCCGGCGTGCTCGCCGGGACTCGCTCCGCAGGATCCGACATGGAAACGGTGGCGCTGGCGATGCCCCGTTCCGCGATCACCGGCACCCAGATGATCGACGCTGTGAAGAAGACGTTCCCCGGGGGCCGGTTCGGCCAGGAGCACGGACAGAGCAACGACCCCTCGAATCCGTCCAGCGGGTGGGTCGCCAACGGCGGAGTGGACGTCAACGACGGGCGCGGCGCCGCCAACGTCGGTGTCTCGGCCCTGCGGCTCAAGCTGCCGCTCAGGAACAGCGAAGGGCTGAACTGCGACCATACGGCCGGGCGTGCTGAGGTCGGCGACACCTGCAAGCTGAGCGAACTGCCGAGCAGCGCCGCGCTTCCCGGCGGAGCCCTGGTGATGTCGGAGAAGATCGCGGAAAGGCAGCCGATTGGCGCCGACCCCGTCCCCGACTCCGACATCGCTCACCGCTGGACGACGACGGTGACCCTGAAGTCGACCGGCGCCCAGCTTCAGATGGTGCAGTGGAACACCGCCGGCGACTTCGGTAGCGGAAACAGGCCGAAGCCGACCCGTAACGCTCCCCCGCTCTCCCAGAAGCAGGCGGTGGCGGCACTCACCGGTCCCACCTGGGCGCCGATTCTCGGTGCCGTCGGCTGACCCGTTGCATTGCCGAAAATGGGGGCAGAACCTCCATGACCTGCTGCGCTGGCAGGTCATGGAGGTTCTGGTCGGTGCCGTCGTCCCGCCACAGGCCGAAGTAGTAGTACACCGCGCCGCTGGGCGGTAGGTTGCCTGGCAGGTAGGCCCACTGACAGCCTGTCCGGGACTGGTACAGGATCGCGTTGACGATCTCCCGCATCTCGTACCTGCCCTCGTGGCCCGTGGCCGAGGGCCGCCCGGCCTTCCACGCAGCCAGCACGGGCTCGATCAACGCCCACCGCTCGTCGGACAAGTCGCTCGGGTACGGCAAACGGCTTGCGCTCAGCCACCCCACCACCCCAGCACGGCCAAGCCCACCGACCAGCAGAATCGCTCCAGACCCACACGATCAGGCGACCACAGAACGGAAATCAAGCCTCATAACGCCCTCTCAGGGCGGAGAGGAAACGGACTCCTGCGGAGCAGGGCAAGGAGCGGAGTTTCGCCCCCAGGGCGAAAGGCCGTGCTGTGACCCGCAGATTTGATCTTAACTCGCAGAACCACTAGTTTGTGAGCGTGACCGCGAGCCGTGTGAAGCGGGCGTTCAAGTACCGTTTCTATCCGACTGATGCGCAGGCAGCCGAGCTGTCACGCACGTTCGGTTGCGTGCGGAAGGTCTACAACCTGGCGCTCGCCGCCCGCACGGAGGCTTGGGTGCGGCAGGAGCGGGTCAACTACAACGCAACGTCGGCGATGCTGACGGCGTGGAAGAAGACCGAGGAGCTGGCGTTCCTCAACCAGGTCTC
>NZ_JBVJWD010000059.1:0-35780 GCF_055602785.1 Streptomyces sp. NPDC037301
TTGAACGCTTTCCAGGTCGCCTTCGAGGGCCGCCTGACTCCCACCGACCACTGACCAACTCAACAACCAAGATCAGCCGTTAAATTGACACACCCCGTCGACCAGCTCGAACGGGATGATCGGCGTCAGTTCTCCCAGATGTCCGGGAGCGAACCGGCCCGCGGCCACGGTCACCGTACGGGTGATGGTCGTCAGCGCCGACGACGGGACACAATGAACAGGCAACGGAACTCCTTATGGGACAAGCTGTCTTGGACGACTGCCTGTACCAACGAGTTCCGTTGCTCTGTGTCAGAAGTCCTTCAACTCCCTTGCGTGGCCTGCGAAAACGCTAACTACCCGGCCTTGGAAGTTCCCCCGCTGAAGTGGACAGCCTGATACTGGGACGGATAGGTCCCGGAGGAAGCAGTCCAGGTTGAGTGGCAAGAGCAACATGAGCAAGCGGTACACGTCGGAGTTCAAGCGGGACGCGGTGGCACTGGTCCGGTCGTCAGGGCGGAATGTCACCGAGGTCGCCCGGGAACTCGGCGTGAGTCCGGAGGGGCTTCGCGGCTGGGTGAAGCAGGCGAAGATTGACCGTGGCGAGGGGGCGCCCGGCGCGCTGACCACGGCGGAGAGGGAAGAGCTCCAGCGGCTGCGCAGGGAGAGCCGGGAACAGCAGCAGACGATCGAGATCTTGAAAAAAGCAGCGGCCTTCTTCGCGAAGGAGTCGATGAAGTAGGCACTCTGTGCCGTTTCATCGACGCGGAGAAGGCCGCCGAGACCAACCCCGACGGCTACAGCGTGGCCCTGCTGTGCCGCGTCACGGGGATCAACCGCTCCACCTACTACTCCTGGCTGGCGGCCCGGCCGGCAGCGGCCGAACGGCAGTGTGCCGAGGATGAGTTGACCGCGGAGATCCGCGAGATCCACGCCTCCTCACGGGGTGCCTACGGTGTTCCGCGCGTGCACGCCGCGCTGCGGCGCAAGGGCCATGCGATCAACCGGAAGAAGGTCGAGCGGATCATGCGCGAGCGTGACATCCGCGGCGTCACCCGCCGCAGGCGCCGCCACCTGACGCAGCAGGACACCAAGGCCGCACCGGCTCCGGACCTGGTCGGCCGCGACTTCACCGCTACCCGGTCTGGCACGAAGCTCGTCGGCGACATCACCTAATCCGGCCGACGATCGAGGGCTGGTGGTATCTCGCGACCGTCATCGACCTGGCGACGCGCGAGGTGATCGGGTACGCGATGGCCGAACACCACCGTGCCGAGCTGGTCACCGACGCGCTGCGGATGGCCGCCGGCCGCGGCGACCTCCAGGGCGGCTGCATCATGCATACCGATCGCGGCAGCGAGTACACGAGTGGCGAATTCCGCACTGTAATACGGGAGTTGAGCCTGAGACAGAGCATGGGACGAACCGGCATATGCTACGATAACGCCGCAGCCGAGAGTTTCTTCGGACTGCTGAAAGCGGAGATCGGCACCACCGTCTGGGAGAGCCGCGAAACGGCCCGCGCCGACGTCTTCCGCTTCATCGAGGTCGAGTACAACCGCACCCGGCTCCGCAAGCACCCCGAGTTCGGGTACCTCACCCCACTCGAAACCCGAGCCAGGCTGCAGCACGACTTCACCCCCGCAGCGTAAGCAACCGCTGTCCAAGATCAGGGGGGAACTTCAGAGCAGAAGGGGGGTCCTGCGTGCGCCCGGCCCTCGCTCCACCATGCACTGCGCCCAGATGATCTTCTGGTCTGCGCGTTCGGTAGCCAAGCCTTTACTTGAATGATCAGCTCGTCCCCGCAGGTCACGGGGACTGTGCCACGCCGAGCCCTATTGTGCGGCGCCTGCCAAGGACTCGCTCTGCCACCAAACGACCGACCTACCGATTCAGCCGCACAACCGTCTGAATCACCAGCCGCCCACCCCCGAAGAGCGGCTTTCCCCGTTCCCACGTTCCATGTCCCCCGCCGAGGGCTCCCGCCTGCGCCACGTTCACTGCCCTCGGCATACTCCGGCCGCCCCGAGCCGCGTGCACAACGCGTGCACAATCGCGCGGGAACTCCCGGGAAACCGCAGGTACGGGCGGGAACTCCAGCAAGACGCATTATGGCCCTGACCAGAACGTTTCCCTGGCCAGGGCCATAATGGCAGACGAGTCGGGCTATACGCCGGGAACAGTCCCTCCGCGGGCAGCGACCTGGTGTCTTCCCTGTCCAGCACCTCGGAACGCCGCAGCAGGCGGGCTCATGATCCTCATCTTCCGAGGTCAGTCATACCTCGGTCGGCCGGGTGGCGTAGAAGGCGACAGCTGAGGCAGCGGCCACGTTCAGGGAGTCGACACCGGCATCCATCGGGATGCGTACATGCTCGTCGGCAGCCAGTAGCGCTCCGGCCGACAGCCCCACCCCCTCCGTGCCCAGCATCAGGGCAAGCTTCTCGTAACGGCGACCGGCGAGCTCATCGAGAGTGATGGAACTCGCCGAGAGGGCGAGGGCCGCGAGCGTGAAGCCGTCCTTCCGGATGACATCGGCGTCACGCGGCCATGACTCAAACCTGGCGTACGGGACCGCGAGGACAGCCCCCATGGACACCTTCACGGCCCGCCTGTAAAGGGGGTCGGCACAGCGCGGGGTGAGGAATACGGCGTCCACTCCCAGAGCCGCCGCATTACGGAAGGCCGCACCCAGATTGGCGTGATCAACGATATCCTCGAAGATCGCAATACGACATTGACCAGCACGCTCTTGTAGACGCAAAGGCAACACCGTGCCGATGTTGGTGTGGTCGTTGACGGCCTCCATGACGACCACCCGGCGGGTCGTCGCCAGCAGCTCGTCGGCCGTCGGCAGTGGTTTGCGCTGCATCGAGGCGAGGGCGCCGCGGTGGACGTGGTATCCGGTGACGCGCTCGGCGAGCTCGGGAGTGACCGCGTACACCGGGGCCGGGACCTCGTCGATGACATCGCGCATCAGATCGATCCACTTCGCCGAGAGCAGCATCGACCGCATCTCGTACCCGGCGTGCCTGGCGCGTCTGATCACCTTCTCGCCCTCGGCGATGAAGAGGCCCTCGGCGGGCTCTCGTCTGCGCCGGAGTTCGACATCGGTCAGTCCGGTGTAGTCGCGCAGGCGGGGGTCGTCGGGGTCGTCGACGGTGATGAGATCAGCCACGGGTTTGATACTGCCTTGTCCGGTGTGTGGTGCCAACGGCTTGGGAGAAGATCCGTTACCGCTGGTTACTCGGCGGGATGCGGGCGGTGCTCGCGCCGGCTATTCGGCGGGGAGCGATACGGAGCTCGCACCGACCGCGACGACGTCGCCGATGACGATGACGGCCGGGGGACGTACGTCTTCGGCGACGGCCCGTTGGGCGACGGTCGCGAGCGTTGCGTCGACCCGGCGCTGGGCTGCCGTGGTGCCCTCCTGGACCAGGGCGACCGGGGTCTCGGGGGCCTTGCCGTGGGCGATGAGGGTACGGGCGATCGCGCCGATCTTGTCGACGGCCATCAGGAGTACGAGCGTGCCGCGCAGCTGGGCGAGGGCCGGCCAGTCGACCAGCGAGCGCTCGTCGTCCGGGGCGACATGGCCGCTCACGACGGTGAACTCATGGGCCACACCGCGGTGGGTGACGGGGATTCCGGCCGCGCCGGGCACGGAGATCGAGCTGGAGATGCCGGGCACGACGGTGCAGGCGATGCCTTCGGCGGCGAGCGCCTGGGCCTCCTCCATGCCGCGGCCGAAGACGAACGGGTCGCCGCCCTTGAGCCGCACGACGGCCTTGCCCGCCTTGGCGTGCTCGATGAGCGCCTGGTTGATCGCCTCCTGGGCCATGTAGCGGCCGTACGGGATCTTCGCGGCGTCGATCACCTCGACGTGCGGAGGGAGTTCGTCGAGCAGGTCACGCGGGCCGAGGCGGTCTGCGATGACGACGTCGGCCTCGGCGAGGAGGCGGCGGCCGCGCACCGTGATCAGGTCCGGGTCGCCGGGGCCGCCGCCGACCAGGGCGACCCCGGGGGTCCGGGTGCGGTGGTGGGGTGCGGCGAGGGTGCCGTCGCGCAGGCCCTCGACGATGGCGTCGCGGACGGCGGCACAGTGGCGCGGGTCGCGGCCGTGGGTGTCGGTGGTGAGGACGGCGACGGTCACGCCCTCGCTGCGGCCGGTGGCCGGGGTCCAGGCGGTGGCGGCGTCGGCGTTGTCGCTGCGGACGCACCAGGTGCGGGTGCGCTCGCCCTCGGCGGATGCGGCGTCGTTCGCCGCGGTGTCGTCGGACGCGATGAGTGCGTACCAGGTGTCGGCCAGGTCCCCGTCGGCGTACGGGCGGCGCTCCCAGCGGATCTCGCCGGCGTCGGCCATCGCCTCGACGGACGGGGTCGCGGCCGGCGATACGAGGACGATGTCGGCGCCTGCCGCGATGAGCGCGGGGAGCCGGCGCTGGGCGACCTGGCCGCCGCCGACCACGACGACCCGGCGGCCGCTGAGACGCAGTCCGACGGGGTACGCAGGGTGATCGGCGTGATCTGCGTGCTCGGCCATGGCGGTGCGGCTCCTCGTAAGGTGCGGGGTGCGGGCCGCTGCGGCGGTGGAGCGGCTGTGACGTGCGGGTTTGTGGGGCAGGGTCCACGATACGGGGTGGGGTGCGGGGGTGCGTGGGGCGCCTGCGGCGGGCTTGCTTCCCCTGCCCGCCCTTCCCGTAACCGGGGCTCCGCCCCGGACCCCGCGCCTCGAACACCGACGAGGCCGGAAAACAAGCCTTTCGGTGATTGAGGAGCGGGGGTCCGGTGGAGGGGCTACTTCTCCGTGACGCCCGCCGCGTCGAACGTCGCCACCTCATGCATCGCCCGCGCCGCACTCTGCACGATCGGCAGCGCCAGCAGCGCGCCCGTGCCTTCGCCGAGGCGGAGGTCGAGGTCGACCAGCGGGCGCAGGCCCAGCTTGTTGAGCGCGGCGACATGGCCGGGCTCGGCGCTGCGGTGGCCGGCGATGCAGGCGGCGAGGGCCTCGGGGGCGATCGCCCGGGCGACCAGGGCCGCGGCGCCCGCGCTCACGCCGTCGAGGATGACGGGCGTACGGAGCGAGGCACCACCCAGCAGGAAGCCGGCCATCGCCGCGTGTTCGAGGCCGCCGACCGATGCCAGGACACCGATCGGGTCTGCCGGGTCGGGCTGGTGGAGTTCGAGGGCCCGGCGGACCACGTCGACCTTGCGGGCGTGCATCTCGTCGTTGATGCCGGTGCCGCGACCGGTCACCTCGGCCGGGTCCATGCCCGTGTACACACAGATCAGTGCGGCCGACGCGGTGGTGTTGGCGATGCCCATCTCACCGGTGAGCAGGCCCTTGTTGCCTGCCGCGACCAGATCACGGGCGGTCTCGATGCCGACCTCGATGGCCGCGAGGACCTCTTCGCGGGTGAGGGCCGGGCCGGTCGTGAAGTCGGCCGTTCCGGCGCGCACCTTGCGGGGAAGGAGGCCGGGGGTCGCTGGCAGCTCCATGGCCACACCGACGTCAACCACGCACACCTCGGCGCCGACCTGGGCCGCGAACGCGTTGCAGACCGCGCCGCCGCCGAGGAAGTTGGCGACCATCTGGCCCGTGACCTCCTGCGGCCAGGCCGTGACGCCCTGGGCGTGCACCCCGTGGTCACCCGCGAAGATCGCGACGGCCGCGGGCTCAGGGATCGGCGGCGGGCACATCCGGGAGAGTCCCGACAGCTGCGCGGAGATGATCTCCAGCATCCCGAGCGCGCCGGCGGGCTTGGTCATCCGCTTCTGGCGTTCCCAGGCCTCGCCGAGCGCCTTGGCGTCCAGCGGACGGATATTGGAGATGGTCTCCTGCAGCAGGTCGTGCGGCTCCTCGCCGGGCAGTGCGCGGCGGCCGTACGTCTCCTCATGGACGACCCAGGACAGCGGGCGGCGCTTGGACCAGCCCGCCTGCATCAGCTCCGGCTCCTCGGGGAACTCGTCGACGTAACCGACACAGAGGTACGCGACGACTTCGAGGTGCTCGGGCAGGCCCAGGGCGCGCACCATCTCGCGCTCGTCGAAGAAGCTGACCCAGCCGACGCCGAGGCCTTCGGCGCGGGCGGCGAGCCACAGGTTCTCGACGGCGAGCGCCGAGGAGTAGGGGGCCATCTGCGGCTGGGTGTGCCGGCCGAGGGTGTGGCGGCCACCGCGGGTGGGATCGGCGGTGACGACGATGTTGACCGGGGTGTCGAGGATGGCCTCGATCTTCAGTTCCTTGAACTGCTTCGCCCGGCCCTTGGGAAGCGACTTGGCATAGGCGTCGCGTTGACGCTGCGCCAGTTCGTGCATGGAACGACGGGTCTCCGCCGAGCGGATGACGACGAAGTCCCAGGGCTGCGAGTGACCGACGCTGGGCGCCGTGTGTGCGGCTTCGAGGACACGGAGCAGAACCTCGTGCGGAATCGGGTCGCTGCGGAAGCCGTTGCGGATGTCGCGGCGCTCGCGCATGACCCGCAGGACGGCCTCGCGCTCGGCGTCGTCGTAGCCGGGGGCGGGCGCGGAGGCGGGAGCCCCGGTCTCTTCGGACTCGGATGCCTCGGGAACTTCCGCTTCCTCGGCCTGGAGCTGGGGCTCGGGCTGGGCCTCGGGCTGTACGGACTCCACGGGCGCGGTCTCCGTGGCCTCTGCACTGTCCGTGGGGGCCGTGATGTCCGGGGTCTCGATGACCTCCGGGCCCGCTTCGGGCTCCGGCTCGGCCACCGTCGGAGCCTCGGCCCCGGGGACGGGCGCGGGGATCGGCTGAGGAGCTTCAGCGGGCGCGACGTTCTCGACAGTCCGGACCGCTTCCGCGGCCTCGGGCTGAGCGGGCTGGACCGGCTCCATCGCGAACACCACGCGCTCGGGCTCGGGCTCGCTTTCCACGGCCTGCTCCACGACTGGGGTCGGGGCCAGGTGCGGGGGCGTCGGCACCGAACCCTCCACGGGCACGAACTGGCCCATGGGAGCGGCTTCCGCGATGTCCTCCGATGCGACGACAGCGACTTCGGCAGGCGCCTCGGACACAGTCTCTGCCAGTGCTCCGGCAGAAACCTCCGCCGGAACCTCGACGGGAGTCTCGACAGTGGTCGGTACCGCGTCGGCCTCGGGAGCACTCACGGCCTCTGGCACCACTACCGGAGCGACCTGCACCGGCTGTTCCTGCTGTGTCGCCGGTACCGGCTCGGCGACCGGCTCCGGCACGACCGTTTCTGCCGCCACCGGCGGAACGACCGGCTGCGGCGCCTCGGCCGACCAGGGGCTTCCGCCCTGCGGCAGGATCTCACCGAGCTGCGGGCCCGGCAGTGCGGCCGCCTCGTCAACCGGCATCTCGAAGTACTCGGGCCCGGTGGTCGGCGGTCCGGCGTGCCGTACGGGGGCCTGCGCCGGGGCCTGCGCGTGGGGCGCGCCCGCCGGTCCGCGGTCGGCGAGCGAGCGGACCACACCGCCGCTCGGCGTTCCGCCGTAGGACGGCCCGCCGTCTGCCGCGACCGGGCCGCGATGCAGCGGCCGGCGCGCCGGGGCCTGGGTCTGCGCTGCCGTGGCCGGAGCGGGAGCCGGGGTGGGCGACGGGATGCGTACGCCCCTCAGGTCGACCGAACCGGAGTCGCGGCCACCGGTCTCGTGCGTCCCCTGGCCGGTCTCGGGCAGGGGTTCGGCCACCGGCTGCTGTGCGGCGTATGCGTCCGCGACCTGCGTCTGGACGGGTTCCTGCACCTGCACCTGCACGGGCCCCTGGGGCTGCGCGGGGGCCTCGCCGACCGGCTGGGAGTGGACCGCGTGTGCCGAGGGCTGGGCCTGATAGGCGTTTTGTTCGGGCAGCAGCGCCTGCGCGGCGACGCCCTCGGGGTACTGGCCGGGGGCCGGTACCGCCTGCGGGTCGCCCCAGGCGCCCTGGGGGCTCGGCATCAGCAGGAGATCGTCGTCCTCGGACACATGCTCGGAGGGAGCGAGGTAGGTGTAGGCATCCGGGGCGGCGATGCCCGGCTGCTCCACCATGCCTGCGTTCTCCGGCAGTCCCTCACCCGGGATCTGGCCGGTGTCACTCATGCGTACCCCTCGCCCATCGTCAGTGCTCCTTCGGCCCATCGCCCGGGACGCCCGACCACGGCACGCCGGCGCTCGTCAACAAGAACGAGCGGGCGCGCCGCGCGGCACGAAACGGTCGCGGACATACTGCATTCTCGCGGCCGTTCGCCGCCGCGGCAGCTCGTTTCGCCACGGCTCGCTGTGGACTGCGCCACGTCGCGCATCCCCCGGTTCTGCCGTACCACAACGGGGGCCAAAACGATCCCCTTTTCAGGACATTGACGAACGAAGCGACGAACGTCCAGCCGCGGTGCAACGATCGGCCAGCCTACCTCGCGCTGTACGCCGACCGGGTCAGGGGGCGAGGTCCGAACGCAGCGCCGAGAGCAGGAACACGACCGAGCGTTCGCGCTCCGACCATGCGGCCGTGTCGAGTTCGACGGACTGGAGGAGCGAACACCGGACGGTGTACCCGTTCCCGGTGAGTGCCGCGCCGAGTGCCTCGGCCTCGTCGCGCGTCGACGCATGGGTCACGATGCGCTCGGGCCGGCGCTCGGCGACGGCGGTGACGACGGGGACTCCCCCGCCCCCGATCCGTACGACATCGGGCTCCGGCAGCCGTTCCAGCACGTGGGGTGCCCGGCCCTCGACGACCTGGAGCTGGACTCCGAAGGACCGGGCCGACGCCGCGGTGCGGGCGCAGGCCGCCGGGTCGCTGTCGACCGCCAGGACCGCCGCCCCGAAACGGGCGGCCTCCACCGCCAGGGCCCCGCTGCCGGAGCCGATGTCCCACAGGAGGTCTCCGGTGCGGGGGCCCAGGCGGGCCAGTTGGGCGGCGCGCAGCCCCGGGGACTCGCCCTCGCCGCTCTCGTCCCCGGCGTCCGCGGCGCCGCCCCGGTATGCCTGAGAGGGCAGTGCCCAGCCTCGTACGCCACGGGGGTAGGCGGGGTGGCGGCCGGCAATCCAGGCGCCGGTGGCCTGCGGTTCGGGGCCACCGCCGATGACGATCACCACGTTGGGGTCGCGCCAGACGTGGTCGGCGGCCTTTTCGGATGTGACGACGCTGACCTGTTCGCGTGCGGTGCCGAGTTCTTCGCAGATGACGAAGGTGCGGTGGACGCCTTCGAGGAGCAGGGCGAGTTCGGCGGGGCCGGCGCCGGGCGAGGTGAGGACGGCGACCTTGTGGTGGGCGCGGCAGACGTTGACGGCGCGCCGCAGGGTGCGGGGATGGGCGACGACGATCTGGGCGTCCTCCCACGGCATCCCGGCGCGGGCGAACGCGGTGGCGACGGAGGACACGGCCGGCACCACTTCGACTTCGAGGCCGTGCTCGGGTGCGCGGAGATTGCGTACGACCCCGAAGAAGCCGGGGTCTCCGTCGGCGAGGACCACGGCGCTGCCGCGGTGTCCGGCGATCCGGCGGGCGGCCAGGTCGATGGAGCCCAGGCGGATCCGTTCGGCGTTCGCCGGGACTTCGGGGAGTGCGAGGTGGTGGGCGGCTCCGGCGACGAGCGTGGCGGCCGAGAGGGCGGCCGTGGCCGCTCCGGTCAGTGGCGAGCCGTCCCAGCCGATCACGGTGACCCGATCGGCCATCTGTCGTCAGTCTCCTGGAGTTGTCGCAGGTGGGGAAGTTCGTGAAGGGCGGGCAGGGTGAGAGTACCCGGTCCGGACCAGTACGGTGCCAGGACCCCTTCGAGGGGTCAGTTCCAGTCGTTGTAGGCGCCGTAGCCGCCCGCGTCGGCGAGCTGCTCGGCCACCCCTTCGAGGTCCTCGGGAAGCAGGCCCCAGACGATCAGGTCGGTCCTGATGTCGGTCCAGCCTCCGTCTGTGCCGTTCTCGGTCCGGGTGCGCGCTATGCGGGCGTTGCGCAGCACTCCCTCGCTGATGCAGCCGAGCTTCTGGGCGACCTGCTGGGAGGCGGTGTTGTCGGCGGCGGTGCGCAGTTCGATGCGCTCGAAGCCCTGGTCGCGGAAGAGCCACTGGGCCAGCGCCAGCACGGACTCGGTGGCGTATCCCTCGCCGCGTGCCCAGGGGGCGGTGATGTACGCGGCCTCGGTGGCGAGGGTGCGCCAGTCGGTGTTGCGCAGGCGGACCGAGCCGACGAGTCGCTGGGTGAGGAATTCGGTGACGGCGAAGACGATGCCGTCGCCCGTGGTGCGCTGTGCGGGTGCGATCCTGCGGACCCAGCGTTCGGCGTCGACCTGGGTGTAGGGGTGAGGGGCTTCGGTCCAGGCCGTCACGAGTTCGTCGTTCATCATCTCGATGTACGCGGGGATGTCCGCCATGTCGAAGGGGCGCAGCACCAACCGATCCGTGCTGATGGAGATGTCCGGAAAGGTGGAAGTCATGCGCAGCTCCATGCCGAAGACCGTGTAAAGACACAGCATGCAGCATCGGGCCGGCGTTGTGCATGGGCGGGTCCGTACGACGGAGCCCCGCGCCCCCCTGGTGGGGTGCGCGGGGCTCGTCGGACAGATTCCGTGCGGGTGTCAGGACTTGGCGGCGGTGCCGAAGGCCGGGATGACCGAGCCCTGGTAGGTGTCCTCGATGAACTTCTTGACCTCGTCGGAGTGGAGGAGCTTCACGAGCTTCTGGACGCGGGCGTCCTTCTCGTTGCCCTTCTTCACGGCGATGATGTTGGCGTACGGGTTGCCGTCGGCCTTCTCCAGCGCCAGGGCGTTCTTGGCGGGCTTGAGATTGGCCTCGATGGCGTAGTTGCCGTTGATGACGGCGGCGTCCACATCGTTCAGGGCGCGGGGCACGGTTGCTGCCTCCAGCTCCTTGAACTCCAGGCCCTTCTTGTCGGTGATGTCGCTCAGCTTGGCGTCGGTGCCGACACCGGACTTGAGGGTGATCAGGCCGTTCTCGGCGAGCAGCTGGAGGGCGCGGCCCTCGTTCGTGGTGTCGTTGGGCACCGCGATGGTCTGGCCGGACTTGATGTCACCGATGGCCTTGACCTTCTTGGAGTAGAGGCCGAGGGGCTCCAGGTGGACGGTGCCGACGGAGACGAGGTGGGTGTTGTTCTTCTTGTTGAAGTCGTCGAGGTACGGCGCGTGCTGGAAGAAGTTGGCGTCGACCTGGCCGGTCTCGGTGGCGGTGTTCGGCAGGACGTAGTCCGTGAACTCCTTGACCTCCAGCTTGAGGCCCGCCTTGGCCGCCAGGTTCTCCTTGACGAAGTTCAGGATGTCGGCGTGCGGCGTCGGGGACGCGGCGACGACGAGCGCCTTGGAGGTGTCGGCCTTGGCGCCGGTCTCGCTCTTGGAGGCCGGGTCGGACGACGTGCCGCAGGCGGTGAGGCCGAAGGCCAGGGCGGCGGTGGCGGCGGCGGCTGCGGCTGCGGTGATCTTGATGTTCTTACGCACGAAAAGTGCCTCTTTCTGGTGGTGAGGGTGGTGCGCCCGGACAAGGAGTTCGGGCTTGAGCGGAGAGGAAGTCTCAGGTGGTGGTGCGGCCCCGGCGGGCCAGCAGGCGTACGGCTCCGTCGCCGATCAGCTGGATCACGGTCACGATGACGATCAGCAGCGCGACGGTGATGAGCATGAACTGGTTGTCGAAGCGCTGGAATCCGTAGGTCACGGCCTTGGAGCCGAGCCCCTCGCCGCCGACCGCACCGGCCATCGCGGAGTAGCCGATGAGCACGATGACGGTGGTGGTCACGCCGGAGATGAGCGAGGGCAGTGCCTGCGGCAGCAGCACCTTGCGCACGATCGTCGGGATGGACCCGCCCATCGACTGGACGGCCTCGACGAGCCCGTGGTCGACCTCGCGGACGGCCGTCTCGACGAGCCGTGCGAAGAACGGGATGGCGCCGACGGCGAGTGGCACGATCATCGCGGTCGGGCCGATGAAGGTG
Source organism: Streptomyces sp. NPDC037301 (assembly GCF_055602785.1). Taxonomy (NCBI): domain Bacteria; kingdom Bacillati; phylum Actinomycetota; class Actinomycetes; order Kitasatosporales; family Streptomycetaceae; genus Streptomyces; species Streptomyces sp. NPDC037301. The sequence continues at coordinate 11,861 of NZ_JBVJWD010000059.1, forward strand.
CCGACGACCCAGGTGGTGAAGGGGATCAGGGCGATCAGCAGGATGATGAACGGCAGCGAGCGGCCGATGTTCACGATCACGCCGATGACCTTGTTCACCGGGGTGTTCTGGAGCAGTCCGCCCTTGTCGGTGAGGACCAGCAGGACGCCGAGCGGCAGCCCCACGACAACGGTGACGACCGCGGACCAGAGCACCATGTAAAGGGTGTCGATGGTTCCCTGGGTGAGCAGCGGCTGCATTTCGGACCAGGTCACTTCGCCACCTCCTTGGTAAGCGGGGCGGGGGTCTGTACGGGGATGGAGGTGGCGTCGTGCTCCACGACCTCGGCCTGCAGGCCCTGCTCCCGCAGGAAGCCGATCGGGACGACGTTCTCCTCGAAGCGGCCGGGCAGCTCGATGCGCATCCGGCCGATCTGGTTGCCGCCGACGGTGTCCATCGCGGCGCCCAGGATCGAAATGTCGATGTTGTACGTACGGGAGAGCTGGGAGATCACCGGCTGGGTGGCGGCCTCCCCGTGGAACGTGACGTCGACGACCGTGCGATCGGGGCCGGAGGCCGTACCGCCGACGGGGAACAGCTCGTGGGCCAGTTCGGAGCCGGGGGTGGCGAGCAGTTCACCGACGGTGCCCGACTCGACGATGCGCCCCTTCTGCATCAGCGCGGCCGAGTCGCAGATCGTCTTGACGACGTCCATCTCGTGCGTGATGAGCAGAACGGTCAGGCCGAGCTGCTGGTTGAGGTCGCGCAGCAGCTGGAGGATGGAGCGGGTGGTCTCGGGGTCGAGGGCGGAGGTCGCCTCGTCGGAGAGCAGCACCTTGGGGTCTCCGGCGAGCGCGCGGGCGATGCCGACGCGCTGCTTCTGCCCGCCGGAGAGCTGGCCGGGGTAGGCCTTGGCCTTGTCGGCGAGGCCGACCAGGTCGAGGAGTTCGAGGGCCTTGCGGGAGCGGTCCTTTCCAGAGACGCCGAGGATCTCCAGCGGGAGTTCGACGTTGTCCTGGACGTTGCGCGAGGCCAGCAGGTTGAAGTGCTGGAAGACCATGCCGATGCGGCTGCGCGCCTCGCGCAGCTCCTTGCCGGCCCGGCGGCCCCGGCCGGCAAGGGCGGTGAGGTCCTGGCCGGCCACGGTCACGGTGCCGGAGGTGGGGCGTTCCAGAAGGTTGATGCAGCGGATGAGGGAGGATTTTCCGGCGCCGCTCTGTCCGATGACGCCGTACACCTCGCCCTCGCGGACGTGCAGGTCGACGCCGTCCAGGGCGGTGACCTCGCGGCCGCGCGACTGGTAGACCTTCGTGAGGCCCGAAGTGGTGATCACAGGGGTTTCCGTCACTGTCGAGTGCGCGGCGCGGTGTCCGCCGGGCACGGGGCATTCGTCTGATGAGACTGTTTGGACGTTTCGATCGGACGTTCCAAGCGGGGGTCTCGGCACGGCCGGCTGCGGCGGGTGGCCGGAACAGCGGTGCTCGGGCAGGCTCGTTCCGCCGGGTGCGGACGGCTCGGGCTCGGTCTCGCTTCGGGGCGCGAGGCTCAGGCGGGGGCCCTCAGAAGGCGCGCATTCGACACATACAACGAGCACCGGGCGTCGTGATCGCCTCGGTCGCAAGGATGCGGTTGCTCGTCGTGGTCATGGCCCAAGTAAAACAGACGTAACGTTCCGCCCGGCCCGCCTGTCCGAATAGCGGACAGCCGTGGATGGCGGTGCGAGCCGGTTCAGCCGACCGCCGTGATTTCCACGCCCTGGGCTGTGACCTGCACCGATATGGCGGAGAGGTCATCGATGACAACATCCGCGTCCAGCTCGGACCGGTCGTGCGTTGTGGCCAAGGCCACGGTCTTCATGCCTGCCGCCCGTCCGGCCCGCAGTCCGGCGGGGGCATCCTCGAAGACCACGCAGCGGGCCGGGTCGACGCCGAGGCGCGCGGCGGCCAGGAGGTAGGGCTCGGGGTCGGGCTTGCCCCGGGAGACGTCCTCGGCGGCGATCATCACGGGGAAGTCGATGCGTACCTCACGCAGCCGCGCCTCGCCGAGCAGCCGGGTGGCGGAGGTGACGACGGCCCAGCGGTGCGCGGGCAGCGCACCGAGCAGTTCCTTGGTGCCGGGCAGGATCACGACTCCGCCGGAGGCGTCCTCGACCTCCAGCTGTTCTATACGGGCCAGAGCCCCGTCGACCCGGTCCGCGGGAAGCAGTTCGGCGATGATCTCGCCTGCCGTCCGGCCGTGCAGTTCGATGCCCTGGAAGTCCTCCGCTGTGATCCCGTACTCCTGGGCCCACCGGGTCCAGCAGCGGTACACCGACTCGATCGAGGAGAGCAGTGTTCCGTCGTTGTCGAACAGCAGGGCTTCGGCATGGATCTTCATGTGCATCGACACTAGGGCCTTGCCCTCGGGCCATGTCCTGCGGGTACGGGGGCGCACGCAGGGGGCCTTTTGGTCCGTAATACCCTCACCTCATGCTTGACGCCCTGACGATCGCGGTCGCCGTGACCGCGCTCGCCCTCACCGCCTGGTGCGGTTTCGCCGCATACCGGGACCAGCCGACCAAGGACTGGCACTTCATCGGGATGGCAGTGGTCTCCCTGCTGGCGCTGGCCCAGCTGGTGGTGGGCGTCGTGCAGCTGTCCCGGGGCGAACGGCCCGAGCAGGGCATGACGATCTTCATCGCGTATCTGATCGGGGCCTTCCTCGCCGTGCCCGCGGCGGGTTTCCTGTCGCTCACCGAGCGGACCCGATGGGGTTCGGTGACGGTGGCGGCCGGCGCGGTCGTGCTGGCCGTCCTCGAAGTTCGGCTCTACGACATCTGGGGAAACTGACCGTGACCGACACCGATCGCACCCCCGCAGCGGCCACCGGCGAGAAGCAGCCCTTCGACCTCGGCACCGGTCCCGGCCGGGTACTGGTCTGGTTCTACGGGGTGTTCACCGTCGCGGCGGCCTCCCGCTCGATCGTCCAGATGATCCTGGATTTCGACAAGGCGCCGCTCGCCTATGCGCTGTCGGCCGTCGCCGCCCTCGTGTACGGATTCATCACGTACTCGCTGGTGCGCGGCGGCGAGAAGGCGCGCAGGTCGGCGCTGGTGTGCTGCGCCGCCGAGCTCCTCGGTGTGCTGGTCGTGGGGACCTGGACGATGGTGGAGCCCTCGGCGTTCGCGGACGCCACCGTCTGGTCCGACTTCGGTATGGGCTATCTGTTCATCCCGGTGATCCTGCCGATCACCGGGATGATGTGGCTGCGCCGGGCGAAAAACGCGTAGGCGGAGCGAGAACGCGTAACCGGCCCTACGCGCTGGCCACATAGGCGGGGGCGGTCGCGTCCTTCTCCAACAGGATCATCCGGACGCCGTCCCGGCCGGTCTCGTTGCCCACGGGGGCGTAACCCGCCCGCTGGTAGAGCCGCAGATTGCCGTCGCTGCGATGGCCGGTGTGCAGCCGGAAGCGAGTGGCCGACCGTTCGTCGACGAGTCCCGACTCCGCGGCCCGCAGCAGCCGGGCGCCGAGCCCGTGCCCCTGGAGCCGCGGGTGGACGCAGAGCCTCGCGATCTGCCCGGTGCCGTCCTGATCGGTGGATCCGCGGACCGAGCCGACGACCTCGTCCCCCAGCCGCGCCACGAACACCAGATTCGTGGCGATCTCCGCGCGCACCGAATCGAGGGTCTGGACGAGCGGGTCGATCCGGTAGTTCCCGTACAGCTCCGCCTCGCTCTGGAAGCAGAGGTACTGAAGTTTCAAGATCTGTTCGGCGTCCTGTGCCGCCGCCGCCGAGATGATCACGCTCATGCCCATGTGCGCATGCCTCCGCCCACCTGATCCACCGGTTGTTTCTCACGCTCCTTTCCCCGCAGTTCAGGAGCTACAACCTCCGCCGCGAGCATTCTGCGCAGACATCCAAGGCATCGGGAACGGATCGGACCCAAACTCCCCTGTGACATACCCAACTTCCCTGCGATTTCCCGGTAAGTGGGATCATTGGGCGCGAGCATCGCCGCCAGCAGCCGGGCGCACCGGCCGGGCAGCCGTTCCACCGCGGCGCGCAGCGCCCGGCGCTCGTCGGCGCCGACGACGATCCGCTCCGGGCAGCCGGCCGGATCCGCGGAGGTCTCGTCACGGTAGGGGCGTTCGCGCCGGGCGGTACGGCGGGCCCTGCGGGCCTCCGCCCGTACGGCGTCCCGCACCCAGCGCGCCGTGTCCACCGGCGGCCCGTCCTGCGCGAGCCGCTCCAACAGCCTTAGCCAGACGGCCTGTTCGAGATCGGCGGTTTCGATCGCCGCACCCGTTGCCGAGGCTGCCGCCTCGGCCGCGGCCTCGGCACTCACCAGTGGATACAGGGAATGGACGACCGCCGCGGGCCCGGCGGCGGTCCCCGCGGGGGCAAGATCGATAAACGTCATGCCCCGGCCGACGCACCTGTGCCGACGGCCGGTTGCCGTAGTCGGCGAGCACCACCCGGCCGGGGCACGCCCCGGCCGGGTGCTGACGCCGGTGTCACTTCGCGGCGAAGTCCGCCGCAGCGAGAAGAGCGGTGTCTGGATTGTCGGAGAAGATCCCGTCGATGCCCGTCGCGAAGTAGGCCTGGAACGCGCCGAATGCGTCACCGTACGCGTTGGGGTCCGTGCCCCGTCGGAAGTCGGCAGGCAGGAAGGAGTTCTCGTTGCGCATGGTGTACGGGTGGAGGACCAGGCCCTGGGCGTGCGCATCCTTCACCAGGGTGGTCGGTGCGGTGAGCCGGCCCGAGGCATCCTTGGGAATGATCAGGTCCAGAGTGGGTCCGATACCCTGCGCGAAGGACGCCATCCACTTCAGGCCCTCGGGCTTCACCAGGTCGGCGACGGTACGCGGATCTCCGGACGTCACGAAGTCCCAGGGCCGCGCGCCCGTGCCGGAGAGCAGTACGACGCGCGGGGTGGAGACGAGTCCTGCCAGCCGCTGGATGCTGCCGGGCTCGAAGGACTGGAGGATGAGCGGCGACTGCTTGCGGTGGCGGTTGTAGCGGCGCAGCAGCTTGGCGAGGGGCTCCTCGAGTCCGAGGCCGAGACCGCGGAAGTACGTGGGGTGCTTGGTCTCGACGTACAGCCAGACCGGCTTGCCGCGCTTGCGGCCCTCGCGGTCGGCCCACTGGAGCACCTCTTCGAACGTGGGTACCTCCCAGCGGCCGTCGTACAGCGTGTTCTTCTGACGGGTGCCGGGGATGCGCTCCTTGGCGCGGAGCGTCTTCAGCTCGGCGAGGGTGAAGTCCTCGGTGAACCAGCCGGTGAGAGAGACCCCGTCGACCTTCTTCGTGGTTTTGCGGCTCGCGAACTCGGGGTGGGCGGAGACATCGGTGGTGGCGGTGATGTCGTTCTCGTGACGGCAGACGAGATGGCCGTCCTTGGTCGGCACCAGGTCCTGCTCGATGATGTGCGCGCCCATGTCGAGGGCCAGCTGGTAGGAGCCGAGGGTGTGCTCGGGCCGGTAGCCGCTGGTGCCGCGGTGTCCTATGACGGTGGGCACCGGCAGATCGAGGCGGAAGCCGTGGCCCCCGCCGTGGCCGCCGGACCGCTCGGCGGCGTTCTCGGCGGCGTCGGCCGGTCCGCCGGCCAGTCCGAGGGCGGCCGTGCCCAGTACGGCGGCCCCCGCTCCCAGCAGGGTTCTGCGGCCGGGACCTGCCTGCGCGCGCTCTGTCATGAATGCTCCTCACGTGTGATGTCTCGCACCTGTCGGGCGAGGCCCGAGCGTATGGAGTCGTACCGTCGTAGAAACAGCTCCTGGACGAACTTGGCGGAAACACACGTCAACACTGCGTATCCACTCGATGAACCCGATGTGCGAGGGGCGAGTACCCGCGAGTATCGTCCTCACCTGCATGGACCGTCACGATCCCGCGCCCCGGCCGGCCGGCCACTACACCGGAGGAACCGTTGTCCCGACACGCACTCATCAAGGCAGTGCTCGGACCGATCTTGCGTCTGATGTTCCGCCCCCAGGTGGAGGGTGTGGAAAACATTCCCGGGGACGGTCCGGTGATCCTCGCGGGCAATCATCTGACGTTCATCGACTCGATGATCATGCCGATCTGCTGCGACCGGCAGGTTTCCTACATCGGCAAGGACGAGTACGTGACGGGCAAGGGGCTCAAGGGCCGGGCGATGGCCTGGTTCTTCACGGGCTGCGGCATGATCCCGGTGGACCGGGACGGCGGCCGCGGCGGTGTCGCGGCGCTGATGACGGGCCGTCGGGTGCTGGAGGAGGGCAAGGCATTCGCCATCTACCCGGAGGGCACCCGCTCCCCCGACGGCCGCCTCTACCGGGGCCGTACGGGCATCGCCCGGCTGACGCTGATGACGGGTGCGCCGGTGGTGCCGTTCGCGATGATCGGTACGGACAAGCTGCAGCCCGGTGGTGCCGGTCTGCCCCGTCCCGGCAAGGTGACGGTCCGTTTCGGTGCTCCGATGGAGTTCTCCCGCTACGAGGGCATGGACCGCGACCGCTATGTGCTGCGGGCGGTGACCGACTCCGTGATGGCCGAGGTGATGCGGCTGTCGGGTCAGGAGTACGTCGACATGTATGCGACGAAGGCCAAGGCCGCGTGAACTGACGCGCAGAACATACGGAAGGGCCCGTACCCCGGTCGGGCCCTTCCGTATGTCATCACCACTCGTACGGCCCAAGGCGTGGGCGGCTACTGGTGGACGATGCCGTCCTCCAGCTTCTGACCGCGCAACAGGAACCAGGCGGCGACGGCCGTCGCCAGCAGGACCGCCGCGCCGACACCCGCCGCGAGTCGCAGTCCGTCGACGAACGACTCCTGTGCCGCGGAGACCAGCGCGCTCGCCTGCTGCGCCGGAAGGCCGTGGGTCGCTTCGACTGCGCCGCCCAGCGACTCATGGGCCGCTGCGGCGTTGGCGGACGGAACGCCGTTCGGGGTGGTGAAGTCCTGGTAGACGCCGGTGACGATGGAGCCGAGCAGAGCGATGCCGAGGGCCGCGCCGAGTTCGTACGCCGTCTCCGAGACCGCGCCCGCGGAGCCTGCCTGCTCCTTCGGGACGCTGGAGAGGATCACATCGGAGGTGACGGTGAAGGCGAAGCCCGCACCGACGCCGACGACCAGCAGCACCGCGCCGATCAGCGGATAGGCGGTCTCCTTGTGGATCAGGGTGACCGCGGCGAGCGCCAGGCCGATCGCCCCGAGACCGCCGGACACCACCGACCGCACCGAGTAGCGCCGGGCTGCCAGGCCGGCGCTCAGACCCGCGGTGACCGCACCGACGGCTGCGGGCAGTTCGGCAAGCCCGGCCTCCAGCGGCCCGCGTCCCTGTACCAATTGCAGGAACTGGGAGAGGAAGAAGACGAGCCCGGACAGGCCGAGGATGGTCAGCAGATCGGCGAGGACCGCGCCCGAGAAGCCCCGGTGGTGAAAGAGCCGCATGTCCAGCAGAGGTGCGGGGAGCGTGAGTTGTCTGCGTACGAACCAGCAGAGCGCGGCCAGGCCGCCGATGCCCGCGACGGCGGCCTCCGAGCTCGCGCCGTGCGCGGCCAGCTCCTTGATGGCGTATACGACTCCGATCATGCCGATGAAGGAGAGCGCCACGCTGACCAGGTCCCACGGGCCCGGTGCCGGATTCTTCGACTCGGGGATCATTTTGATGCCGACAACCACGAGGACGGCCATGACCGGCAGGTTGATCAGGAAGACCGAGCCCCACCAGAAGTGCTCCAGGAGGAAGCCGCCGACGACAGGACCGACGGCCGCACCCGCGGAGGCCATGGCTCCCCAGATACCGATGGCGAGGCTGCGCTCGCGCGGATCGTGGAAGAGGTTGCGGATCAGGGCGAGCGTGGACGGCATCAGGGTGGCACCGGCGACACCGAGCAGCGCCCGCGCCAGGATCATCATCTCGGGCGTGCTCGCGTAGGCGTTGAGTACGGACACCGCGCCGAAGGCGACGGCACCGGTCAGCAGCAGCTTCTTGCGGCCGATGCGGTCACCGAGACTGCCCATAGAGACGAGGAGCCCGGCGATGACGAAGGAGTAGACGTCGCCGATCCAGAGCAGCTGGGTGCCGGACGGCTTGAGGTCCTCGGTGAGGAAGGGGGTGGCGAGGCCGAGGACTGTGGCGTCCACGGCCACGAGCAGCACAGCAAGGACGAGGACGGCCAGGGCGATCCACCGCCCCGGACGGCGCAGCTCCTGGGAGGTTTCCGCGTGCTGTTCGAGACTGCTCATTGCTCCACGCTCCGGCGTGCACCGCCGAGCAGCAACTCGACGATCATGTACTGGAAGTCCTGCCCGGCGACCCGGCCGTCCTGGACGGCCCAGGCGCCGGAGGAGATGAGCCCGTAGAGGGCCTCGGTCAGCCAGGCGGGAGTGAGGTCGATGCGGAACTCGCCGCGCTCCTGGCCGCGCCGGAAGAGGGCGGAAACCCGGGCGTCGAGCCGGTTCCAGCCTTCGTTCACCTCGTCGCCTTCGAAGAGCTGATTCTCGGTGACGAGGAAGGAGAGCAGTCCGGCGCTCGGCTCGACGGCCGCGACGAGTCGGCGCAGCGCCTCCTCGCAGCTCCCCTCGTCGAGTGCGGCGGCGTCCAGGGCGGCTTCGAACTCCTGGATTCCCAGGTTCTCCAACGCTTTGACCAGGGCGTCCCGTCCGGCGAAGTGCCGGTGCAGGGTGGCGCGTCCGATGCCTGCGGCTCTGGCGACCTCGTCCATGGTGGCGGTCGATTTGCGGGTCAGCAGGGCGGCGGCGCTGCGCAGCACCTGCTCACGGTCGAGAGTCATGAGACAACAATAAACCATATGAGACAAGAATGTCTCATCGGCGGCTCTGCCTGCATGGATAGGGAGAGAGGACGATGTCGGCATGAAGCCGCTGCTGCTGATCGACATCGACGGTCCGCTCAATCCGTACGCGGCACTGATGCGCCGCCGGGTCCCGGACGGCTATGCGCTGCATCTGATGCGGCCGACGGGGTGGGACTACGGGACGCCGCTGCCCGTCCTGCTCAACCCGGAACACGGCCAGGCGCTGCTGGCCCTCGCCGGCCGTTACGAACTGGTCTGGGCGACGACCTGGAAGGACGAGGCCAACGAGTGGATCGGGCCACGACTCGGGCTGCCCCCGCTGCCGTACATCGACTGGCCGTCGATGCTTGGCAGCGCACCGGGCGGTACGTACTGGAAGACGCGGTACATCGTGGAGTACGCGGCCGGCCGGCCGTTCGCCTGGGTCGACGACGAGATCGCCGAGCAGGACCGGGAGTGGATCGCGGGGCAGGGGGCGGCCGAGACGCTGCTGATGTGGATCGACCCGCGGATCGGACTGCTGCCGGCCGATTTCGAGGAGCTGGCCGAGTGGGCGGACAGCCGCCGGGGCGGCGGACCTTGAGCGCGCAGTACGGCCGCCCGCCCGGGGTCAGTCGTTGAGGACGGTCAGATCCAGGTCGGGGAGGCGGGCCGGATCGTTGATCACGGACATCTCGACGACCCTCCCCCGCCCGATCGTGAAGATCATGACCGAGAACCGCCGGCCCTCGCGCGTGGAGATGAGGGCCAGGTTCCCGTCGACCAGTGCCGGCTGCGACGACTGGGCGAACGGCGCGAACATCATCGCCTGACGGGCCACGACCGCGGCGCCCCGCACCAGGGACGGCGCTCCGACACCACCGGCGCCGATGTCGGAGCGCACCACCACGTCCGGGTCGAGCACGGCGACGAGGGCCTCGAAGGCACCGCCGCGGGCGGCGGCCAGGAAGGCGTCGACGACCTCGCGCTTGCGGGTGATATCGGGGTCCGGATCCGGGTCCACCCCCTGCACCCGGCGACGGGCCCGGCCGGCGAGCTGCCGGGCCGCGGCCGGGGTGCGGTCCACGATGCGGGCGATCTCGTCGAAGGGCACGGCGAACATGTCGTGCAGCACGAAGGCGAGCCGCTCGGCGGGGTCGAGCGTTTCGAGGACGCCCAGCATCGCGAGACCGACCGAGTCGGCCATCAGGGCCTGCTGCTCGGGATCGGCATCCGGCTGAGCGCCGAGCGCCGGTTCGGGGGCGTGTGCCTCGGGTGCCTGTGTGTCGAGGGGCTCCTCGCGGCGGGAGCGGCGTGAGCGGAGCATGTCCAGACACACCCGCCCGACGACCGTTGTCAGCCAGCCGCCCAGGTTCTCGATCGCCCGGCTGTCGGAGCGGCTGAGCCGGATCCAGGCTTCCTGGACCGCGTCCTCCGCCTCGCTCGCCGAGCCGAGCATCCGGTAGGCCACGGCCTTCAGCTGAGTCCGGCTCTCCTCTAAGCGTTCTGCCAGGAACTCGGTTCCGTCCACAGTCACATTCCTCCGTAGTGTTGCGTCAATGCGATGACGAACCGGATCTCGTAGACGTGACAGGTGGATCAGCGCCGCTTCACCGGCGCCGGGCGCGCCCGCTCAGCTCCACGGCAGCCCGGCGCGATGACGCCAGTACGCCTCCGGCTCCTCCACGAGCGCATCGAGCCTGGCGCGCCGCCCCTCGTCGAGGTCGACAACAGCCGCGTGCAGGTTTCCGGCGAGCTGGTTGGCGGTCACCGCACCTGAGAGCACCACACCGGCCCACGGCTGGTGCAGTACGAGCGCCAGGGCGATCGCGTCACTGTCCACGCCGGCCTCGGCAGCGATCTCCTGGACAACGGCGGGGGCTTCCGTTCCGGCGAGCCGGCCGTTGGCCATGGCTTCCTTGACGATCACGGTGAGCCCGGCGTCATGGGCCTCGGCGAGCGCCGCTCCGGCCGAGGTCTCCAGGGCGTTGTAGGTGGCCTGGACCGTGCGGAAGAGCGGCTCGCCGTCGACCGTGACGGCAAGAGCGGCCCGGATGGCGTCGGCCTGGGCAGGTCCGCTCGTGGACAGGCCGACACTGACCCCCTCCGCGGTGAGTGCGGCGAGCCGTGCGTGCAGATCCTTGTCGGTGAGGGCCGGGCTGTCGGCGGTCACCGAGTGGATCTGGTAGAGGTCGAGGCGGTCACCGAGCAGCGCGTCGGTCTCTGCGCGCTGGCGTTCGAACATGGCGAGGCTGTGGTCCTTGACCTCGTGCACCTCGGCTTCGACACTCCAGTCGGCGGTGTAGGTGTAGCCCCACTTGCTGCCGATGACGACATCGCGCACTTCCGGGTGCACCGTCAGCCACTCGGCGAGGAACTCCTCCGAACGGCCGTAGGAGCGGGCCGCGTCGAAGTAGCGGACGCCCTGCGTGTACGCGGCATCCAGCAGCTCGTGGGTGCGCTCGCGCAGCGCCTCGACGCTGCGGTCACCGGGCAGATCGCGGTCGCGGTGGAGGTTGATGTAGCCGGGCCGGCCGACCGCTGCCAGGCCGAGCCCGATGTGGGCGGTCGGAGTAGTCGCTGTGCCCGATGGGGCCTCCCCTGGTCGAGCAAAGCCGAGAGCTTGGGGAAGGGCGAAAGGCATCGTGGGCTCCTCGTCGATCGGGTGCGCTCCCCGTCAACGTAACTCAGCCCGGGAAAACCGGAAGGCGGGGAGCGTACGGCCGCTCCCCGCCTCGATTCGCCTTCGGCGCTGCCGGTTCTGCGCCGTCAGTTCTTCGCGGTGGCCCACGCCTGCTGGACGGCGAGGTCGGCCTTGACCTCGGTGAGCTGTACGGCCACGGCCGACGGGGCCGTACCACCGCGGCCACTGCGGGACGCGAGCGCACCGGCCACATTGAGGACCGTGCGGACCTCGGGTGTGAGGTGCTCGGAGATCTTCGCGAATTGCTCGTCGGTCAGCTCGTCGAGCTCGATGCCCTGCTGCTCGCACTCCTTGACGCACTCGCCCGCGACCTCGTGCGCGACGCGGAACGGCACGCCCTGCTTGACCAGCCACTCGGCGATGTCGGTGGCGAGCGAGAAGCCGGCCGGGGCCAGCTCCTCCATGCGCTCGCGGTTGACGGTGAGCGTGGCCATCATTCCGGTGAAGGCCGGCAGCAGGACTTCGAGCTGGTCGCAGGAGTCGAAGACCGGCTCCTTGTCCTCCTGGAGGTCGCGGTTGTACGCGAGCGGGAGCGCCTTCAGCGTGGCCATCAGGCCCGTCAGATTGCCGATCAGCCGGCCGGACTTGCCGCGGGCCAGCTCGGCGATGTCCGGGTTCTTCTTCTGCGGCATGATCGAGGAGCCGGTGGAGAAGGCGTCGTGCAGGGTGACGAAGGAGAACTCCTTCGTGTTCCAGATGATGACCTCCTCCGCGATCCGGGAGAGGTTGACACCGATCATCGCGGTGATGAACGCGAACTCGGCGGCGAAGTCGCGGGAGGCCGTGCCGTCGATGGAGTTGGCGACGGAGCCGTGCTCGAAGCCGAGGTCGGCGGCGACCGCCTCCGGGTCGAGCCCGAGGGACGACCCGGCCAGCGCGCCGGAGCCGTACGGGGAGACGGCGGTCCGCTCGTCCCACTGACGCAGCCGCTCGGCGTCCCGGGAGAGGGACTGCGCATGGGCCAGGACGTGATGGGCGAAGAGCACCGGCTGGGCGTGCTGCAGATGCGTACGACCGGGCATCGCGACGTCCGGATGCGCCTCGGCGAGGCCGACCAGGGCGCCCTGCAGCTCGGCGATCAGACCGCCGATGATCCGGGCGTGATCGCGCAGGTACATCCGGAAGAGCGTGGCGATCTGGTCGTTCCGGGACCGGCCGGCCCGCAGCTTGCCGCCGAGGTCCGGGCCGAGGCGCTCAAGCAGGCCGCGCTCCAGCGCGGTGTGGACGTCCTCGTCGGCGACGGTGCCGGTGAACGAGCCGTCGGCGACATCGGCTTCGAGCTGGTCGAGGCCGGCGATCATGCGGTTCAGCTCGTCCTCGGTGAGCAGGCCCGCCTTGTTCAGTACTCGTGCGTGGGCGCGGGAGCCGGCGATGTCGTACGGCGCGAGCCGCCAGTCGAAGTGGACGGAGGCGGACAGTTTGGCCAGCGCCTCGGCCGGACCGTCGGCGAAGCGGGCGCCCCAGAGGCGTACGTCGCTGTTGCCGTTGCCGTTGCTCACTGCGTGCTCCTCGGAAGAACAAGGGGGTGGATGTGCAGCCGCCTCCCCGCACGGAGGGTCGGGGAGGCGGTGAAGTGGCTACTGAGGGTCAGGCGAGGTCACGCTTCGCGGCGATCTTCGACGAGAGGCCGAAGATCTCGATGAAGCCCTGCGCCTTGGACTGGTCGAACGTGTCGCCCGAGTCGTAGGTGGCGAGGTTGAAATCGTAGAGCGACTGCTCGGACTTCCGGCCGGTGACGACGGCGCGGCCCGCGTGCATGGTCATCCGGATGTCACCGGTGACGTGCTGGTTGGCCTCGTTGATGAAGCCGTCCAGGGCGCGCTTGAGCGGCGAGAACCACAGGCCGTCGTAGACCAGCTCGCCCCAGCGCTGCTCGACCTGCCGCTTGTAGCGGGCCAGCTCGCGCTCGACGGTGACGTTCTCCAGCTCCTGGTGGGCGGTGATCAGTGCGATCGCGCCCGGGGCCTCGTACACCTCGCGGGACTTGATGCCGACGAGACGGTCCTCGACCATGTCGATCCGCCCGATGCCCTGGGCCCCGGCCCGCTGGTTGAGCTGCTGGATCGCCTGGAGGACCGTGACGGGCTTGCCGTCGATGGCCACGGGCACACCCTCCTTGAAGGAGATGACGACCTCGTCGGCCTCGCGCGGGGTGGCGGGGTTTTCGGTGTACTCGTAGATGTCCTCGATCGGCGCGTTCCAGATGTCCTCCAGGAAGCCCGTCTCGACGGCACGCCCGAAGACGTTCTGGTCGATGGAGTACGGGGACTTCTTGGTGGTCGCGATCGGGAGATTCTTCTCCTCGCAGAAGGCGATCGCCTTGTCCCGGGTCATGGCGTAGTCACGGACCGGGGCGATGCACTTCAGGTCGGGGCCGAGCGCGGAGATGCCGGCCTCGAAGCGGACCTGGTCGTTGCCCTTGCCGGTGCAGCCGTGGGCGACGATGCCGGCGCTGTGCTTGTTGGCGGCGGCGACGAGGTGCTTGACGATGGTCGGCCGGGACAGGGCCGAGACCAGCGGGTAGCGGTCCATGTAGAGGGCGTTGGCCTTGATCGCCGGGAGGCAGTACTCCTCAGCGAACTCGTCCTTGGCGTCCGCGACCTCGGCCTCGACGGCACCGCAGGCGAGCGCGCGCTTACGGATGACGTCCAGGTCCTCGCCGCCCTGACCGACATCCACTGCAACGGCGATGACCTCAGCGCCCGTCTCCTCGGCGATCCAGCCGATGGCGACGGAGGTGTCCAGGCCGCCCGAGTAGGCGAGTACGACGCGCTCGGTCACGGGTTTCTCCTTACGGTGCAATCACTGATGGGCATAACTATGCAATCCTCCGTATGGTTTGTCAAAGGCGCAGGTGGGTGGCGTGTCGCAGGGCCCATGCGCGGGCGGAAAAGAACCTGTGCGCGGAGGCGGCGATCGCCGGGATGCGGAAGGAGGCCCCGAGGTGCCGGCCCGCTGCTCGCGGCACGCGCGCCACGGGTGCGGTCCGCCGGTGTCACCGCGCTGCGCCGGGCCGGGCGGCACGGGGAGGCGCGGGCCTTTTTCGCCGACCGTTCCGGCGTCGTGCGGGCCTGTGCGCGCTACGTGCTCCGGCAGGACGGAGTAGATCCGCTTCCGCCCTGCCGGTCGATGTGCGCGGATCTCCGCCGGTCGGTGAATGCCGGCCCCGATCCGTCGGCGGCTGCCGGTCCGTTGATCGTTCCTGCTGCGCCCGCCGGGCTCGGCGAGTGCGGTTCACGTACGGACGCCGGGACAGTGTGGTCCCTGCCGGCCCACCCGCTGCCCGCCGTGCGGGTCCGCTCCGCCGTCGGCCTGCGGGCCCTCGACGCCGTGGACCGCGAACGGCCGGCAACCCTCCTCGACGATCCGTCATCCGCCGTGGTCCGTGCGACCACCCGGGCGCTGCTGCCGGGCGCGGCCGGATTCCCCGAGGAGTGACTGCGCATCCGCACGGCACAGGACCGGCCGCGCGCGGTGCGTGGGGCGGCTCGGCGACTGCTGCGCGCGGCAGGCCTGCACCGGCGTCCCACCACCTGAAATGGCCCCGCGGTCACCGGAGCCGGCGACGACAATGGCCGCCATGGGTAAAACGTACGAGCGTATCGACGGACGGATCAGGACCTTCATCGAAGAGCAGCACATCTTCTTCACGGCGACTGCGCCGCTGAACGCAGAGGGCACGGTCAACCTCTCCCCCAAGGGGGTCAGCGGCTCCTTCGCCGTCATCGACGAACTGACCGTGGCCTACCTGGACTTCGCGGGCAGCAATGCGGAGACCGTCGCCCACCTCCGCGAGAACGGGCGCATCACGCTGATGTGGTGCGCCTTCCAGGGGCCGCCGAACATCGTGCGGGTGCACGGTCGCGGTGAGCCGGTCTTCCGTGACGATCCGCGGTTCGGCGCGCTGCTCGCCCGTTTCCCCGCTGTGGACCCCGGCCTGCACGGGCTGCGCGCCGTCATCGTGGTGAAGGCCGAGCTGATCCGGGACACCTGTGGATTTGCCGTGCCCTTCATGTCGTACGACGAGGACCGGCCACTGCACGCCCAGCGCTTCGCCCGCGAGGACGATGCGTCGCTCAGTGTCTACTTCGAGAAGAAGGAGCACGTCGCGACGAGTATCGACGGGCTGCCGGGGCTGCCGCTCCCGCTGCCGGCCATGCCGCGCGCGGAATGAGATCGAGCTGTACGGAGCAGGTCCGGGGTGACACGCCGCGGGATGGTCCAGCGTCCGGGACATGCGCAGATCTCTGGTGATCGGTTCGGTACTGCTCGCGCTGGCGGGCTCAATCGCGGCCCGGCCCGCCGTGGCGCCGGCTCCCCCGGGGCGGATGGCCGACACCGGCGGTGGTACCCAGTTGATCACGGCCGAGGCCCCGGCCACGGGTTCCACGACGGGCACCGTCACCTGGTGGAATCTGCGCCGGGGTACCTGGGTGAAGGGCGGGTCCGCACCGGCCCGGTTCGGTGCGAAGGGCCTGGCCGAGGGGACGTCGCGCAAGCAGGGCACCGACACCACACCCACCGGCCTGTACGACCTGCCGTACGCCTTCGGAATCAAGGCGGCACCGACCGGCACCGTATACCCCTACCGCCGGGTCAACAGCCGGTCGTGGTGGTGCGAGGACACCGAGGCGCGGGCCTACAACCGCTGGGTGGAACCGCGGCCCGCGGACTGCCGGGCGGGTGAGTCGGAGCACCTGGCCGCGTATCCGACGCAGTACGCCCGCGCGCTCGTCATCGGCTTCAACTACGAGCGGCCGGTGCGAGGACGCGGCGCCGGCATCTTCCTCCACGTCAACGGGCGTGGTGCGACCGCCGGTTGTGTCTCCGTACCGGCGGCCGCGATGGACCGGATTCTCGACTGGGCAGACCCGGCCCGCAGTCCGCACATCGCGATCGGGACCCGTTCGGGCCCGACCGCGATCACGCGCTACTGACGGACGCGGGGTACCCCGGCCGTTCAGCGTTCGTTCTGGGCCAGTCGCAGCAGGTGGTCGGCGAGCGCCTGACCGCCCGCCGGGTCACGGCTGATCAGCATCAGTGTGTCGTCACCCGCGATGGTCCCGAGGATGTCCTGGAGTTCGGCCTGGTCGATGGCCGAGGCGAGGAACTGGGCCGCGCCCGGAGGCGTACGCAGCACCACGAGGTTGGCCGAGGCCTCTGCCGAGATGAGCAGTTCGGCGGAGAGGCGCCGCATCCGCTCCTCCTTCGCGGACTCGCCCAGCGGTGCCTGCGGGGTACGGAAACCGCCCTCGCTCGGCACCGCGTAGATCAGCTCGCCGCCGGTGTTGCGGATCTTCACCGCACCCAGCTCGTCCAGGTCGCGGGAGAGCGTCGCCTGGGTGACGCTCAGCCCGTCGTCGGCGAGGAGTTTGGCCAGCTGACTCTGCGAACGCACCGGCTGCCGGTTCAGGATGTCCACGATCCGGCGGTGGCGTGCGGTGCGGGTCTGCGGCACGGACGGCCCGCCGTGCTCGGTTTCCTGCGCCTCGGTCATCGTCGTCGCCTCATTCTCCGGATCGTCCGTCCCCTTTTGCCGTGTCAAGAGCGCCGGGCAGCGCCTGGAGGAACGCGTCCACCTCCGTGTCACCGATGATCAGCGGCGGCATGAGCCGCAGGACATCGGGGGCGGGTGCGTTCACCAGGATTCCGGCTCCCTGAGCCGCCTGTTGCACCTGTGGTGCGAGGGGCTCGGTGAGCACGATACCCAGCAGCAGCCCGGAGCCGCGGACATGGGAGACCAGCGGGTGCCCGAGACCCTCCACGCCGTCCCGGATCTTCTCGCCGAGCCGCTTCACCTGATCCAGGGCACCATCGGCCGCCAGGGTGTCCAGAACGGCGAGACCTGCGGCGCAGGCGATCGGGTTGCCGCCGAACGTCGTGCCGTGCTGGCCCGGCTTCAGCAGATCGGCCGCCGGACCGAACGCGACGGTCGCGCCGATCGGCAGTCCGCCGCCGAGGCCCTTGGCGAGGGTGACGATGTCCGGCTCGACACCCTGGTGGGCCTGGTACTCGAACCAGTGGCCGCACCGGCCGACACCGGTCTGCACCTCGTCGAGGACGAGCAGGGTGCCGGTCGCCCGGGTGATCTCCCGGGCGGCCTCCAAGTAGCCCTTGGGCGGCACGACCACACCGTTCTCGCCCTGGATGGGCTCGATGATCACCAGCGCGGTGTCGGTGGTCACGGCGGCCCGCAGCGCCTCGGCATCCCCGTACGGGACATGTGTGACATCGCCGGGCAACGGCTCGAAGGGCTCGCGCTTCTTCGGCTGACCGGTCAGCGCGAGTGCGCCCATGGTCCGGCCGTGGAAGCCGCCGTCGGTGGCGACCATCTGGGTCCGCCCGGTCAGCCGGCCGATCTTGAAGGCGGCCTCGTTGGCCTCGGCACCCGAGTTGGCGAAGTAGACCCTGCCGCCCTGGCCGAAGAGCTGCAGCAGCCGTTCGGCCAGGGCGACGGGCGGCGGTGCGATGAAGAGGTTGGAGACATGGCCGAGGGAGGCGATCTGGGTGGAGACGGCCTCGACGACGGCGGGGTGGGCGTGGCCCAGGGCGTTCACGGCGATACCACCGACGAAGTCGAGGTACTCGGTGCCGTCGGCGTCCCACACATGGGCGCCTTCGCCTCGGACGAGGGACAGCTGGGGGGTGCCGTAGTTGTCCATCAGCGCGTGGCTCCAGCGCTGCGAGAGCTCCTGGTTGCTCATGACTCCCCCTGTGCGTCGGGCACGACCATCGTGCCGATTCCTTCGTCGGTGAAGATCTCCAGCAGGATCGAGTGCTGGACCCGGCCGTCGATGACACGGGCGGTCTCGACGCCGTTGCGTACGGCGTGCAGGCAGCCCTGCATCTTCGGGACCATGCCGCTGGACAGCTCGGGAAGCAGCTTCTCCAGCTCGGTGGCGGTGAGGCGGCTGATCACGTCGTCGCTGCTCGGCCAGTCCTCGTAGAGGCCCTCGACGTCGGTGAGGACCATCAGCGTCTCGGCGTTCAGCGCGGCGGCGAGTGCGGCGGCCGCGGTGTCGGCGTTGACGTTGTAGACGTGGTTGTCGTCGGCGGAGCGTGCGATGGAGGAGACGACGGGGATCCGGCCGTCGTCCAGCAGCGCCTGGATCGCCCCGGTGTCGATCGCGGTGATCTCCCCGACCCGGCCGATGTCGACGAGTTCACCGTCGATGGTGGGGCGGTGCCGGGTGGCGGTGATGGTGTGGGCGTCCTCGCCCGTCATGCCGACGGCGAGCGGGCCGTGCTGGTTGAGCAGGCCGACGAGCTCGCGCTGGACCTGTCCGGCCAGCACCATCCGTACGACGTCCATCGCTTCGGGCGTGGTGACGCGCAGACCGGCCTTGAACTCGCTGACCAGGCCCTGCTTGTCGAGCTGGGCGCTGATCTGCGGGCCGCCGCCGTGCACGACGACGGGTTTGAGGCCGGCCTGGCGCAGGAAGACGACGTCCTGGGCGAAGGCCGCCTTCAGCTCGTCGTCGATCATGGCGTTGCCGCCGAACTTGATGACGACGGTCTTGCCGTTGTGCCGGGTCAGCCAGGGCAGCGCCTCGATGAGAATCTGTGCCTTCGGGAGTGCGGTGTGCTTCCGCGCCGTGGTCATGAGCTGTACGCGCTGTTCTCGTGGACGTAGTCGGCAGTGAGGTCGTTGGCCCAGATGACGGCCGACTCGGTGCCGGTGGCCAGGTCGGCGGTGATCTTCACTTCCCGGTAGCGCATGTCGACCAGGTCGCGGTCCTCGCCGACGCCGCCGTATCTGCAGACCCATACGCCGTTGATGGCGACATTCAACTGGTCCGGTTCGAAGGCGGCCTTCGTCGTGCCGATCGCGGAGAGGACCCGGCCCCAGTTGGGGTCCTCGCCGTGGATGGCGCACTTGAGGAGGTTGTTACGGGCGATGGACCGGCCCACCTCGACGGCGTCGTCCTCGGTCGCGGCGTTGATGACCTCGATCCGGATGTCCTTGGAGGCGCCCTCGGCGTCACCGATGAGCTGCCGGGCGAGGTCGGCGCAGACGGTCCGTACGGCCTCGGCGAACTCGTCCTGTTCCGGGGTGATACCGCTCGCGCCGGAGGCCAGCAGCAGCACGGTGTCGTTGGTCGACATGCAGCCGTCGGAGTCGACCCGGTCGAAGGTGGTACGGGTGGCAGCGCGCAGTGCGGTGTCCAGCCCCGGCGCTTCCACGTCGGCGTCGGTGGTGAGGACGACCAGCATGGTGGCGAGACCCGGGGCGAGCATGCCCGCGCCCTTGGCCATACCGCCGACGGTCCACCCCTCGCCGCCCGCGACGGCGGTCTTGTGGACGGTGTCGGTGGTCTTGATCGCGATGGCGGCCTTCTCGCCGCCGTGCTCGCTGAGGGCGGCGGCTGCCTTCTCGATGCCGGGCAGCAGCTTGTCCATCGGAAGCAGCGTGCCGATCAGCCCGGTCGATGCGACCGCGATCTCGCCCGCGCTGTGACCGGTGAGGACCTCGGCAGCCTTCTCTGCGGTGGCGTGGGTGTCCTGGAAGCCCTGTGGGCCCGTACAGGCGTTGGCGCCACCGGAGTTGAGGACGACGGCACTGACCTCGCCTCCCTTGAGCACCTGCTCCGACCAGAGGACGGGGGCGGCCTTGACGCGGTTGGAGGTGAAGACGCCCGCGGCGGAGCGAAGCGGACCGTTGTTGACCACGAGGGCCAGGTCCGGGTTACCGCTCTCCTTGATTCCCGCGGCGATGCCCGCCGCCGAGAAACCCTGTGCTGCCGTGACACTCACGGTGCGACTCCGATCGTGGAAAGACCTGTGTCCTCGGGAAGTCCGAGGGCGATGTTCATGCTCTGCAGGGCGCCGCCGGCGGTGCCCTTGGCGAGGTTGTCGATGGCGCTGATGACGATGATCCGGCCTGCCGCCTCGTCGTGAGCGACCTGGATCTGTACGGCGTTGGAACCGTAGACGGACGCTGTGGCGGGCCACTGCCCCTCGGGGAGCAGGTCGACGAACGGCTCCTCGGCGAATGCCTTCTCGTACACGTCACGGACGGTCCGGGCGCTCACGCCCGGCTTCGCCTTCGCGCTGCACGTTGCGAGAATGCCGCGGGGCATCGGCGCCAGGGTCGGCGTGAAGGAGACCGTGACCGGTTCACCGGCCGCGGCGCTGAGGTTCTGGATCATCTCGGGGGTGTGCCGGTGGACCCCGCCGACGCCGTACGGGGACATGTTGCCCATCACCTCGGAGCCGAGCAGATGTGGCTTGGCTGCTTTGCCCGCCCCGGATGTACCGGACGCGGCGACGATCACGGCCTCGGGCTCGGCCAGGTGGGCGGCGTACGCCGGGAAGAGCGCGAGAGAGACGGCGGTCGGGTAGCAGCCGGGCACCGCGATGCGCTTGGACCCCGCCAACGCCGGGCGTCCTCCCGGCAGTTCGGGCAGACCGTAGGGCCAGGTCCCGGCGTGCGGGGAGCCGTAGAACTTCTCCCAGTCCGCCGCATCCCTGAGCCGGAAGTCGGCGCCCATGTCGACCACGAGCACCTCGCCACCGATCTGCTCGGCGACGGCGGCGGACTGCCCGTGCGGAAGGGCGAGGAAGACGACATCGTGCCCGGCGAGGACCTCGGGCGTGGCCGGCTGAAGCACACGGTCGGCGAGCGGCCGCAGATGCGGTTGCAGCGCACCGAGCTTCTGACCCGCGTTGGAGTTGGCGGTGAGGGCCCCGATCTCGACCTCGGGGTGGACCAGCAGGAGACGGAGCAGCTCCCCACCGGCGTATCCGCTCGCCCCTGCCACTGCTGCACGTACCACCATCGAAATCCTCCTCGTTGATGGCATGACTATACGCAGCTATGCACTTTTATGCAAAGGGCCAACTCACGCCTAGCCGAGCGCCCGGTCGAGACCGAAGGCCGCACTGATCAGCGCCAGGTGGGTGAAGGCCTGAGGGAAGTTCCCGGTCTGCTCCCCGGTGTGGCCGATCTCCTCCGCATACAGACCGAGGTGGTTGGCATATGTGAGCATCTTCTCGAACGCGAGTCGGGCCTCGTCCAGGCGGCCGGCGCGGGCCAGTGCCTCGACGTACCAGAACGAGCAGATCGAGAACGTGCCCTCATCGCCCCGCAGTCCGTCCGGGCTGGCCTGCGGGTCGTAGCGGTAGACCAGCGAGTCGGACACCAGGTCCTCGCCCAGCGCGTCCAGCGTGGCGAGCCACTTCGGGTCGGTCGGCGAGACGAACTTCGCCAGCGGCATCATCAGCAGGGACGCGTCGAGGACGTGGCCGTCCTCGTACTGGACGAAGGCGTGCCGCTCGTCGGACCAGCCATGGCGCATGATCCGGCGATAGATCGCATCCCGGGCCCGCCCCCACCGCACGATGTCGACGGGCAGGCCGCGATGCTGGGCCAGCCGCATGGCGCGCTCGATGGCCACCCAGCACATCAATCGCGAGTAGAGGAAGTTCTTGCGCCCACTGCGCGTCTCCCAGATCCCCTCGTCGGGCTGGTCCCAGTGGTCGCACACCCAGTCGACCACCTCGCTGATGCTGTCCCAGTGCGCACTGGAGATCGGCTGCCCCCACTTGTTGTAGAGGTAGAGGGCGTCGGTGAGCGCCCCGTAGATGTCCAGCTGCAACTGGCCGACGGCATCATTGCCGACGCGTACGGGGGCCGAGCCCCGGTACCCCTCGAGATGGGTCAGCTCGCGCTCGGGCAGCTCACGGCGCCCGTCGATGCCGTACATGATCTGCAGCGGGCCGGTCGTCTCGGTCACTTCGAGGGGGACATGCTCGGAAAGGAAACCCATGAAGGCCTCGGCCTCCTCGGTGAAGCCGAGCCTGAGCAGCGCATACACACAGAACGCCGCGTCACGGATCCACACGTAGCGGTAGTCCCAGTTGCGCTCGCCCCCGATGCGTTCGGGCAGGCTGGTGGTCGGCGCGGCGATGATGGCGCCGGTCGGGGCGTAGGTGAGCAGCTTCAGGGTGAGGGCGGAGCGGTGCACCATCTCACGCCAGCGACCGCGGTACCGCGACCGGGACAGCCACCGCCGCCAGTACCCGACGGTGGCGTTGAACTGCTGCTCCGCCTCAGACAGCGGGCAGAAACGGGGTGCCACGTCGCCGCCGACCCGGTCGAGGGCGAAGACCGCGGACTCGCCCTCGTGCAGCTTGAACAGCGACCATACGTCCTGGCCGGCGACCTCGAGCGGCACACTCGACGTCAGCGCGAGAGTGAGTGAGGGCGATTCGAAGACCGCCTGGCCATGCTGTACGTGCACGGTGTGCGGCTGCGCCCCGTACTCGAAACGGGGGGCCACACGGGCGCGGAACGGCAGCGATCCGCGCACGCACACCACGCGGCGGATCAGACGGTGCCGGTCGGCCTCGCGCGAATCGTCGAGTACCGGCATGAAGTCCTGGACCTCGCCGACCCCGTCCTCCGCGAAGAAGCGGGTGATCAGCACATTGGTGTCGGGGAAGTAGAACTGCTTGGTACGCGTCGGGGCATCCGCCGCGAGCTCGAAGTACCCGCCACGGTCGGCGTCGAGGATCGAGGCGAAGACACTGGGTGCGTCGAAGCGCGGGCAGCAGTACCAGTCGATGGTGCCGTTGGTGCCCACCAGCGCCGCGCTGCGCAGATCGCCGATCAGGCCGTGCTCGGCAACCGGCAGATAGCGGGGCACGCCGGCACCCAAGGATGCGTCGAAAGCACTGAACGTCCCGGTGCTCGCGTTGGCCTCCACAGTCACAACGGACCTCCTTGAGCCTGCGCACCCCTCCTTCAGGCTAACCAGTCGCGGACGTGCAGGACAGCGGGAGACGGGCCCGGCACCACGCCCGCCCGTCGGCGCCGAGCGCATCGATGTCAGGATGGTTCCATGACGAGCAAGGTTTACTTCGACATCACCATCAATGACGAGCCCGCTGGGCGGATCACGTTCAAACTGTTCGACGACGTCGTTCCCAAGACCGCGGAGAACTTCCGCGCGCTGGCGACCGGCGAGAAGGGCTTCGGCTACAAGGGATCGTCCTTCCACCGGGTCATCCCCGACTTCATGCTGCAGGGCGGCGACTTCACCCAGGGCAACGGCACGGGCGGCAAGAGCATCTACGGGGCGAAGTTCCCGGACGAGAACTTCAAGCTCGCGCACACCAAGCCGGGCCTGCTCTCCATGGCCAACAGCGGCCCCGACTCCAACGGCTCCCAGTTCTTCATCACGACCATCGTGACGTCGTGGCTGGACGGCAAGCACGTGGTGTTCGGCGAGGTCGACAACCAGGAGAGCATGGACCTGGTCAAGAAGATCGAGGCCCTCGGCTCGCAGAGCGGCCGGCCCCAGGCGAAGATCACCATCGCGGACAGCGGCGTCCTCTGACCCGCATACGGAACCGCTGAACGAGCGCGGGGGGGGGGGGGGGGGGGGGGGGGGGGGGGGGGGGTGGGGGTGGGGGGGGGGGGGGGGAGGGAAGGAGAGAAGTGGCAATGAGAGTTTTTTCTTTGTACGGT
>NZ_JBVJWD010000060.1:0-35741 GCF_055602785.1 Streptomyces sp. NPDC037301
CCACAAGGAACAGGGCAGCATGATCCGCCGCTACATCATCTGGCGCAACCGCCATGCCGACCACCGGCGCCTACGCGCCGTCGTGGACAGGGCAAACGTTGCCTGATGCGGCACTAGCCGCCCACCGCCGCGAACGAGCCCGTATCCGCAGCGAGAAGGGCCTCCGCTGGGCGGCCGACCGTTGGCAGCGGTCTGAGGTTTCCCGCCACGACGGTCCACTCGGCCATCTCCTCGGGAGATAGCCGAGTGATCTTCTTTCCCGCTTCGGTCTCGACCAGGGTCAACGCGCCAATCCAGTTTTCGTCTTCGGGATACTCCCAGGTGGCCGCATCTTCGAGAATCGCCGGAAGCTGGTGACGAGGCACCAGCTCGCCGGGCTGAAACCCATTCTCCCCGGAGGGGGAGGTCCACAGTGCGAGTCGACGGACCTCGATCCACCCACGATCAATGAGAACGAGCAGGTTCTTCCAGCGGACGTGACCATGCTTCACGGTCGATGCCCAGCGACTCGGCTCTCAGACTTGTGGGCAGTCCGGGCGCGGGCGAGCTCGGTGGCAGGGAGGCTGTCAGGAAGGACGCTTGGCACGCTGGCTCGCCGCCCGTGGCAAAAGGCGTTGCGGCGCTCCGGCCCCTCGTCGGCAGCGCCCGGGGGAAGCCCGGAAGCCCGCCAACCGGGCGGGCTTCCGGGCCGGTCCGGCATGGCGCTGTGCCGAGGCGCGATGTATCCGGATGCTGATGGCCTCCGAACCATGCAGGAGAGACCATGGACGACCTCAGCCGTCAAAAAGCCCGGCAATCATCATCCATTGGCGCGGGCCATGACACTCCCGGTCAGCCGGGGGTCATCGGCATCGCGCTCGCCGCCGTGCTGACGACCGCACTCGCGCAGGGTTCCTGGCAATGGTTCTCCACATACATCGGAGTGACGCTTCTTGCGTTGATTTTCTCCTTTTACCGACTGCCGACGTGGATCCCTGGCCTCGGATCCACGTACATGCGGAATCTGGCCGCTTATTCGCTGGTTGTCGGCCTGTGCGTAGCGATCACACTGGCCCCCGCGCTGCAGCGCTGGGCATGACTGTTTCCGATGCCCGGCACTCGTAGCGGGTGCCCTGAGCTCGGCAGGTACGAAGGCATCCGCGCGGAGGCCGCGCTGGCGAACCTGGTTGGTAGCGACAGTGCCGCCGTGGCTCACGCACAGGAGGTCCAGGCCCATGATGCTGTTGCCGACTGTCTGTCAGCCACTACGACCCTGTGGCTGCCGGTGTACGGAGCCGGGGCGGCCGTACTGGTGGGTCTGGGCGCGTGGTTCCTTGACCGAGCTCGGGTGAGGAAAGAGGCGGCCGTGGCCGGCCGAAATCCCCCCGTAAGGACTGAGCAGGAGATCGAACGCGACAGGACGGCAAGGAGTGGCTGTCAGGGCCACCGCCAGCCTCCGACCGATTGTGACAAGCGGTGTTTTTCGATTCCCCCGCTGGCCTCGCCGAAGCGGACCTTCGCGATCGCGCACACTGCGTAAACCCTGTGTCCAGCAGCGCTGAGCAGTGGGCCGGGAACACCCGGCATCACATACGCGCGTGGTGCTCAATGTCTTCTCTGAACTTGGTGAGAGTCTGGTCGGTGAGTGTGGGGCGAGTGTCTGCGATGGCAGCGAGGTAGTCCTCGGTGCTGGCCGGCACGCCTTTGCGATCGGTGACTTCGCGTTCGAATGCGGCGTGGGAGCCTTTGCGAGCGGCGAACTCGATGTCGGCGGGTGTGAACATCTCACTGGCTGACACCAGTCGGTGCAGCTTGATGTCGTTGGCGGCGGGGCCGAGGTAGCGCTGCCAGATCGCCGCCCGTGCTTTCGGATCGGGAGGGCCGACCGGAATGACGTAGTCGAACCGGCCGGGGCGCAGGAACGCCGGATCGAGGGAGCGGACTGAGTTGGTGGCGCAGATCAGCAGGCGGTTGTCGTGGTCCCGGAAACCAGGGATCAGCTTGAGCAGTTCATTGGTGACTCCGTGGCCGGGATCGACGGCCTGACCCGACCGGACGCCGGCGATCTCCTCGACCTCGTCGATGAACAGCAGAACGGATTCCAGCTCCGCCAGATCGGCGAACGTGTCCCGCAGTGAGGCGGCCAGGCCGCCAGTGGCACGCTCCGTAAGCCGGGAGGGAAAGAGTTCCACAAACGGCCAGGCCAGCCGGGAGGCTACCGCCTTGGCGAAACTGGTCTTTCCGGTGCCCGGCGGGCCGAAGAGGATGACGGCTTTCGGCGGCGTCACTCCGTACCGGTCGGCCAACACGGGCTCGGCCAGCGGGAGCACGATCCGCCGCTCGATGGCTTCTCTCTCTCGTTCCATGCCCGCGAGGGCACCCCAGAGCCCTTGCGGTAGCACCCTTCCGCCGAGCTCCGCGAGCAGACCTGCATCACTCGCCCCGAGATGCTCGACCTTCTCGTAGAAGGTCAAACCGTCGCAAGTGCGGTAGCCGGAGTTTTCCAGCGCCGTGGTTCCGGTGGCCCCTGGGGCGAGCAACGCACCGATCCGGCGCACCCCCTGTATGCGCAGACGCCTCTCGATTTCTGCGATAAGGGCGGTCCCGAGTCCGCGGTTACGCCACATCCTTGCGAGCGTCACCAGCGTGATCCAGGCCCGCTCGCCCTGGGCCTGCGCCACTGCCATGCCCACCAGGTCCTCGCCGACCACTGCAACAACTACGGTCCCGCCGGTCCGGGCTGAGGCCATGGCCTCAGAGACTGGGAACACAGGAGGCATCTCGTCGTCCTGCCGGTCCTGATCCCATATCTGGATTGCACGGTCCAGATCGTCGTCACGGAAGTCCCGCAATCGCCACGTCGGCATCATCGCCACCTTGTCGGCAGGTCGCCACCGCCACGCCGACACCCTGGCCGCGGGCTGCCCTGCTCCTGCTCCTGCTCCTGCTCCTGCTCCTACCTCATTCTCCGCGCCGATCAGATGCCCGTCGACCGGGCGGGCGGGTGTCCACCACCCGGGGAGAGATCCCGGCGTTTGATAATCGGCAGCAGCCCCGGCAAGTCCCGGCCGCTCAATGTCGGTGACACAACCTTCAATCTTCAGCGGCATCGCTCAAGCTTCTGTGGCACAGGACACCAGTGGGTGACCCCGCCGACGGGTGGGGCGGGGTCAAGGCGAGTGTGCCAGGTGCATCCTCCCTCTCACTGCGTCTCACACAAGGCGACCTGACTTGAGGTGTCCTAGTTTGGGAAGGGCAAGAATTCGTCCACGCGAGGTGTCGTGATGACTCACGGAAGCAGCAAGGACAAGCTCACAGGCAAGGCGAAGGAAGCCATGGGCAAGATGACTGGCAACCGACGCAAGGAAGCCGAGGGGAAGGCAGACCAGGCCAAGGGGCGGGCGAAGGAAGCCGTAGATGACGCCCAGAAGCGCATTCCCGGAAGGTCCGGCCCGAAGGATCCGCTGATCACCGACGACGAGTAGTTACAGGCCCCGGGCCCCCGTCCGAGGAGCGGCGGGGGCCCGGTCCGCAGCGGACAGCCCCAGCCGAGGTCCACGCCGGGGCGCTGCTGTTCCATCGGCCAGCGGCGCCGCAGCACCGACCGGGACCATGCCCTTACTCTCTTCGCGGACCGAAACCGGCCTGCATGCACTGCCGACCGGATACCGAACTCGGCTATTTGGGACGACGAGTCCCGCCTCCCCAGTGAACCAAAGCGGGAGGCGGGACCTGCACCTACCACTGGCGCGACACGGCGTCCGGATGTACCAGACGCTCTTCGGCTGGCGCGTGTCCGCCTTTCGCCGCTATCTTCTTGACTGGTGTCTTCTACCGAGGTTGCGTCCTGATGTGGCTCGGCTGGAGCGTCCTGGCACAGCCGGCCTGCGGGCCTCCACCGAGGCCGCGGCCTCCTGTCGCGGCAGATCATGCTGAAGGCACAGGGGTCAGTGGCCTCAATCCCAAGGCACTACTGCTGTACTTCTCGCTGTTCCCACAGCTCATCGACCATGCGGCGGGCTGACCCCTCGCCGCCCAGACCGGTCTGTTCGGCACGCTCCACATAGTTGCGCCGCGGTCCACCTTGCCGTCGGCGTCCTTGCCCGCACCGTGCTCAATACTCAATGCCCGGACGACAGCCGCTCGCGCAGTCGCCCGCGCCTCGGTGCCATACCATGTTGATCGTCATCGGCGGGTTACTCCTTGCGGAACGCTTGACCGTTTGACGGACCCGCCTCGCTCGATCCCGCTGGAATTGCACGTCCGGATCACCGTCCGCGGCTCACAGGGCCGGCCCCGGCATCCGCTGACAGAGAGCACGTGGAAGCCGGACACCCAAGGAAACGGCAAGCCCCGAGGGGCAAACGCGTATCCAGGACAGTTTCGATCGCCAGAGGCTGATGGGCCATCTCGGTGCGCGCATAGCACGCGTCGCCGCAAGACGCGTACACATCGTGCTCCCGAGTCGGCCCGAATTGACCCAGCAGAACGGCCACTTCCACACGGGAGACTCCAGCGCCATCGCGGCCAGCGTGGCGGCTACGCGGCCTTCACCCTGTTCACCGAGAACACCTCGGTGCTCACGGTGGAGTACAAGATCAATCTCCTGTCCTCTGCCGTCGGCGACCACATTGAAGCCATGGGGACTGTCTTGAGGTGCGGACGAACGCTGCCGCCCGTGTGCCAGCAGGAAGTATTCGGCGTCCAGGGCAGCCAGAAGGCGTTCACTGCGACGGGCCGGCAGACGTTGATCTGCGTGAACGCACGTTCCACACAGTGAATACTCCCTCCCACCCTGCGGGCGGCGAGAAGAGTCGCTGATGGATTGAGGCACCGCGCAGCTGCCGGCCTGGGTGGCCTGACAACGCGGGGAGGAAATAGCAACTTCGTGAGACGCAGCCAGCGCCCACGGTGCTTTCGCCGATTGGACGGCGCAAGTCACACTGCGTCACGCAAAGATCCGCACGAACGCCAGATGCCGGCAGGCGGCCCGGCAGCCAGTTAGGGAGACAGGCCAGGGGCGACCGGGCCACCGCCGGTGTCTCCATCCTCAGGCCAGACCCGCACCGCCGCATCTGGGCCGGCCAGATGCGCCCGCCGTCACCCCGGGCCACCCTGGAGTCATGGCAACACCACCGATCACCAGCCACGCCCCCACCCCGTCCGGCGCCCGGCCCGTGACCGTGCACGTCAACAGTCGCGACGAGAGACTCGGACCCGCACACAGCGATCACGACCTCGTCGCGGTCTGGACGGCGGCATCGGCATCCCGCACTGCCGCAGCGAGCACGTCACAGCGCCGACGCTCGCGTGCGGCCGCAGCGAGGGCGGCATCGACTTCGGCGTGGCGGACGGCCCCGCCGATCTGATCTTCCTGATAGCGGCGCCTGCCGGGGCCGGCGACGACCACCTCACCATCCTTTCCGCTCTGGCACGACGGCTGATGGATTCGGACTTCGCGGGCGCACTGCGAGCGGAACCTGACCCGGGCGCGGCCGCGGCCCTGATCCGCGGCGAGGAGGCCGGACCGGCGCCGGACGCCTCGCCCGCGGACGGCGCAACAGCGGACGGCCCTGCCTCGGACAGCGCTGCAACGGCCGACGAACCCTTCCGGATCGTCGCCGTCGCGTCATGTCCGACCGGCATCGCACACACCTACATGGCCGCCGAGTCGCTGGCAGCCGCGGCCCGTGCCGAGGGCGTGGTGCTCGACGTCGAGACGCGGGGCTCAGCCGGGTTCGAGAGGCTCGATCCGGCGCTCACGCCGCTGCCGACGCGGTCATCTGGGCGCATGACGTCGAGGTGCGCGAGAAGGCACGGTTCGCCGGCAAACCCATCGCCGACACCGGGGTCAAATCAGGGTTCAACCGACCTGCCACGCTGATCGCCGAAGCCAGGCGAAAGGCGGAACACGGCGAGACCAGCACCGTCGCGGGCGGCGCCGCTCAGCAGGGCGACGGAGCCTCCACCGGCGGTGACCACGCTCGATCCGGTCAGCCGCCGAGCGCATGCACCTCGCTCAGGATGGCGCGCATCTGCGGTCCCGACTTCTGTGCGTAGTCGCTGCCCGTGTACCCCCAGCAGCCCTGCGGGTTGCCGCGCAGCAGGCTGATGTCGGTCTGCGGGTAGAGGATCACCAGGTTGTTGGTGTCGGCGTACTCGTTGAGATGCGACTCACGAGCGAACCGGTCCCCCACGAACTTGTTGTCGCTCAGGCAACCGTGCAGTGCGACGACCAGCTTGCACGCAGCCCCTGCCGCGCAGGAGTCCGGCGTGTAGAGGAAGCTGCTGCTGCCCATGCTGTACCACTGGGCCAGACCACCCGGCACATACCGGTTCTGGTCGTGCCGGCTGACGGTGCCCGACTGCGAGGCGGCCGGTGCGTTCACCTGCCCCAGCCAGTGGCCGAGCATCTCGCCCTGCGGGTCGTTGCCACAGTTGATCAGGAACGGGTAGAACGTGGTGCCACAGCTCAATGGGGCGTTCGGGGTGGGCCAGCCGTGCCCTGCCGGATCGGTGTCGTGGTACACGGTCCGGGCCCCGAAGTCCCGGTAGAACTGCACCCCTTCGTCGCTCACCGAGGTCCGCACGAGGGGGTCCCGGGTGCCGTGGTACGTGTAGACGGGCTTGCCCGTCAGGTTCGACACGGGGTCGATCCGTCCGTTGGCCGACCAGCGGCGGGCGATCTGCCCGATGCCCTCGGGGTCGGTGGAGACCAGCCCTGTACCGCAGGCGATCAGCCCGACGACGATGCCTCCCTTTCCGCAGTAGTACGGCCCTGCGGCGACTATTCTCGCGCCGTTGAAGGTGCCGGAGTAGGCGACCTGGAGTTGCGAGGCCATGAATCCGCCGGAAGAGATTCCGGTGACGTAGGTGTCGGTGATATTGAGCCGGGGAAGGCCCGGTTCGCCCGCGTGCGCGGGGGCGGTGAGCCCAAGGGCCGCGGCCAGGGCGGCGGCCAGGGTGACAGCGGCGGTCCGCAGGGAGCGGAACTTCATCGTGCGCTCTCCTTCACTGGGATCCGTTCAGGGAACGGGGCCGGAAGTCGGGGACTACGGGGAGTACGGGGAATACGGAGACGGACGGGGCCATGGTTGGCTGTGCACCGCCCTGCGGGAAATAGAGGTGTGCCACGTCGTAGGCGGCAGATGAGTGGAGATTCTCTCCGTCGCCCGGGGTGCATGGCGGCATCGGTGCGGTATCACTGGCCCGGTGACAACGACGCCGGCAACCACCAGTACCCTGCTCCGCCTGCTGCGCGAGGAGGCCGACGAGGCGGCGTTCCGTGCCGTGGCCGCCGAACCGCCGCTCGTGGACGAAGCGCTGGAGATACGTTCCCGCCTCGCAGCTCACCGCAGCCGGGAGGCCGCGCTCGCCGCGCTCTACGAGACCGCCGGTGACCTCGCCTCGCTGCGCGACCTCGAGGACGTTCTGCAGGCCATCGTCAGCCGCGCCCGCACCCTTGTCGGCACCGATGTCGCGTATCTGCTGCTCTCCGACCCGGAGGAAGGCGACACGTATGTACGCGTCACCGCCGGCATCACGACGGACGGGTTCAAGACCGGCCGGCTCGCCGCCGGTACCGGCCTCGGCGGACTGGTCGCCGCGACCGCCGTGCCGTACCACACCGCCGACTACCCCAACGACGCCCGCTTCGAGCACACCCCGTATGTGGACGGCGTCATCGGCGCCGAGGGGCTGGTGGCCATTCAGGGCGTGCCACTGAAGTTCGGCGACCAGGTGTACGGGGTGCTGTTCGCCGCCAACCGCCGGGTGCGGCCCTTCTCTCCCGACGAGGTCGACCTCCTCATCTCACTCGCCAACTATGCCGCCCTCGCCATCGAGAACGCCACTCTCTTCGAAGAGGTCCGCAAGACGGCGGCCGTCCACGAGCGGCTCACGGCCGTCGCGCTCGACGGGGGCGGACCGACGGGGCTGGCCACGGCGCTCGCCGACGTGCTGCGCGGCAGCGTCCTCGTCCTCGACTCCCAGGACCGGCCACTCGCCTCGGCCGGTGACGCACTGCCCGAACCAGCAGATCTCGTACGGGAGATGGCTCAGGCCCGAGGCCTCCGCAGCTCCGCGTCACGCGGAACCGTCTGTGTCACCCCGATCGTCGCCACCGACGAACACCTCGGCACGCTGCTGCTCGTACGCGGCGGACTCGACGCCTCCGACATCCAGGCCCTGGAACGGGCCGTCCAGGCAGCCGCCCTCATGCTGCTCGGTGAACGTGCGGTCGCGGAGGCCGAGCACCGGTTGCGCGGCGAGATCCTCGAAGACCTGCTGGGCGCCCCGCACCGCGACCCCGAAGGGCTGCGCCGCCGGGCCGCGCTGGTCGGACTCGACCTGGAGCGTGACCATGTGGTGCTGGTGGCCCGGGGTGGGGACCATGGCAGGCGGCGCCGCATCACGGAACTGGCGGGCGGCCATGCCACCCGGCTCGGCGGTATCGCGGGCGAGTACGGCGGCAGCACCGTCGTCGTCCTGCCCGCCGTCGAAGACCCGGGCGGCGCCGCCCGTGCACTCGCCGAACTGCTGGCCGTCGGAATCGGACACCCCGTCACGGTCGGTGCGGAGCACGCGACTCCCGGCGCCACGGCCGTCGTCGAGGCACACCGTGACGCCGCCCGCTGCCTGGACGTACTGGTCGCACTGGACCGCGCCGGCGAGGGTGCCTGCCGCGACGACCTCGGCATCCACGGAATACTGCTGGGCCCGGCGGGCCGGGACGAACTGGACCGCTTCGTCCGCCGCACGATCGGCCCGCTGGTGGAGCACGACGAGACGCGCGGCAGCGACCTGGTACGCACCGCGCTCACCTACTTCGCCTGCGACGGCAACCTGAGCCGTACCGCCACCGCCCTGTACGTCCACGTCAACACGCTCTATCAGCGCATCGATCGGATCTCGGCGCTGCTCGGACCACAGTGGCGCCACGGCGACCACGCGTTGCAGGTCCACCTGGCCCTTACCATGCGACGAACAGCAGGTTGGGGCCTGGCGATTCCCTCGGTGGCCCCGCCACGATGACCGCCACCGCACGGCCCGGCCCACCGGGCCCCGTGTTCCACTTGGGCGGCACCGCCGGACTCACCCGGGTGGTCCGGCTGCCGTGGCGGAGCCAACAGTGAGCTATTCGCCGTCCGGCGGCAGTGGGCGGGATGAGCAGGAAAAGGGTCGCAATCCGTCGAAGGTGCACGGCGTATTGACCGGCCCCCCCCGTGGGACAGTGATCCGGGGCGGCCGATGCGCATGGCAGCCGCGCTACGTCGTCATCGGCGCGGGAGTCTCGCCGACGCGGTCGACTGCGGCCTTGCTGAGGATCGCAGAGGTGCCGACCACGGTCCCGGCCGGGCCGGCGTCACCGGCTTCGGTGAGGACCGTGAGTTCACCGAGGAATGCGTACGTGCTCCGGTCGAAGACCCACTGCGTTTGCTGCCCGTGTGCCGTACGGGCTACGGCAACGCCTTCGCGTCCCGTGGCGTCGGCGGCCGCATGGATCACCGTGACGCCGGGGATCTTCGCGGCGGCCTTGTAGAGCGCGGCGCTGACCTGCGGTGGTGCCCAGGTCTCGGCCAGCAGGTCGCCGATCGCGGTGAATGCTCGCTGGTCCGGGTCCTGGCCCTGCCCGCGGGTCTCATTCCGGATCAGCTTCAGCAGGGCGTCGGGGTCGGTGGGCAGCGACGCGACGTACTCGTGGGTCGGGTCGCTGATCGACGGGCCCTTCTTGTGCGGGGTGCTCGGCCGGGTGTCGCCCCCGGGCCGTCAAGGTGGTACACGGGTGCGTCGTCGTCGAGTCGACTGTCGGGCTCGCCCTCCTCGCGCAGCAGGCCGGGGCGGCTGCCGTCGGCGGACGACCACACCTGCCGCGTGTGCGCGGGAGCCATGGTCACGGGGCCTCCTGCGGCGCTCTGCGCGGCGTAGGCGACCTTGCTCTCGATGTAGAGGAACTGGTCGGCGCGGACCGCCGGTTGCTTCGTCCCGGCGGCGGCGAGTGCGATGCGGTCGAGGAGCTGTGTCGCCTCGGGTGCGCCGGAGGTCCTGCCATCCTTGACTGCGGTGGTTCCGTGCCCGGGGGTGTCCGCGAGGTTCACCACCATGACGCCGCCGACCGCCAAGGCGCAGGCGACAGCCGGCGCCGCGAACCGGACCAGACGCCGGCGCGGGGCCCGGGTGATGAGGCTGCCGGGCGGTTCGACGAGGGCGGCCTTGTGCAGCAGTGCTTCCTTCAGCAGCAGTTCACGGTCGGGGCCCAGGCCGGGGACCGGCGGCGGGGGCATCAGGTCGGCGAGGCCGTGGCGTTCGGTTTCCTCGGACCGGTGGTGCGTACGGCGTCGCGGGGTGGTGTTCATCCGTGGTTCTCCTGAGTCAACGACCGGGCCGCAGGGAAGCGGCCCGGTACTGGCTTGTCGGGGGTGGCGGAGGGTTCCCTGTTTTCCGCCGCGGGGGGCCGTTCGGCTCCGGCCCGCGTGGCTTGCGAGCGTGTGGCGCGGGCTTCGGCGTCGGTGAGTTCGCGCAGTCGGGTACGGGCGCGGGACAGGCGTGAGCGGACGGTGCCGACCGGCACGCCGAGTGCCTCGGCTGCGGCCGCGTAATCCAGGCCGGCCCACACCACGAGGGTGAAGACCTCCCGGTCGCGCCGCCGCAGGCGGGCGAGTGCGGTGTGCGCGGCGCGCAGTTGCTCGGCATCCGCGAGGTGCGTGACGAGATCGTCGGTGAAGTCCGGAATGGAGCCGCGTTCCGGGACGCGGGCGAGCGCGATCTCGCGGCGTCGGCGTGCGCGTGCGTTGCGTCGCATGATGTTGGTGGCGATTCCCAGCAGCCATGGGCGCAGGCTGTCCCCGTCGGGGTGCAGTTTCTCCCGGCTGCGCCACGCCTCCAGGAAGGTCGCCGACGCGATGTCCTCGGCCTCCGCCCAGTTGCCCGTCACCCGCAGGGCATAGCGGTACAGCACCTGGGCGTGCTCGTCGTACAGCTCTCCCAGGGCGTCGCGGTCTCCGCGGCGGAAGCGATTCCTCATGAGTGTTTCCACACTCTGCTCTGCCGCGTCCGTTGCGCCGGTTCCGGTGACGTGCGCCACATATGCCGCCCGGGGCCGCGACCTCATGCGCGGTGTGACGCGGCTCACGGGAACGTCGGCGCCCGGCAGCGCAGTGCAGGTCATGAACAGTTCTTCCGTATCCCGCGTATCCCGCCGGAGTGTCCTGCGGACTCTGGCTCTCGCCGTCGTCCTGGTCGGCGGCGCGACGCCTGCCTGGGACACCACGGCCTTGGCCGCAGAACCGGAGACGTACGCCCTCACGATCAACCACCTCGACCGCGCCGGCCGCTCGACAGGGGACTACGAAACCACCGTCACCGGGATCTCCGGCGCGGGTGCCGACGAGTCCGTCAAGCCGCACGACGCCTCCGGCACGACCACCGTGCGCCTACCCAAGGGCCGATACCTGCTGGACAGTCTCCTGACCACCGGCAATGGCGCGGACGGGATGGACTGGATCGTCCAACCGCGCCTCGACCTCGACCACGACACCACCGTCACCGTCGACGCGCGGACCACCGCCCCCGTCGACGTGACTCCGCCCGACCGCGCCGCGGGCTTCCTGGACGGCGGGATGTTCGTCGAGGTCACACACGGCGGCACCACCCGCTTCATCAACCAGGTCATCGCCGCTGAGAACCTGCGCGTCGCCCACCTGGGCCCCGCCGCCGAACCCGGCTCGGTGAAGCAGTGGTACGACGCGCACTGGACGACCCAGACCACCGGCTACGCGCTCGGCTACACCTTCACCGGCACCCGCGCCCTGACCGGGCTCACCCGGCACCCCTCCGCGAAGGACCTGGCCACCATGCAGATCCGCGGCGCGGCCCGGCCGGGCACCGCGGGCGCCGCGACCATCGACCTGGCACCGAGTGCCGGACCGACCATCGGCGTCACGCAGAAACTGACAACCCCCGGCACCGCCACCTACCTCGTGACACCCGAACGCGGCACCTGGGACATCACCTACTGGGCCCCCGCTGAGCCAGGCACGGCAGCGAACCGCTACAGCGCCAACGGCATCGCCGTGCGCGCCGGGGCCACGACCACGCACACCTTCGACAACGCCGTCTTCGGCCCCGACCTCACCGGCCGCCCCGGCGTCGTACGCGACGGCGACAGTGTCACCGTCGATGTCCCGCTGCTCGCCGACGGCGACGGCCACGTTCCGTCGTCACCGCCGTACGGCGCGGCCTCGACCACATTGCACCGCAACGGAGTGCTCGTCGGGACGCAGTCCGGTGCCCCCGGCCGAGCCGAGTTCACCGTGCCGCCGGGACGCGCGGCGTACCGAGTCACCAGCACGGTGAAGCGCGGCGGTGCGCCCGGCACCGCTACCCGCGTGACCGCGTCGTGGACCTTCACCTCGGACACGACGCCCGGTCCGGCCCCGGTGCCGGTGAGCGCCGTGCGATTCTCGCCCGCGCTCAGCCCGACCGGCACCGCAGCGGCGGACACGGCACTCCGTGTCCCCGTCACCGTGCAGGGCGCCGCTGCGAACGGACGCATCCGCTCGCTGGCAGTCTCGGGGTCCGTGGACGGCGGCGCCTCGTGGACCCGGGTCCCGGTCGAGAACGGCGCTGTGACGATCCGCAACCCACGCGCGGGCACCGGCGTCTCCCTGCGCGCAGAGCTGACCGACACTGCTGGGAACACCCTCACGCAGACCATCGTCGACGCCTACCGCACGCAGTGACCCCGTAATCCGGGCAGATGAACGAGGCGTGAGCCCTGCGGCTTCCGGCACGAGTCGTCGACGCGGGACTCAAACAGCGCGCGGCAGATGACGGGCCGAGGCCGGTGGGGACGCGGCCTTGAACGAGAGGGAGCCCCAGGACGGTCCCCTGGACGGCGAACCTGCCGCGCAGTTCGTGGGACCACCTGGGAGGTGAGGAAGTCGGCCGTGCGGCGCCGGAACCGGGCCGCACGGCCACGGTGCCGGTCGCTCATCGGCCCTGGAGGGATACCGAGAGCCGGCATGCTGGTACGCGGCGACTTCCATACCGAGTGCGGTCTTGAACGGCCACTGGGTCGGACCCGCAGGGCAGGACGTTGTTCTTGGTCATGGAGTTCATCACTGGGCGGAATCTGGGCGCTGTACTTCGCGAGGATGGCCCGCCACCGGTGGCCGTCGCCGTTGGCTGGGCTGCCCAGGCCGCCGCCGCCCACACAGCGCGGGCATCATGCACCAGGACCTGAAACCCGCCAACCCGCGCCTGTAGTGCTGTCGCACGTCATCGTCATCGTCACCGGTGCCTGCGTTCTCTGGGGCGGGCCGTACCGGCGCCGCGCGATCGCATGGCCGTCGCCGTTCGAGCGCCGGCCACACATCGCACGACATCACGCGCCTGCCTCCGGCGGCGGCGCATACCGGGCGCGCGGAGGACGCGTTGTGGCGCCTGCTGATCACCTACCGGCGTGGAAAGCCTGCCGGCGTTCACGCCGCCGGAGGAGTCCTCCTGCACCGCACCTGAATCACTGGCTGAGGCGCGGAAGGCAATCCAGAACTCCCGAGCAACTCCTCGGGAAGATGTACCGATCACCGGGATTCGCCTGACCGACGCGGCCTTCGGCAGGCAACTGCGGCGGGGACCGGACAGGCAGTGGTACTCCTTCGCCCCGTGGCGACAGGAGCGGCGTCGCACAGCAGGCGCATCAGCAGACCAGGCAGAGGCGCCCAAGTTCCGCCCGGCCCAGGTACGCCCGGGCCAGGTCCACCCAGGGCCCACCTCAGGTCCGTCCGTCCCCCGGCCCACTCGCCCGGGGCCCGTCCGCCTCACGCTCATCCGCCGCAGGCCCACCCGCTCTGGATGCCCCTGCCCGCAGCCCGTCCATCACAAGGTCCAGCAGTCGCGTCGCACGCGGCTGCCAGTCGCTGTGCGGGTCTATCTGCCAGAGCCCGGCAATGGCGAGCACGAAGTCGTCGGGGGTCAGCCCCCGGCGGATGGTGCCGGCCTCCTCGTTCGCGTTCAGCAGGAGCGTGACCGCCTGGGTCACCGGGCCGTGACCCAGGTGGGCCAGGCTGCCGTACGTGCTGGTGGCCTTGCGCAGCGCGTCGGCCAGGCCGGCCTTGGCCATGGCGTACTGGGCCAGGCGGTCCATCCACTCCCTCAGAGCCTGGTCAGGTGCGCGGGTCTGGAGCAGCTGGGCAGCGGTATCGGCGACCTGCTGCATCTCGTAGCGGTAGACCTCCAGAACGAGGGCCTCACGGTTGGGAAAGTTGCGGTAGAACGTCCCCTGTCCGACGCCCGCCTTCTTCGCGATCGCGCTCAGCGGAGCATCCGCAGCCCGCGTCAGCTCGGCCAGCGCGACTTCCAGAATGCGCTCGCGATTCCGTTGCGCGTCCGGGCGCAGAGTCGCGCTCTTCTCTTCCTGCACTCGTCCTCCTTCCGGAACCACAAACAAGCCGGCCTTGCTAACCGGACAGCTGTCCGCTAGGTTCGATGGCAACCGGACAGCTGTCCGCTTAGGTCCACCATAGTGGCAGATCCGGCCAGTGTGGCCGACCAGTGCCCGTCGCCGCTGGCCCATTCATCCGCATACCCCGCTCCCTCCCTGGCTGTCTGCCGGGATCGTCTCGTTCGACGCGCATCAGCAATGCGAAAGAAGGCTGATCATGGCCCCATCGACGTCCAGCACCATCACCCTGAACATCAATGGCGAGAAGTACACGCTGCCCGTCGACCACCGCACCACCCTGCTCGACGCCCTGCGCGAGCATCTCGATCTGACCGGTACCAAAAAGGGCTGTGACCAGGGCCAGTGCGGCGCCTGTACGGTGCTGCTCGACGGGCGCCGGGCCGTTTCCTGTCTCCAGCTCGCAGTCGCGGCCGAGGGGCGCGCGATCACGACCATCGAAGGCGTGGCCGATGGTGAGCAGCTGCATCCGGTGCAGCAGGCCTTCCTCGACCTCGACGGCTATCAGTGCGGTTACTGCACACCGGGGCAGATCTGTTCGGCCCTCGCGGTGATCGAGGAGCACGCGGCGGGCTGGCAGAGCGCCGTGACCGACGATGTCCGGCCCGAAGCGGGAGTGTCCGCACTCACCGCCGAAGAGATCCGGGAGCGGATGAGCGGCAACCTGTGCCGCTGTGGGGCCTACGTGTCGATCGTGCAGGCGGTCGCGCGGGCGGCAGAGGCGGCCGAGACCGAGGTCAAGGAGGCTGCGGCATGAGGGAATTCGGCTACGAACGCTCCGTCGACGTCTCCGGGGCGGTCGCCCTGCTCGACGCCGACCCCGACGCCCGCTTCCTCGGCGGCGGCACCAACCTCGTCGACCTGATGAAGGCCGGCGTGGAAAGGCCCGCTCTGCTCATCGACGTAAGCGAACTTCCGCTCGACGGAGTCGATTTCACTCACAACGGCGGGCTGCGCATCGGCGCGACCGTCACCAACAGCGATCTCGCGGCCCACCCCGAAGTGCGGCGTAGTTACCCGGCGTTGGCGCAAGCCGTCCTGGCCGGCGCCTCGGGACAGCTGCGCAACATGGCCACGGTCGGCGGGAATCTGCTCCAGCGGACCCGCTGCGGCTACTTCACCGACCTGAGCAAACCCTGCAACAAGCGTGCCCCCGGCAGCGGTTGCCCCGCCCTCACGGGCGAGCACCACAACCACGCGATCCTCGGCACCTCCGAACACTGCGTCGCCACCCATCCCTCGGACATGGCGGTCGCGCTCGCCGCCTTCGACGCCGTCATCTCGTACGAAACGGCCGACGGGCCGGGCGAGTTGCCGATCGACGAGTTCTATCTGCCTGTGGGCGACACCCCGCACATCGAGACCGCCCTTCCTGCGGGCGCGCTGATCACCGGCGTCACGCTGCCGCAGGCCCCGGTCGCCGCCCACTCGCGGTACCGGAAAGTGCGCGAGCGCGCCTCGTACGCGTTCGCGATCGGCTCGATCGCCGCCGCGCTCGACGTCCAGGACGACGTCGTACGCGAAGTGCGCCTCGCGTTCGGGGCGGTCGCGTCCCGACCGTGGCGGGCCCGTGCGGCCGAGCGGGTGCTGATCGGCAGCCCGGCGAGCACGGAGGCGTTCGCCGCCGCGGCGGATGCCGAACTGGCGGCCGCCGAGGCGCTTCCCGAGAACGGATACAAGGTGACGTTGATGCGCAACCTCGTCGTGGCCGTGCTGACCGAACTCACCGAGGAGGCCGCCCGATGACCACGACGCGCAAAATCACCGCCGTGACGGGGGCCGTCGGCTCCGCCCATACCCGCGTGGAGGGCCGCGACAAGGTCACCGGGGCGGCCCGCTACGCCGGAGAGATCCCCTTCGCCGAACTCGCCCATGGTTGGCTGGTGTTGTCGACCGTGGCCCGTGGCCGTATCCGCTCCGTGAAGGACGCCCCCGTCCTGGCCATGCCCGGCGTCCTCACCGTGCTGCACCACGGGAACGCACCGCGCGTCGAAACCGACTATGTGGGCATGCTGGGGCGGCCCAACCCGGTCCTCGGGATCTTCCAGCACGACCGTGTGCCCTTCGTCGGCTGGCCGGTGGCGCTGGTCGTGGCCGAGACGTCCGAGCAGGCCAGGGAGGCCGCCGAGGCGCTGGTGGTCCGATACGACAAGGAGCCGCACGACGTCGCGTTCTTCGCCGGACGCTCCGGTGCGTACACACCGCAGGACAACCCGATGGTCCGGGCCGAGACGGAGAAGGGAGACGTAGAGGCACAACTCGACGCCTCCGCCGTCGTCGTGGACGAGGAGTACACCACACCGGAGGAACACCACAACCCGATGGAGCCGCATGCGGCGACGGCTCGCTGGGACGGCGGCCGGCTCGACGTCGTCGACTCCAACCAGGGCAGCACCTGGGTGGCGAGCGAACTCGCACAGCTCTTCTCCCTCGATCCGGCCTCCGTACGGGTACGGTCCGAACACGTCGGCGGCGGCTTCGGATCGAAGGGTCCGAGCCCGCACCAAGTGGCCGCCGTGATGGCCACGACCGTCCTCGACCGCCCGGTCCGCGTCGTGCTGACTCGTCGTCAGATGTTTTCCCTCGTCGGTTTCCGCAGCCCCACGGCGCAGCGGATCAGGCTCGGCGCCGACGCCGACGGCCGGCTGCGCGCGTTCGACCACCAGGCGCAGAGTCTTACGTCGACCGTGCATGAATTCATCGAGTCGAGCGCCGTGCTGGGGCGCGTGATGTACGACGCCGACGCGCATCGCACCCTTCACCGGCTCGTACGGCTGGACGTGCCGACCCCGGCCTGGATGCGCGCACCGGGCGAGGCACCGGGATCTTTCGCCCTCGAATCCGCCCTCGACGAACTGGCCGAGAAGTGCGGCATGGACCCGATCGCACTGCGCGCACGCAACGAACCGGAGACGGGTCCCGTGTCCGGGCTGCCGTTCAGCAGCCGCAATGTGCTCGCCTGTTTCGAGGAGGGAGCCCGCAGGTTCGGCTGGGCGGACCGGGACCCGCGTCCCGGCCTGCGCCGTGAGGGGCGCTGGCTGCTCGGAACCGGAACGGCGGC
The DNA here is from genome assembly GCF_055602785.1 of Streptomyces sp. NPDC037301. NCBI lineage: Bacteria > Bacillati > Actinomycetota > Actinomycetes > Kitasatosporales > Streptomycetaceae > Streptomyces > Streptomyces sp. NPDC037301. Next base: position 17,502 of record NZ_JBVJWD010000060.1, read on the forward strand.
GGCCACCTACCCCTCGGGAGTCGGCCCGTCCACGGCGGCCGTGACCGCGGAATCGGACGGAACCTTCACCGTGCGGATCAACGCGGCGGACATCGGAACCGGGGCACGGACCGCGATGACCCTGGTTGCCGCGGACGCGCTGGAGGTGGCTCCGGACCGCATCCGTGTGCGCATCGCGGACAGCGACCTCGGCCCGGCGATGTTCGCCGGCGGCTCGATGGGCACGCGCTCCTGGGCGTGGGCGGTGACGGCCGCGGCGGACGAACTGCGGGTGCGACTGGCCCTGGGAGGCGGCATTCCGCCGGAGGGGATCACTGCCCGGTCGAACACCGCCGAGGCCATCGGCGCCCTCTCGAAGAAGGAACGGCACTCCTTCGGCGCGCAGTTCGCCGAAGTAGGGGTGGATGTCGCCACCGGCGAGGTACGCGTGCGGCGGCTGCTCGGCATTTACGCCGCAGGCACCATCGTCAACCCGCTCACCGCCCGCAGCCAGTTCATCGGCGGAATGACCTGGGGGCTGTCCATGGCCCTTCACGAGGAGGCGATCAGGGACCAGGCCTCCGGCGGCCACGTCGGTGCCGACCTCGCCGGCTATCACTTCGCCGCGCACGCCGACGTGCCGCTCATCGAGGCGGACTGGGTGGACGACCCCGTCCCGGACGACCCGGTCGGGATCAAGGGCATCGGCGAGATCGGCGTTGTGGGCGTCGCCGCCGCGATCGCCAACGCGGTGTGGCACGCGACCGGCGTGCGCCACCGCAACCTGCCGATCCGTCCGGACCGCGTCCTGCGTGCGGCGGACGAAGCGCGGCATCGGGCGGCGGGGGGAGCCCGGAGTGCTTGAGATCGCCGAGGAGTTGAATCACTGGTTCGAGGAGGGCCGGGACTTCGCCGTCGCCACCGTCGTGGCCGTCGGCGGCAGCGCGCCGCGCGGTCCCGGCGCGGCCCTGGCCGTCGACAGGCACGGCACCGCCATCGGTTCCGTTTCCGGCGGTTTCGTGGAAGGGACGGTGTACGACCTGTGCATCCAGGCGCTCCGGGGCGGCCGGACAGTGCGCGAACGGTTCGGATACAGCGACGAGGACGCCTTCGCGCTGGGACTCACCTGCGGCGGCGTCATCGAAGTCCTGGTCACGCCGGTGCGCGCGGACGCGCCGGTGTTCCAGGCAGCGGTGTCGGCCGTGGACCGAGGAGAGGCGGCGGCACTCGCCCGGGTGGCCCGGGGCCGGGGCGAACTGCTCCCCGATCGGCCTCGACCTCGGCGCCCGCACCCCCGAGGAGACCGCCCTGTCCATCGCGGCGGAGATCGTCGCGGCGCGCCGGGGCGGGACGGGGGTTCCGCTGACCGGCTCGGGGGTGCCCATTCACCATGACGTGGACGAGAAGGAGGAGGGCGAGGCCCACTCCCGAACGGCGGCGTGACCCGGCCGCGGCCGCGAGGCAGTGAAGGCCGGGTCGTCGCCGTGCAGGACGACCGGGCTCACGGCTTGACGTCCGGGACACGGCAACGCAGTTCGGCACCCGTTCCGGGACGCCCGCACCCGCTGGGGAACAGCACACGGACGTCCCCTGCGGGACCCAGGACACGGGGCCTCCTCAACGAACGGACACGCCCGGCCACGCCTGCGTGCGGTCCAGGGCGGACGTGCCCGGCGCCGGCACAGCCGGCTCTCAGTCGTTCAGGCCCCACTTGGGCGGGAACCATGCCCGCAGCGGCCCGGCATCGAGCCGGTACGACGGCCAAACCACAGCAGCTACGGACGGCAGTCAACCCCCACTGGGAGGTACGAGCGAGTTCCGCTCTCAGTGGCCGCGCGCGAGCCCCTCGACGCCAAGTTCTTGCAGGCCGTCGAGGACGAGGTCGATGCTGACGGCTGCGAGCAGGAGTTACAGAAGCCGGCCGAGCAGCTCCACTGTCGCGTGGTGTGTGGCGCGGAGTACGCGCTCCAGGAGCAGGATGCACACAAGGTCGAGCACAATCACAGCGAGGTACGCGCCGGCGACGGTGGAGCGCCAGGTCCAGGTGGAGCGTGCTGTTGCTTCGATGAGCAGTGCCGTCATGGCCAGGGGGCTGACGACGAAGGGCACGAGGAGTTCGCGCACGGCGCTGGTCGCGCTGGGGATTTCCTGGTGGAGTCCGTCAGTTCCGATCTGAATTCCCAGGACGAGGCCGACGGCGTAGAGGAAGAAGATGATGCCGCCTGCGAGCAGGAGAGCGGAGGTACTGATGTGGAACAGGTCCAGGAGCCCGGGTGCGGTGAAGCTGGTCACCAGGCCGATGAGGATCGCCGCGCCGCAGGAGATCAGGGCGATGGTGCGCAGCTGGCGGGTCGGGTGGAGTTGCGCGAGGTGGGCGAAGGAGAGCAGGACCTTGGGCGGCCCGACGACCGAGATGAAGGTGATCAGGGCAGCGGAGAAGCTGAGCGCGTTCACCTGTGAAATCCAGGCTGAGTGCAATGTCGGGACGGAGTAGCTGAGGGTGGTGTCGGCTTCTTCCTGTCGCCACGGAGGCGGGTCCGCGCTGCTTGCCGGGGAAGTGCTCAGTTTCTCGCCGGTCAGGCGCCGCTTGACCTGCTGTCAGGGCCCTTGCCTCAGCGCATGCGGGGACCGGAATGTGTGTCAGGCGTTGTGTGTCAGCGCCTCGGCGTGTGCGCGCAGGCCGTTGACGAGGGTCTGTAGCCCGAAGACGAAGGAATGGTCGGCACGCCGGCGCCCGCCCGGGCGGCGTGCGGTGTCACTGGTCAGCAGGGGGACAAGTCCAGGGCACACACCAAGGGCGCCGCCTTGAAACGGGTTGCCGTAAGCGTCAGAACAACTATAAGGTCATTACATGTCACGTGCACGGCAGGCAGTCGAGGACGACGTCGCGGAGCTCGTACGCCTGCGGGCGTTGCTGTTCGAGACCCTCGGCGGCGACTTCTTCAACCCCTCATCAGCAGACGACGACTGGCGGCACACCCTTGCTGCGGTGCTGAAGGAACAGTTGACAGCGGACGCCGTTCAGATCCTCGTCGTGGACGGCAACAACGGCCTTGCCGCCTGTGGCATCGGAACCATCGAGCAACGACTGCCCGGCCCGCACCTGCCCAACGGCCGGATCGGACATGTGATCGGCGTGGTCACCGATCCGGTGGAACGACGGCGCGGCCACAGCCGCACGCTCATGGAGAGCCTGCTCGACTGGTTCCGGGAACGTGAGGTCGCCCGAGTCGACCTGTACGCCTCTTCCGACGGCGAACCGCTCTACCGCACACTCGGCTTCGTCGACCACCCCGACCCCTCGCTGTGCTGGCGTCCGTGACAGGCAACCCGCCAACTTCAAAAAACTTTGTTCTCTGAAGATCGCTCGCCGGAGTCTCACAAACTGCGGCCGGAACTGAAGGCGTGTGACGCCTTCCTCGACCCGGACGACACCCTCGTCATCCCGAGCCTGGACCGCTACAGGCGGTCCCTCCGAGATCTCATCCCCCGTGACAGGCCATCAGGTGGTTCACGCCGCGGTGGGTACGGACCCACAAGACTTCGCTTCCGTTGCGGCTCCGCCACAGCAGCCTGCGGATCAGACCATGGTCGTGGCGGTGGTCTCGGAACGCTGCCGGACTCATGCACAGGTCGCACTGATCGACCCGGGCAGGCGAAGGGCGGGACGCACTGTAGCGGACTCGGCTGCGCTCGCCCGCGTGCGCGTGATGCGCCGCATCCGGGAGGTCCGGGCAGGGGCTGTCCGGCGAGGTGGTCATGGGGCAGCAGCACGCCGGGGACCACTGGCACTCTCGAACACTCGCACTTGGCCGACGAAGCGCATGGGGCCCATCGTGGCCCTCAAGTTGGACGAGGGACTCGTGTGCCGAGGGACTCGTGTGCCGAGCTAGCGGAATGCCACCGGCGGGCGCACGCCGCTGAAGTCGATCGCGCGGTCCGCCTCGCGCAAGGTCTGCTCGGCCACCCGGCGCGTCTCGGCCAGAACGTCCCCATGCTCCTCCACAAGCCTGGCGTAGATCGGTGCCTCGGACCTGTCTGCGGAACTCATGTTGAACTTTCTGTCGGGTGTATGGGTGTCTTCCGCCAGTGAGGGGAAGCGGCGGCCGAGTATACGCGCTGCAGGCAGGACGCCGCAGAGTTGACCGGAGGTCGGGCAGCGACAGAGCATTTCAAGAGCCCCTCGACGAGCGTTTGACGCGATCAGCGGTCCAGGACGAGGCCGGTGCCGCTCAGGCAGCCGTCGATCAGGGGGCGGTACTGCCGCATCTTGAGCTTGCGCTTCACGGCCGGTGTGATCCGGCCCAGGTCGGCAGCGGCGAGGCTTCCCCACGTCCGGGTGCTCCGCCAACCCTCCCCCACACCTCCACGTCACCGACGTCGCCGACAACTTCTCCGGGATGAAAGGCCTTACCTACTGGGCCCGATGGTCCCACCTTTCGTTCCAGTGGTCGTCGTGACACCCGAGTTCAAGGGCCCCTGTGTCATGGCCTGGCTGGAATATCCGGCTGGGCGCCCTTACGGTCGGCCTGGGGGCCCTGACGGACACCTCACGGCGTCAGGCGGTCAAGCCTCCTGGAACGAGGCCACCGTTCACGGCTCGCGTCCAGAGCGTGTGGTTCCACTCGTTGACTTCGGGAGCAGGCTTGGTGGTCAGCACCGGATTCGGGCCGGTCTCGATGAGGTGCAACAACGACCATGCGACGCCGTAGCAGTCGTCGGGGCCGAAGCACGCAACCAGCACCTTGGCCTCCCCCGTCGTAACCGGTCCGGAGATCGCCTTCAGCTGACTGTCGCGCCTGTCGATCTCCCCTTCACTCGCGTCCCAGTTGGGGAGAGAACCATCGGCGACGAACAACTGCACTGCGGATCTCATATTCGAATGATCGACTGCTGCCGCCGGCTGAGCAAGCCGCCCGGCCAGGAAGTCCGCCCGCTCCTGGCTGCAATCCGACGCTGCCGACGACGGACACCAAGAGATGGCCGGCCCGTCGACCCAGCGCTGGTCGCACCGCTCAGCGGAACACCCGATCAGCATCTGGTTCATGGGCACGCCTGCGCAAGCTCGGCAACCGACTCTCGAAGTCCGGGTCGTGCGGGAGCTGGATGGGCCCCGAGCGCCACGGTGCCGGGCCTGCGAGCCTGCGGTCGGTCACCCCGCAGTGAGCCCGCCCAGTCCGTCGCGCTGACCGTGCGGGCTCACCATCCACCCCAACTGGCCGCCCCTCGGCTGCCGGACCGTTCCCCTCGTGCCCGGCTGCGCCGCTCCGGCCAACGTGGCCAAGGCTGCTGATGAGATCCAGCAGCGTTCGCCGGCCGTCGCGCGCAGCCTGTACGAACCGACCGGCGGCCAGGGGCTGATGCCGTGGCCGCAAGACCGAGGGCGAGCACCCGGAGCTCGTCGGCCGGCCTGACCCCGCTCGGACCCGTCAGCGGCTACCGGGATTCCGTGCAGCGGGCAGGATCAGCACGGAACTGTCCTCAAGGCCCGCATCCCACGCCGTGCAGTAGAAGCGGCCGGCCCGAAGGCCGGTGAACCCGGATCCCCTCGTCGCTCACGTGGCGTCCCCGGTCGGCCGGTGCCACACAAGCCTTGGAGTGCGTGCTTCCTCGCCGGTCCCCTCTGTCGGGGGAAGCAGGGTTAATCGGTCCCCCTCCACTTTCCATCGGCGCTCCTGCTTGGTATCGACCCACGGACGTAACGACGCCACATGCAGGTGGTGAACGACCAAATCGCCCATTACCTCGTAGGCGCCGGCGTACCCCAGGTACGGAGATGTCCTGAACAGGGTCGCCGTGTCGACCTGCTCGCCGGTCCCCGTCTCCGCTGCCGCGCCGGACTCCAGGTCCCGGTTCAGGATGCTCACGGACATATGACCGTCCGCGGTGTAGGTGATCAGTCCTGTCGGACTTTGCCCCAGGGGGTGTTCGAGCGTGTGACCGGATACGTCCACGATGGCGACGGTGCTGAGCAGCCAGGCGCCTACGAGCGGATGCTCGGCCGCATCCGGCCGGTGGGCGGATCGACGGTGCGGTTCAGTGCGGGACGGGGTGTCCACATGTTTCCTTTCCAGGGCTTCTGGGCTTCTGGGCTTCTGGGCTTCTGGGCAAAGCTGTGTAGGGACGATTTCGTCCTCGTCCCTACCCGCACAACAGACCACAGATGCCACGTACGAACCCCCGCTACCAGCTGACCCCCCGGGATGTCCGGAAACCTCCCTCCATGGGTGCCTTCGGCGCCCACAGGGCATGGGCATGCCCGGACGCTGTTGCCATGTGACTTTTGACACTGAGTCACGAGAGCGACTGTCACTCTGTCACTCGGCGACGAGATCCTCTCTCATCCGCGGGACCTGGTTGTCGCCGAGTTCTGGTTCTTACTCAACTCCGGCATCGATTCCAAAGGAGCGGCCGCGCGACGGGGGTCGACCTACGGCGCTACGGGCCCTCACCGCAGGTCAGGATAGGGGGACCATCAATGACGGGCATTCAGGACGACGGCATGCACCGCCCGCCCGGGCAGTGTCAACAAAGACACGCTGCCAGAGGGGGTGAGTGGGCGTCAGAAAACCCCCAGAAAGGCTAATGATGCATCAATCAGCTTATAAATAGAGGTAATTGACGACTCATCCGATTATCCGGCAATCGCATATGGGTGCCTCGTGTACCCCGATCGGCGCCCCGGCACCAACCCACCAAGGTGTCCGATATGACAGCTATGGGGACCGTCACTACGTTCAATCACAGGCCGGCTGCTCGGCCGACCTCTCTGAGACAGGAGAAGTGACATGGTTACCCGTTCCACTGTCGTTACCGCAGCCATCGCGGCCGCCGCGGCACTGGCCGCCACCGGCATCACTTACGCCTCGGCCGCCACCACCGAGCCGGCCCATGCATTCCCTGTCGTCCAGCAGGCCACCGCCCCCGTTTCGGCCCTCGACGGCGGCGACGCCGGCAAGGGCAATGAAGGCGAGGGCAACGACTACCGGGGCTACGGCGACGACCGGGGCTATGACAACCGGGGCCACGGCGACCGGGACTACGACGAGGGTCGGATCCAGATCAACGAGCGCACGTACAGCGACGACCCCGGTGGCTGCATCACCGTGGTCAGCGGCCTCGGCTCCAACAGTCTCAACATCCGCAACGACAGTCGCAGGACCATCGAGGTCTTCCGGGGGGTCACCTGCGACAACGGCGCCCCCATCGCCACCGTCGGACCTCACAGCTCCAGCGACGGCGTCCGCCCCGGCCACGTCCGGGGCGGCGTCTTCGTCCACGACGGCGTCGTGGGCAGCTTCCGGGTGCTCTCGCGCCACTACGACAGCGGCTACGACAGCGGCTACGACGGCGGGTACGACGGCGGGTACGACGGCCGGTGATCGAGACACCCACGTGACACAGAACCCCGGCCCGCCGGAATCGGGCCGGGGTTCCGGTCTGCGCACCCCCTGCCGGCCCTGAACCATTCCGGGTTTGATCGAGACCCTAGGTTGCGACTGCGACCTGGGTTTTTTGTTCTGGTGGATTTAGGTGGCGTCGTATTCGACGTGTGGGACGTAGCAGATCTCACCGTGCCGCCGACGGTGGTTGAACCCGTCGGCCCACTCGGCGGTGGCCAGTTCGACCTCGGACGGCGTTTTCCAGGGCCGCTTGATCAGCTCGGTGTTGAAGAGACCGGGGCGGGCAGCAGGGGGAACGGCCCCGGCCCCTTGAGGGTGCGCATGATCGGTGCAGTCTCGACTTGCCGAACGGTGTGAAGGGCGGCGACGCGGGTGGTGAGGTAGATGAAGAGCTCCTGGACGTTGTGGCTCATCAGCACGGCATGCAGGTTGGTTGGCCCGGTGGTGGCGCAGACGTAGGCGCAGTGGGCCGTGACGTCGACCACGCTGGGGGTGTGCGGGAGTCGCTGCAGGAGCACGGACTGGTCCTCTTGTCCGGGGCGGACTCTGGTGGAGCAGTTGATCTCGGTGCCGCCGGAGCTGAGGGCGCCCCAGACGGTGTCCTCACGTCTGGCCAGTGCCTTGGCAACGTCGTGGCCGGCGTGCGGGCGCACCGCACACGCATGTGCCAGCGCACCTCGCCGAGCGCCTCGGGATGGGTCAGACCCAGTACCCGCAGGCGCCCTTCGCCGCGCAGCCAAGTGTAGCGGCGGGCCACGGTCTGGTCGGAGACCCCCAGGACCTGAGCGATCCGGCTGAAGGGTGCGCTCCTGTTGTGAGGCGCTCGTGCATGCCCGGCGCGGATACCGCCGCCGCGAATCACGCGAAAAGCAGCACACTTCCCCTCAGGAGCTCCGCCATGACACCCCCGCCGACAACTCCTCTTCCTGGCCCGGGCTTTGGCATGGTTCCTCGCGAATCCCGCATATGCCCCTCGACGAGGAGACACGACGCAGCTCCGACCTTCCCAGGTCGCGGGACGGGCCGGGCCTGGCACGGGCCCGGCGTACTGCTCTGGATACGGTGCTCGCGGCTGTCGCGGACGGCCCGTGGGGCAGGCATCTCGTGCTGCGTGGCAACGTATTGATGGCCGCCTGGTTCGAGGAAGCGGCTCGTGAACCGGGCGACCTGGACTTCCTCGTCGTGCCCCAGGACTGGGCCATGGACGGTCCCCGGACCTCGGGTCTGTTTCGACACGATCGCCCGAGACGCGGCAGCCGCTGCCCGTGGCTCTGTCCGGATCGACGCGGCCGGCATGGTGACGGAGGGCATCTGGACGTATGACCGGGTTCCGGGCCGCCGTAAGCTGCCGCCCTGGGCAGCGCCCGGGGTGCCCGGCGGCACCGTACAACTCGATGCGGTGTTCAACGAGACGCTGCCCGCCCCGGCAGCAGTCACTGAACTTCAGCCGCTGGGGGACGGTCCCGGGTGTCGCGTACCGGCCGCATCCCCGAACTGTCACTGGCCTGGAAGCTGCTCTGTCTGGTCACTGACGCGTACCCGCAGGGCAAGGACCTGTACGACGCCGTCCTGTTGACGGAAGCCAGACCACCGCGGTAGGAACTGCTGCGGGATACCTTCGTCCTCGGAGGTACTGAGGGGCTGCGGCCCGCCGGTACCCGGTGGCTCGACTGGTTGGACGCGGAGACCGCTTGGGGACACTTCATCGCCGAACACCCTTGGGTCTCAGAGAGTGCCGCGAGCTATCGCGAACGTCTGACTCGGGCGCCGGCACCACTGTTGGAGATGGCGGTGCGACCGGAGGAGGACTCCTACAGTCAGTGGGCCCGGTGGTTGAAATCGCTGGTGGAGTCCGCGCGTACGACGGTCGCCGAGCGCCGTACGGCCGGCCTCGGGTACCTCGCCGAAGGGGGAGGTGCCGGACTGGCGGCAGCCGTCGTGATCGTACGAGAGCTCGCCGCGGGCCGGAGTCTCGGGCCGGAGGACGCCCGCGCCACTGTTCCGTCCCACGAGGACAGCTGGCACTGCTGGCGGGAGAATCCGGACGCGTGCGTCCGGGCTCTCGACGTACTGCGCCGGTGAGCAACTCCCCAGGTCTTGCACCGGGCCGGCTCCCGGCACGGCTGCTTGGTTCAGCCGGCCCGGCCGATCGCGCTGCGCAGCATGGCGACTGTCGTCGCTGCCGCCGCGCGCTCCGCGCCGTCCTCCGTCGCACGCACCCGCTCCTCCAGGAGCACCGCGGCAGCCTGGAGGACTCCCACCCGGACCGGAACGCTCTGCATGGCCGCCAGTACGGCCGCCGCGTGTTCGGCCGGGGTTGCAATCGCGGCCTGCGGAATGAGAGTGGAGATTCCGCGCCCGAGCGCACGGTCACGAGGCGGCTGAGCCGCGGCTGTGGTCACCCGGGAAAGTCTGCCGCACCGGACTCGGGGAATCGCTCAGCGACCTGACCGCGGTTCATCGGGGCCTTCGTGGACATGGGCGTGGACGCGTCTCAACAGGGCCGCCAGCTGCGCCTGTTCGGGGCCGGTCAGGGGAGCGAGCAGTTCCCGCTGCACAGTCAGAGCCTCGGCCTGCAGGTCCGCGAGCATCGCGCGGCCCGCCCGGGTGGGCGTGACGGTCACCCGGCGGCGGTCGGTGGTGTCGCGAGCCCGGTCCACGAGTCCGGCCACCGCCAGATCGTCCACGATCTTGACCATGTCGCTCCGGTCGATCCCGAGCCGTGACGCCAACTCCCGCTGCACATGAGGGCCGAAATCGACCAGCGCCGACAGCACGGCCATGTGCCAGAGCCGCAGATCGCGCTCGGCCAGCCGCGCTGCCAGCCGACTCCGCGCGGCCTTGCCGGTTTTGGACAGCAGATAGGTCGTGAGTCCCAGGAGGCTGGGCGGGGTCTCGCTCATCGACGATATCTTAGGCTTCCCCCAATCATGGGTCTTCACCTATTAATCGGAGCACGTCATGGATGCCTTGCACCCGCGCCTGCTGGTCAGCAGGTTCACGGATTGCTTCCGCCTCTACGATGCGGTGCTGCCCGCCCTGATCGGGGCGACCCGGGCCAGTGGCAGCGAGTCCGGCCCGTACGCACGCTGGGACGTCGACGGCCAAGGGGTACTGGCGCTCTTCGACTGTTAGCCGCAGTGTCCGCACGCCTCTCCGAGCCAGGGGATGGCCACTCGATCCCCCACCGCAAGATGCGCGACCTGTTCACCGGCCGCTTTCACGATGCCGATGCCCTCGTGGCCCGGCACGAACGGCGGGCTGGGCTTGACCGGTCAGTCACCCTGTGCCGCGTGAATGTCCGTGTGGCACAGCCCGGAGGTCTCCATCCGCACCAGGACCTGGTGCCCGGCCGGCGTCGGCACGGGCCTCTCCTCGACCACCAGCCGCTCGGTGAAGCTGCGGACAACGGCGGCTCTCATGGATTACTCCTCCGCTTCGATCGCGCATGTCCGGCTCAGCGCCCCCTCCACCATCACAGAGGGGGACAGAAGCCTCGAAACAGAGTATTTCAGATGGCCGGATTTCGCTTTTCCGTGCCCCGTACCCGATGTTCGGTGCCACGCGCTGCGTGCCCGCTCGCAGGCCGCACGGCCCGCGCGCGGCTACCCCTGAGCCCAGTCACGCATGGCGGTGCGCGAGGAGAAAGCGGCGACGTCCTTGTCGAGCGGCTGGTCGGTGTACTGATGAATGCGCCAGGACGCCTCGATCCTGGGCTTCCCCGCGGTCACGTAGTCGGCTATCCACAGGCCGTCCCCCGCATACGACGTGGTGTCGTGATTCAGCCAGAAGTAGCGGTTGCAGTACAGCAGAACCTTGTGATGGGGCCTCAGGCGCTTGACCTCACGGATGAAGCCGTCCTTCTCGGAATTGCTCGCCCGCGTGCCCTCGCCATTCTCTTCCCAGTCCACGGCGAGCAGATCACCCGCCTTCTCCGGAGCCTTGCTCACGAAGTACTCCGCCTGCGCCGTGATGTTGCCCGGCCAGAGAAAATGGTAGAAGCCGACCACGCATTCTGCGTCCCTGGCACATTTGACCTGTGAGGTCAGATGCGGATTGACATACGAACTGCCCTCGGTGGCCTTGATGAAGACGAAGTCCAGTCCGTCCGTGTCGAAGGACGACTGATACGAGCTGACATCGACGCCATGCAGCATGGGAACCGCCTCCAAGCGGGCTCGGTGATTCCGTTCCTCTTCCTGTACGTGCCCGCAGTCGTCCGGTCCCATCCTTCCGGTGAACGGGCGAACTGTTTTGCCATTACCAGGAATATGGACCCGCAGTGGGTAGTTGGTGAACCGGCGAGACCACATCACATACCGCAGGCACCATCGGAAGGTCGGATCCATGAAGATCGGCATCATCGGAGCGGGCAACATCGGCGGTAACCTCACCCGGCGCCTCACGGCGCTGGGCCATGATGTCTCCGTCGCCAACTCGCGCGGTCCGCAGACGCTCACCGCGCTCGCCGAGGAGACCGGAGCCATCCCGGTCACCGCCGCGGAGGCTGCTCGGGGAGCCCAGGTCGTTGTCGTCACCGTCCCTGTCAAGGCCGTCCCCGCTCTGCCCTCCGGGTTCCTCGACGAGGCCGCAGAGGGGGTCGTGGTCATCGACACGAACAACTACTACCCGCAGCAGCGCGACGGCCGCATCGCCGCGATCGAGGACGGTCTGGCGGAGAGCCGGTGGACCGAGGAACAGATCGGCCACCCGGTGATCAAGGCGTTCAACGGGACGTACGCGCAGGACATCCTTGCCAACGGCCTCCCGAAGGGCAGCCCCGGCCGGCAGGCTCTGCCAGTGGCTGGTGACAACGCTGCAGCCAAGCAGGTCGTACGCGACCTCATCGACGAACTGGGCTTCGACACCGTGGACGCGGGCGGCCTCGACGAGTCATGGCGACAGCAGCCCGGCACGCCGGTCTACGGCCATCAGGGCGATGCCGAAGCCGTCGCCAAGGCGCTCGCCGAGGCGTCCCCGGAGCGCACAGCGGAGTGGCGCGCCTGACGGCACGGGGCGCCGGCGATCAACGGGTTCATCCCGGCGCGGTCGCCGCGTGCACCGGACCGTCGAGACCCCGACAGTCCAGTACATGCGCCCTACAGCCCGGTCCCGCCGCCCACGACCCCCAATCGCCGAAATCGGTGCTGCGGCTGGCTGTCTCCCACTCAAGAGTCTCGGCGCGGACGGCATCGAGGTGGGCGTGGATCGCACCGGTCGCATCGTTGCCGAGCAGCAGCCGGAGCGGCGTCTTCTCGGTTGCGAGGGCGGTGAGGATGGCCGCCGCGGCCTTGTCGGGGTCGCCATCCTGCTTGCCGTCCGAGCTGGGGAGATCGGTCCGGACGGGGCCGACAGTCGCCTCGTACGCGGGGATCGCGGCGGTCTGCCGGAGTGCATCGAGTCCGAAGTGGGGGCCGACCAACGACAACGTCGAGGAGATGCTGGAGCAGGTGGCGGAGAGCTCCGACACCTGCTTCGCACCGCTGAGCACGGCCCAGTACTACGCCCGGCCCGATCTCTCGTGGGTGCCACTGACCGATGTCGAGCCCCTGCGAACCGTGCTCGCCCGGGTCGACGGCACGGACAACGTCCTGGTGCAGGGTTTCGCCCGGGTCGTACGTGAACTGGCTTCCGCCGCCCCGGTGGTGCCCGACGATCGCCCCGGTACTACTGAACGTCGTCCAGACGGGCCGGAAGACTGTCCATGAACGAGCTGACGGAGAAGACTGCGCGTCCCGGGCCGGGCGGGCCGTAGCCAGGGGGCGAGCTGAGCCCGTACTCCTCCATGGTCGCCCGGTAGGCGTCCAGCAGGCGGATGTGGTACTCCAGCGGCGCTCCGTCCGGGTTGGTCTTTCCGAGCGGGGTGGTGGGCTCCGGGCACCAGGTGGTGAATCGCGGAGTGATGCCGTGCGACATGAAGAACCGCAGACCCTCGGTGGTCGAGTCGATGGCCTCGTTCACCGTGGTGAAGCCGAAAGGCTCGGCCATCTCCACGCCCGCCACGAAGTTGGGGATGACATTGCGGGGGCCGAAGACCTCGGCGGAGTCCAGGATACGGCGGTGCCACTCGTCGCGGCCCACGTAGCGTTCCTTGCCGGGGCAGTAGAGCTCGAACAGCCGGCGGTCCCACACCTCGTAGTTGGGGTGGTAGATCTGGACACCGTAGTCGTGGAAGCGCTGCACATCGGCCTTGGGCAGGGCCTGGGCGACAACCTTGCCGATCCATCGACCGGGGAAGCGCTCCTCGATGGCCTTGGCGTACTGCCCGTAGAAATCGGCCTCGTCGCGGCCGCCGATGTGAGAGGTGATGGCACCGCCGGTGAGGGTGTAGGCGGTGGAGGTCTTCGCGGTGTCGTACTTGTCGATGATTGCCAGTGCCTCCAGGACCTCCTCGACCGGCTTCACACCGGTGTACGGGCGTCCCGCCGCCTTGTGCTGGCGCCAATTGTGGTTGATGTCGCAGTACTGGCACTCCTCCTTCGCCCCGAAGTACTGGCAGACCCGGAAGACCGTCAGATAGACGAGGTAGCCCCACTGGATGGTGGGCGCGACCTCCATCACGGACTTGCCGTTCTCAAGGGTGTGCCGGTAGTAGTCAGGCATCGGCGGCAGGCCGACGTCGGAGATCCGCCTCTCGTCCAGGTACAGCCCGAGCACGCCGTCGTCATCGGCCGCGACGCGGTACGGGGACGCCGGGTTGACCCGAACCGACACCACGGTCCTGCGCAGTTCGTACGGCCCTCCGGTGAGCACGATCTCCTCCGGCGGACGGCGGAGTGCGGCCGCGCCGAGCTCGGGAAGGGTTCCGTGGTCGAACGAGAAGATGAAGTACGACTTCGGCTTGACATCACCGCCCTCGTTGTCGCTGAGGGCGGACTCGTCGAACGCCACGCCGCCGCGCAGCAGATCTTCCTTGATGACGGCTTCCCGAGGCACGTGCGGGAACTGTTCCATGAGCCGCTCGATCAGGCGGGTGCGGCTCCCGTCGGCGCGACTCTGCTCTGTGCGGCTGCGGTCGGTACTGCTGGGCATGTGCGGGACTCCTCGGTCCGGTCGTCGAAGGCGTTCCGGGTACGCCACACTGTGCAACGAACCACGGACTTCGGCCGTGCCCCGCCGCACCGGCCGATTCGTCCTGGCCCGGCGGAGATGGTGTCCGGGCCGTCAGAATCACAGTCCGGGCCGGGAATCACCGGTGCCAGTGCGTGGGGCGGCTGAGCGAGGGCGGGAGTTTCGTCGTCGCGTCACCCCTTGCCGCATTGAGCTGAGCCTGGGTGAGGAAGAGACTTCCGGTGAGGTCGGCGCCGGCCAGGTCGGCGTCCCGGAAGTCGGCCCCGATCACATCGGCCAGACGCAGATCGGCGCCCTTGAGGTCAGCTGCGATGAGGTACGCGCCTCGTAGATCGGCGCCCTGCAGATCGGCGCCTTTGAGCCGGGCTCCGATGAGGTCGGCACCACGGCGGTCGCGCATCTTGCTGCGGGGCGCCGTGGCTCGTACGAGTTCGCTGGTACGGAGCAGCAGGGCGGCCACGTCGTCGCGGTGTGCGGCCACATCCAGGTCTGTGAACGCGTCCGCCGGGAGATGGGTGAGACGTTCCGTTTCGTCGAGGGTGCGGCGGATCTCGCCGTGCAGGGAGCGCGCCGGTTCCAGGGACAGCGCTTCCGTCAGGTACCAGAGAAGTTCATGGAGCTGTCGCATGACCGGGAACACCTGGAACATCTGCTGGGCGGTCTGCGGGGTCCGGCGCCAGTCCAGCCCGTCGAAGGTCTCGTGGGAGACCTTCTGACCGGCTCCGAAGCAGTCGTACACGGTGCAGCCGGGGAACCCCTCGGTTCGTAGTTCGGTGTGAATGCCGCAGCGGAAGTCATCCTGCAGATCGCGACAGGGCTTACCGGCGTCCTTGTTGATCGCGAAGTCCGCGGACCGGGTCAGGGTCAGTGCGACGCAGCACAGCCCGAAACAGTTCGCACAGTCGGCGCGCAGCGAAGCACGATCGGTGCGGTCGGTACCGGGGCCTTGGACATTGTCGGGCACAGTGCGTGGATCCTCTGGGTACGGAGCTGTCGGACGGTCGACCCTATCGGGATCCGTCACCCGTACGCGCCGATTTCATGATCACTCCCGGACGCCCAGGCCACCGTAGCGTCCGTTTCGCCTTGTTCCCTCGGCGAAAAGAGCACCTCTTCATGCGTGTACGTAAATTGTCTGCCGCCTGGCCCTCCTCCGCGTGCTGGTCGCCATGCGCAACGAGGGCAAGGACATCACGCGCGCAGGCACGTCACCGGAGGCCGTAAAGGCCGTTGAGGCACGCAACATGGCGAAGCGCGGCAACCCGCTGGCACCGACGGCCGACCAGCTGTTCGCCAAGTACGACAACCGGGCGGCGGTCATCGCCGCGGCGACCCGCAGCAATGCCGCGATCGACCGTGAACTCGGTCTGGAGTCGCGTCACTGATGTCCACGACAGTGCTCCAGGACTACGACCGTCATGGCACGGTGTGGGCGCTGGACCCCGCCTCCGGGCTCCTCACACCGGCCTCCGGCCGCTGCCACGGCTTCGTCCATGTGCTGCCGCACCGCACCGGCACCGTTGCCGCCCTGTACGCCGACGATTCGGTTCTCTGGTTGCAGTACGGCGAACACCGGTGGAATTGCGAAGAGGTGACCGTCCGGCACATGCAGCAGCCGGACGGCACCCGCACCGTCACCGTCGACGGTCCGCCCGATCCGCAGTGGCGGGCGCACCTGCCCCCGCCGCACACCGGTCCCTACGATCCGACCGACGACTGGACGGACACCATCGCGGACAATTTCTTCCTCTGGGTCGACGGGCGGCTGGCCGACGCACGCCGGCGGGCCGTCCTGCGCGAGCACTTCCTGCGGGGCTTCGCCCTGGCTTGACGCCGGCGGCGGAACGCGCACACACCGGATCAGGGGACTCCGAGGCGTTCCGGAAGCCGCGCGCGCAATGATGGTGGAACATCCTTGCAGGAGGTGGCCACGGACGTGGCGAACGCATCAGTCGACAGCATCCCTGCCCAGCGGGTACTCACGGATCCGGCCGGCCTGGCCCGGTATCAGCACGACGAGGCCGAATGGGCCCCCTACGGAACACCCCTGGCCGTGGCGCGCCCGCAGACCGCCGAAGAGGTACGGGACGTGGTCCGGCACTGTCTGACCCACCGCATCCCGCTGGTGCCGCGCGGGGCGGGCACCGGCCTCTCGGGTGGGGCGAACGCCGTCGACGGGGCGATCATCCTGTCCTTCGAGGACATGAACCGCATCCCGGTTCCCGAGATGCTGGCCCGGATCGAGAAGACAGCGGCCCGGCACGACATTCTGGTGGTCAACATCGCCCATGCCGGGGACGGCAACCTGCACCCGCTGATCATCACCCCGCCCGGTGACGAATCCGCGCGTGCCCGTGCCCAGTTGGCGTTCGAGGACATCCTCGACGATGCCATCGCGCTCGGTGGCACCGTGACGGGCGAGCACGGTGTGGGACTGCTAAAAATGCGCGGCATGAACAAGGAACTGGGCTCCGCAGTGCTAGGCATGCATCACGCGGTGAAGGCGGCACTGGACCCGCACGGCATCCTCAATCCGGGCAAGGTGCTCGGCGGGGCCGGGACGTCGCCGTCCGGTGAAGGGGACGTTCCGCGGGCGTAGTCAGGGTGCGTCGGGCGCGGTGGGGTCGGCGACCCGGTCGTGACGTTCGATGCCTCGCGCCCGAGCCGTTGTCATTGGGGCGACGCACACTGGCGGCAGTACGGCACGGGCGAAGGGACACTGATGGGCACCGAGCACGAGACCGGATTCGAACCGGCCACCGGGGACGGTCCGAGGAACCCGGCACCGGACGACAAGCGTGACGCCTCGGTACGGACGGCGTTCGAGGGGATGCTGCAGATCCGGCGGCTCACGAACACCGGGCACGCGAGCCCGGAGGGCGTACCCGCGCAGTGGGAGAGCAACCGGCCGATACGGGCCATCGCCCTGGCCCTGGAGGCGTCGGGTCTGGCCGCCTCGGCCGTTGACGACTCCGGCCTGCGTACGGCGACCGGGTACCGCCTGGAGCAGGGTGAAGCGTCGGGCAGCGTAAGGGTCGAGTGGCTCGGTCCGCCCGGCAGCGGGGCCGCCCATGCGGAGGAGGGCGAGCTGGCCCGGTGCGAGGCTGTGCTGCGGGAGTTGGGCTGGACGGTGCTGCTGTACCGCGGACCGCGACGCAGAAGATTTCTGGAGGTCGAACCACCGGCCGGTGTCCGACGGCCGAACGGCGGCTAGTGGGCGGCCTCGCGCCGCTGTGGGAGTGCGTTGTCAGACCCATGGGGGATGCTGGTGGGTCCGACACCTCTGACCGGGAGATGCTGAGATGCGCAATGACGAACTCGCCGCGGCCCAGGCGTATGTCCGACTGCTGGAGGCTACTCGGGCCGCACTCGCGGAACCTGACGAGGGCCCCTTGTACGTGCCATTGCTCGCCTCGCCGATCGCGGAGGCCGATGGCGCGCTGGAGCGTGCGGGGCTCTGCGGCAACGAGTCCCGGTTCTTCGATCTCGTGCGCTCGCTTCAGCCGAGCATGTCCGGCAGCGGTCGCTGAACGACTCTGCTGAAAGGCACCGCGGTTGCGGTGTTCTCCATCGCCGGGCGGACCGGAAAGTCCCGCCCCGTCCGGCGGTCAGCGGTCATAGCCGTCGTCGCGCCATCGCTCTTCACCTCGTCGCTCCGATGCGCCACCATGCTCTGAACGAGTCGGCGGGCAGGGGCCGTCGATTTTCTACGGGTTGCTTCCGAGCCTTCGGATCGTTGATGTGGTATGGGGCGTTTCGATGAGTTGATCGGTCCGTTGCGGGCGAA
>NZ_JBVJWD010000061.1:0-21521 GCF_055602785.1 Streptomyces sp. NPDC037301
CGGGTGACAGCCAGGGTGGCCCTTCCCAGATCGACGTCGGCCCAGCGCATCCCGCAGATCTCCGCCGGCCGCAGTCCCATCAGGGACAGAAGGAAAGCAGCGCACAGTCGGTCGTCCTTGACCGCGCACACGAAGGCGCGTACCTCCGCGAGGTTCCAGGGCGGGACCATCGCTTTCGTCCGCCGCTCCGCTTTCCGAAGGTTCCGGGGGATCGTCACCTCCCGGGCGACGTTCACCTCGACAAGGCGCCGCGTCACCGCCCGGTCGAGCGCCTCCCTCAGCCGCGCCAGCGACATCTCGACCGAGGCCACCCCGAGACCGGCGCCCGCCTTGCCACCTCGAACCCGTCCCTCCCGCAACGCCCACTTCATCCACGCCTCGACGTCATCCTCAGCAAGTTCCTGAAGCCGGATGTGCCCGAGCCTTCCCCGAAGCCGGCCCAGGGTCATGGTGTAGCTGTAGACGGTGCTCACCTCCAGGTCCTCCGCCTTCTTTGCGAGCCACTGATCGAGCCACTCGTCCAGCGTCCGCGCGTCGAACGGCACGGACGCCGTCTCGTAGCGACGGTTCGTGATGCGCGCATACTCGGCCTTCGCTTCCCTCAGCGTGCCGAAGGTGCGGGTCACCTGCTGCCGCTTCCCAGTCGAGGAGTGAGTCCCCACATCGACCACAAACCGGTACCGGATCTGCCCCTTCGCATCAGGAGGAAGCTTCTTGATCGGAACAAACACGACTTCACTCTCCTTGAGGGCGTGGAACCGCCCACGCAGGCATGGGCATCGCCGCATTCCAGCGCTGGGTCCGCAGCAGGGCGGCCGCAGACTGGAGACGTCGCTTCCCTCACGGGCTTCGGTGCTCACCGGGCCGAACGCGAGCAAGTCCCATGGTCGTCACCATCACCGGTTTGGCCAACCGGCACTCCTGGCCTATGTTCCGCACGTCGACGGACGGGACACCCGCCACAACACCGCCCCTTCCTGCGCTGACTACCGCTGTTGGGCGGTGTGCCGGTCAGTGAGGGCGACCACGCGATAGCGGTCAGCGCGCAGACCACGCGTGTGCAGTTGTGCCAATTGATGAGGCAGATCGGAGACTGCGGAGCGGTGCTGACCATCGACGCCACCGGAATCCCGAAGAAGGGCGTCCGCTCGGCCGGTGTGTGGCGATTTCGTGGCCGAGGTGTTCGCTTCGCTGAAGCGCAGGGATCAGCGCGGGTGGGGGGACTGCTACCTGCGTGGGCTGATGCTGGACGGGCGACGGCCCGGCTGTCGCGTCGGGCGGGCGCCGGGTTCCACCGTTCCGGTGGGTGGTGCTGCTCGTGGGGGCTGCAGGAGGCAGGCCAGCCGGGATTCGGCAGGGTTTCGAGCCGTGCCAGGGCATTGGTGATCACGGTTGTCCAGAGCCAGTGCTGCGGGAGACGGAGGAAGCGGCGGCGGCCTCGTACCGGTCGTCACCGTCCGCCCTCCCAGAAGACTGAAGCCCCCGCCCTGCGCAGGGCGAGTCACGAACATGCGCCTCCAGCCCACACCTCGGAGATCCTCTCCCACGGCGCCGGACGACTCGGGCGGCATACGCCGCCTCCAGTTCCCGACTGGCCGCCCCGCGTACATCCGGGGTTCCAAGTGGGCGATGGAGCCCGGCGAATCACCCTCACAGCCTCGGTCCCCGGAGCCTCGCCGACTGGACGGTCGATCTCTTGGCGCCCTCCCACAGGACCGTCGGCCACGCCCCCGAAGCGGACCGTCAATCGGCGTCTGCGTCACGCCCACCGGCGGATCCCCCATCTACTGCCGCAGCCGACTTCGTAGTGCCACCAGCCTTCCTCTTGCCCTTGGGCCAGGAGCGCCTTGATACCGGCGAAGTCCGCCTCGGCCAGCGCGTTGAAGGCCACCATCGGGAAGTCGTCACTGAAGACCTCACCTCCGAGCCCGAACGCTGAAAGGCGCTGATGCACCGCCTGGGGGCTGCGGCACAGAGGGCCGGAAGGGACGGGTACAACTCGAATCGTGCAGCTGCCAGAGGGACTGACTCGCCCGACAGCCCAGTGCAGCCCGTCGGAGTCGGCCTGGAACCGCACAACGTCACCCTCGGCCACCCCGCCCTGAAGAAACGGGACGTTCACTGGCCGTGTCGACACCGAGCTTTGTTGCCCACAGCCCCTCGGTGCCCTGCGGGAGCCATCTCTCCCGAGGAACGAACCGAAACCAGACCTTGATCCTCTCGACCGTGTTCTACATGACGGCCATCATGCGCCACCCGTCAACAGCACCTCGCACCGAGCCCGACCTGGGCAATCAATCCTCGCTGTCACGAAACAGCCAGTCGTCAGCCTTCGATGGCCGTGCTCCGCTGCCTCGGTGAGTCCGCACGCTGCCCCTGATGGGCGGCCGAGCCCGGCGCTCCGCAGGCCTGCAGCAGTCCGCTCGGGTTCCGGTACGGCCACGGCCAGAAGTTTTCCGTCCGTTCCTCTTGACGGCGACAAGGGCGCACCCCGATTCTCTAAAGCATCTTAATTAAAGCCTCTTTAGAAAGCATTCTCACTCCATGACCGAATCCGCCGTTCCCCCTGCCAGGTCCCGCCGTCCGCAGCGCAGTCTGCTCCAGGTGCCTGCGATGGAGCGGCTGCCTCCGGAGCGGACAAAGGCGAGCACGCTGGACAGCCGGGTGCACAACCGATCGCTCGTGCTGGCGACGCTGTACCACGAGGGCCCCAAGAGCCGTTCGGAGATCGCGCGGGCCTCTGGGCTGACTGCGCCGACGATCTCCGCCCTCGTCGCGGACCTGGAGGAGGACGGGCTCGTTGCCGACATAGGCCCGCGCAAGGGGGGCACCCGGCTCGGCAAGCCCGCAAGCCTCGTTCGCATCGAGGACGACGCGGTGAACCTCGTGGTGCTGGACCTGTCGCACAACGACCGGTTCAGTGGCGCGGTGCTCAACCTGCGGGGCGAGGCTGTCGAGCGCCGGGATGTGCCGCTCGGCGACGCCCTGGGTGCGGCCGCCCACGAGCTGGTGCTCCGGCTCACTGCCGATCTGATCGAGGCGGCGCCGCGCCGGGTGCTCGGGATCGGCGTCGGCTCGCCGGGCATCATCGACGACGCCGGAGTCATCCGCCTCGCCGCCCATCTCGGCTGGACGGATCTGCCGTTGGCGGTGGAGCTGTCCGAACGGTTCGGTATCCCGGCGTACGTCGGCAATGACGTGAACCTCGCGGCGCTGGGGGTGCTGCATTTCCGGGACTCGCGGACGCAGAACCTCATGGTGATCTCGATCGAGCACGGGGTCGGCGCGGGGCTGATCGTCGGCGGCGAACGAGTCGAGGGAGAGCAGTTCGCGGCAGGAGAGATCGGGCATGTCACCGTCGACGAGGACGGCGAGCTGTGCGTCTGCGGGCGGCGCGGCTGCCTCGATCTGGCCATCGACGCGGGCCACTTGAGCAGGCGCCTGGAGCTGGCAGCCGAGGAGCGGTGGCCCGCCCTGCGGTCGGAGGCGGGCCGGGCGCTCGGCACCGTACTCGCCCCGATCATCAGCGTCCTGAACCTGAACGAGATCGTGCTGACCGGCCCGCCCGAGCTGATCGATGGCGAGTTCCTCGACGCCGCGCGGGAGATCGTGCGGGCGCGCACGCTGGGCCCGGTCAACGCCGCTCTCGACATCCGTTCCCTCGCCGGGGACACCGATCTCACGCTGCTCGGCGGTGCGTGCCTGGTGCTCGCCGCGGAGCTCGGGGTGCTGTGACACGGGCCCTTCCCCAGGCCCTTCTCCCTACTTGACCCTTCCCCTTACTCACAGGAGTTGCGATGAAACACTCACGGTTCGCCGCGGTCGGCGCCCTCGGCCTGGCTTCGGTTCTCACCCTGACCGCCTGCAACGGCTCCGGAACGGGCGGCTCCGGCGGCGGGGAGCAGAAGGTCTCCGGTGCGAAAGGCGAGGGCAAGACCCTGACCGTCTGGGTCATGCAGGACGACTACTCTCCCGAGTCGCTCAAGGCGATGAAGCAGGAGTTCACCGAGAAGACCGGCGCCAAGGTCACGATGGAGACCCAGAGCTGGGACGGCATCGCTACCAAGCTCACGACAGCGCTGGCCACCGACACCCCGCCGGACGTCCTGGACCTCGGCAACACCCAGGTCGCGAGCTACGCCTCCAGCGGTGGCCTGATGGACTTGACCTCGTACGCCAAGGACCTCAAGCAGGGCCAGGAATGGCTTCCCGGTCTGGAGGACCCCTCGACGGTCGACGGCAGGCTGTACGCCGTGCCGGGCTTCGCCGCCGCGCGCGCGGTGATCTACAACAAGACGATGTGGGAGAAGGCCGGCGTCAGGAAGACGCCGAAGACCCACGACGAGCTGACCGCGGACCTTGCGAAGGTCAAGGCCGCCAACAAGGCGTCCGATTTCTCGCCGTTCTACCTGCCCGGCCAGCACTGGGCCACCGGGCTGCAGTTCATATGGGACGCGGGTGGCGAGATCGCCACCAAGGCGGGCGACAAGTGGGCAGGCGGCTTCGGTTCCGCCAAGGCGCAGGCTGGTCTCGCGGAGTTCAAGAAGTTCCAGAACGCGTACTCGGCGCCCGCATCCCGCACCGCCGACCCGCTCAACCCGGACCAGCTCCAGGTCTTCGCCGACGGCAAGGCAGGCGCTATCACCGCGACCAGCGGGCAGATCGCCCAGATCCAGAAGGCCAACCCGAAGCTCACGGACGCCGACCTGGGATCCTTCCCACTGCCGGGCACGTCCAGCGCGGCGCAGCCGGTGATGCTGGGCGGCGCCGTGTGGGGTGTAGCGGCCAAGAGTAAGCAGCAGGACCTGGCGCTCCAGTGGATGAAGATCGCCGCGAGCCCCGGCATTCAGGACAAGTGGATCGTCGGGCACGACGGCTGGAACCCGAACAGCTCCGAAGCGAACAAGAGGGCCGTCGACAAGGCCACCCCGCTCAAGAAGGGCTTCTTCGAGGCCGCGCTGAACTCCCGGGCCACCCCGGCGAGCCCGAAGTGGGCGTCGCTGGAGGCCGACAAGTCTGTCAACCAGCTGTTTTCGGCTGTCGCTTCCGGCAAGAAGTCCCCGGCGGACGCGGCACGGATCTTCGACGCGGCAGTGGACAAGGCCCTCAATGCGACAGGCTGACGAAGTGGGCCGCCCCCGCACATCCGGCGCCCGCGACCTGCTCACCGAGGACCAGGATCCCGCGATACGGGCGCTGAACGCAGAACCACCCGGTACGGCTCGTGCGGGAGAGCCCAGGAAGTGGCCGGTGAAGCCTCGGCGGCAGTGGGCGGTGGTGTGGTTGCTCTCGCCGGCCGGGCTGGTGATGGCCGCCTTCAGCGTGGCGCCCGTCCTGTTCCTGGTCTTCACCTCGTTCACGGACTACAACCAGCGCACCCTGTTCACCGGCGAGTTCAGCATGGTCGGCACTCAGCAGTACGCCGACATGTTCTCCGACCCGGAATTCTGGAAGTCCCTGGTGCGCAGCGTGCTGTTCACCGTGGCGATGGTCGCGGGCAGCATCGCGATCGGTATGGGCATGGCCCAGTTGCTCACCCGGCTGCGCACCGCGATGCGCATGACGGTGACGGTCGTACTGATCTTCGCCTGGGCCATGCCGAACGTCGCTTCCTCGCTGGTGTGGAAGTGGCTGTTCCAGCCCGGCTACGGGGTCGTCAACTGGCTGCTCACACAGGTGCACGTGTTCGGCGACATGACCAACACCGACTGGGGGCAGAGCGCATCTCTCGCGTACCTCTCGATCTGGTTGCTGGTGGTGTGGCAGGCGGTGCCGTTCATCGCGCTGACCCTGTACGCGGCGCTCACGCAGATGCCCGTGGAACTGCCGGAGGCCGCGCGGCTGGACGGGGCGGGCGAGTGGCGGGTGTGGTGGTCGGTGACGCTGCCGTTCCTGCGACCGACCCTGCTGCTCGTCACGATCATGTCGGTGATCTGGGACTTCAACGTCTTCAACCAGATCTGGCTGGTCTCGGCGGGCGGTCCCGACTCGGCGACGAGCACGCTGGGGATCTTCGCGTACAAGACGGCGTTCGTGTCCTTCCGGATCGGCCAGGGCGCGGCCCTGTCGGTCATCACCACCGCAATCCTGCTGGGGATCACCGCTGTGTACATCCGCAACCTGCTTCGCTCGGGGGAGGACCTGTGAGGAACCGTTACCGAGCGGGGAGCCCCCGGGGCGGATGGCTGAACAACACCCTCGCCGCCGCCTTCTGCCTCGTGTGGATCTTCCCCGTCTACTGGATGGTCAACACGGCCTTCAAACCCCGCTCCGAGGCGATGACGCCGACCCCGCACTTCTGGCCGTCCTCCCCCACGCTGCGCAACTTCGACGCGGCGATCAACCAGACCAGCTTCCTGACCAACCTGCGCAACAGCCTGATCGTGGTGGGCGGCGCGGTGCTGCTCGCCGTGGTCCTGGGGACGTTCGCCGCGGCGGCACTGTCCCGGTTCCGCTTCCGGGGCAGGCGCACCATCATGGTGTCGATCCTGATCGTGCAGATGCTGCCGATCACGGCGCTGCTCATCCCGACCTTCCTGATCTTCAACGAGATCGGGCTGCTGGGCACCTACATCGGGCTGATCTTCGCGTACGTGGCCACCGTGCTGCCGTTCTCGATCTGGGTCATGCGCGGGTTCTTCATCACGATCCCGGCCGAGATCGAGGAGGCCGCGCGGCTCGACGGCGCTTCCACCTGGCAGACCCTGACCCGGATCCTCTTCCCGCTGGTCGCGCCGGGCGTGATCGCGTCCAGCATCTTCGCGTTCATCACGGCGTGGAACGACTACCTGGTCGCCTACACCTTCATGAAGAACCAGGACCACTACACGCTGCCCGTATGGCTGGCGTCGTTCAGCACCCCGACCACCGGCACCGACTTCGGCGGCCAGATGGCCGGTTCGGTGATCTTCTCCCTGCCGGTGGTCGTCTTCTTCCTGATCATCCAACGCAAGCTGGTGTCCGGCATGTCCGCCGGCGCCGTGAAGGGATGACCCACACCATGCTCCTCCCCCGCCCCACGTCGGCCTCATCCGGCGACGGCGCTTTCCCGCTGGACGCGTCCACCCGGATCACCGCGCCCGGCGAACTGGCGCCGACGGCCCACTGGCTCCAGTCGGTACTGCGTCCGGCGACGGGCCTGCCGCTGCCGGTGACCGGCGTGGCCGACCCCGCTCTGGCCAATCCCGCCCTGGCACTGACCCTGGATCCGCACCTCCCCGCCGAGGGGTTCCGCCTGACCTGCGGCCCGGGCGGAGTCACCCTCGCGGGTGGCGACGCCGCGGGCGTCTTCTACGGCTGCCAGGCGCTGCGCCAGCTCCTGCCACCACAGGTCTACCGCACGGCTCCGGTGGCCGGGGTGCGCTGGGCGGTGCCGTACGGGACCATCGAGGACGCCCCACGATTCCACTGGCGCGGCGCGATGCTTGACGTGGCCCGGCACTTCATGCCCAAGCATGACGTGCTGCGCTTCGTCGACCTGCTGGCGATGCACCGCTTCAACACGCTCCATCTGCACCTGACCGACGACCAGGGCTGGCGGGTGGAGATCCTGTGCCACCCCCGGCTGACCGAGGTGGGATCGTGGCGTAGCGAGTCCCAGCTCGGCGCGGCGGCGGACGCCCCGAACGACGGTCGCCCGCACGGTGGTTACTACACTCAGGACGACCTGCGCGAGATCATCGCGTACGCCGCCCAGCGGCACATCACCGTCATGCCGGAGATCGACGTACCGGGCCACTCGCAGGCCGCCATCGCCGCCTACCCCGAACTGGGCGTACGGGGAGAGCGGCTGGAGACGAGCCCGCGATGGGGCATCAACACGAACATCCTGAACGCCGAGGAGTCGACACTCGACTTCTTCCTCGGGGTGTTCGACGAGGTGATGGACCTCTTCCCGAGCCGCTTCATCGGCATCGGCGGCGACGAGTGCCCCAAGGACCAGTGGGACGCCGATCCGCGCACCCAGGAACTGATGCGGGAGCGAGGGCTCGGTGGCTCGAAGGAGCTTCAGGCGTGGTTCCTCAGCAGGATCGGCGCGCACGTCGCCGCGCGCGGGCGCCGGGTGTTCGGGTGGGACGAGATTCTGGAGGGTGACGTCCCCGAGGGCGTGGCGGTCGCCTCCTGGCGCGGTATGACCGGTGCCCGTACGGCGGCACGCAGGGGATACGACGTGATCTCGTGCCCCGACGACCAGGTGTATCTGGACTACCGGCAGTCGGAGTTGGAGAGCGAGCCGATCCCGTTCGCGGTGCCGCTGACGCTTGCAGACGCGTACGGCTTCGAGCCGATACCCGACGGGCTCACCGAGCAGGAGACGGCCCGGGTCCTGGGCGGGCAGGCCAACATCTGGACCGAGCACATGGATTCGCCCCGGACCGTCGACTACTACGTCTTCCCGCGTCTGTGCGCGATCGCGGAGGCGCTGTGGAGCCGGGGCGAGCGCGACTTCGACGACTTCCGCGTACGGCTGCGCACGCACCTGGCCCGGCTCGACGCACTCGGCGTCGAGTACCGCCGGGAGGACGGCCCGCTGCCTTGGCAGAGCCGGCCCGGCGTCCCCGGCAAGCCGGCGACACGCGCCGACTGGGCCGAGTTCATCGACGGACTCGTGGCCCACATCAAGACCTGAGCGCTCCCTCGGCGAACGCTCCGGACAGTTCCCCGCAGTACCCGCGATTCCGTGTGTTTCCAAGGAGGAACAGTGAAGCCAAGAACAGGACGACGGGCCGGCCTCGCGGCCGCGTCCGCGCTCACCATGGCGGTGGCGTCAGGGGTGGTGGGCCTGCCCGCCGCGAACGCTGCCGAAGCCTCTGGAACGGTGACCCTCGGCGGCAAGTGCCTTGACGTCACCGACGGCAGCTCAGCCAACGGCACCGCCATCCAGCTGTTCGACTGCAACGGGGGCACCGCCCAGCAGTTCAGCTGGGCGGAGGACGGCACCGTAAAGGTGCTCGGCAGGTGCCTTGATGTGACCGGTGGTTCCGACGCCAGCGGCGCGCTCGTCCAGCTCTACGACTGCGCACAGGTGAACCAGCAGAAGTTCAAGTACCTGCCCGACGGCACAATCTACAGTGCCAAATCCGGCAAGTGCGTGGCCGTACAGGGGCAGGTCGCGAACAACTCACGCGTCGGCCTCGCCTCGTGCGACCCGAAGCAGACAACGCAGAAGTGGACCGCCGAGTCGGCGCCCGGCCCGAAGTACAGCCTCTCGGCCGGCGCCCCCGTCGAGTACAGCAACCCCGACGACACCCCGGCCGGAGTGTTCACCGCGAAGGACGGCCGGTTCTTCTACCAGCAGGCGCACGCGCTGTACAGCGCGAACGATCCGCGCCAATGGAGCTTCTACAGCGGCGCTGACTTCGACTCCGCGCGGCTCGACCCGATATCCGGCGCGGTGAACCCCGCCAACTCGCAGGACCGCAACGACGACACGACGTGGCGCTGCAACAACAGCCCCACCGGCAAGGAAGCCACCCCGGCCCCGGGCACCACGAGCTACGCCCATCCCAACTACTGTGACCTGGCGGGCGTGTGGGTCGACCCGGACAGTGGTGACTGGTACGGCCTGGTGCACAACGAGTTCACGCCGAGGCCCTTCGGCGACGGCATGCACTACGACGGCATCGACTACGCCGTCTCCAAGAATCAGGGCAAGACCTGGTCGATCGAGGACCACGTCATCACCTCGCCGTACAGCACGAAGCGCGGCGACACCGGACAGTTCCCGAACGACACGTATGACTACGGCGACGGCGACCCCCGCCTGTACGTGGACAACGCATCGGGATACTTCTACGTCTTTTACGCCTCCCGGGTGCTGAACAAGTCCGGCGGCGGCAACATCTGGCACCAGCATGTGGCGCGCGCCCCCATCGCCCAGAAGATGGCGCCGTCCTCGTGGAAGAAGTGGAAGGACGGCACCTGGGAGTCGCCGGGCACCGGCGGCGAGGAATCCAACATCATCCCGTCGGACGGCAACGGCACCGGCTACACCACGCCCGCCGACGAGTACAAGCCGTCCACCGGCGGCAAGGCCGCGGACCAGGTCGCGCAGGGCACCATGCCGGACAACTCACAGCTGACCGTCATGAACATCACCTGGAACGCCTACCTGGGCAAGTACATCGGCACCCCGCAGAACAACATCGCCCAGGCCACCGACACCAAGTCCCCGCTGCACTTCTACGCGACGGACGACCTGGCCACCCAGAAGTGGGAGGACATCGGCAGCGTCGCGGAGAACCAGAACGCGTCGTGGTACCGGTGGTTCCTCGACTCGGAGACCAAGACCACATCCAGCGTGGTGGGCAAGACGTTCCGCTCGTACTGCTCGTTCTACTGCAACACGTATACGGGTGAGTACGCCGACATCACCATCGAGCCCAAGTCGAAGACGGACCTGCCCGCCTCCCCGGTCAGCGGCAAGGCCCAGCAGATCAAGGCCGCGAACGGCAAGTCGCTCTCGCTGGACCGCGGCAAGGCCCAAAAGTGGAAGGTTGCCAGCACCGGTGACGGCTTCTACACGGTCACCGACGCCGACGGGCGACGTCTGCGCGTCGCGGACGGTACGAAGGGCCGCGCCTGGGGCGCCGGTGTCTCGCTCAGCAAGGCGGGCGCCAAGATATCGGCCACCTCGCAGTGGTACCTCCAGGAGATCGTGAGGTCCCCTGCCACGGGTGGCGCCTCAAAGGCCACAGGTGAGTACCGACTGGTCAATCGCCACAGCGGGCTCGCCCTGAGCCTCGACAGCAAGAGCTCTGGCTCCGTCGCGACCGCACCGCAAGCCGCGGATTCGGCCCAGCTGCTGTCGTTCGGTTCCTGACAGTCGGTTCCTTGGAAGCAGATCAAGGAGCGGGCGCGTCCGGTGTGACCGGTGTGACCGGTGAGGGCGCGCCATTATTGAGATGCTATGGGCCCATTCGAGGCCTGCCTGACGTCGGCCTCCAAGACCTGGTTGTGGTCTTGGAGGCCGACGTTGTCGACGGGGAGTGTGCCGAAGTCGCGGCGGACGCAAGATGGTGACCGGTCTCCCAGTGACTCAGCTGGATCGTGTCCATCTTCGGAGCGTGCTCTCCACAGGCCTCTCCGAGCGCACGCAGTTACCATGCACGTCATCCACGGCGCCCTCACGACACCGGGGTTCCACTGGGGCGAACTCGTGCACCTTGCCGTCGAACAGAAGGTCTCGTGCCTGGTGACGGACGCCCTCGACTCCACCGGCCTCCTCCGCCTGGCACCCACACGGCTCGCACGCTTCCCGCAGAGGGCCCGGCGCTCCAACCAGCACACCATGGAAATCCACCGGCATCACGCAGGGAGGCTCGCCGCCACCGCCCTGGAGGCCGGCCTCGCCATCGCCGCCTGCAAGGGCATCGCTGTGGAGAACGTCCTGTACGGCGGGCGGGGAGCCCAAAAGTTCAGCGGCCTCGACCTGTTCGTCGCGCCCGAAGACCTCGGGGCCCTGGAACTCATACTGACGGGCCTCGGCTACCAACCCCATATATCCCGCTCGTCGGCCCACGGTGCGACGTGACGACGAAGTACCCCGGGCTCACCCATCCGTCTTCTTTACTCACGAGCCCCGGACCGTCCTCGCGGTCGTAGCAACGCAACATACGGCGGCGCAACGGAGCCCCAGCTGCTAACAGGGCCGGAGCGACGGCGACTGCACCGACCGTCACAGCGAGCCTGACCGCCTGGATCCTGACAACGCTCTCCATCCGCATCGCTCCAGCCTGCCGATCAGAAGCGACTTGTCCAACCACTCTCGCTGAGTAGGCCCGGAGCGCGGTGCCGGGATTGCTCCCGGTCCGCTTCTCCGGACCTCTCGCCGAACCCGCCGTCCGTCTCTCAACGCAACGGGCTCTCCACGGTTTCTGCCGTCAGACGGGGTTCGCAGACTGCCATGGGTTGGGGATCGTGCCGGCCCGGTATCGGTAACGGCTGACCGTGACCGATGCGATCCGAAGCAGCTCGGCCCCGTCTGACAACAGCGCCTCACGGCGCAAACAGAAGTTGAGCCAGAGCCCCTTCTCATGAACAAAGCCAGGCAGAGATGTGGCGGGCAGGGGGAGGCGGAGTCGGTCCGGGAGCGGGCACCACCGCGGGGTAGGCCGACGCCGCGGCCCGGGGAGAGAGGAAAGGAGGACATGCTTACGGGGCGATTGCAGACTGTACGGAATGGTTTCCTACCGTCGGGCCGCCGCCCGTGGGCGGGGGCGGCCCGATACGTGTTACAGCGGGTCGTGCTTTGCATTCGTCAGTTGCTGAGCACGTACATCTGGCCGTTGTCTCCGATGGCGAACGCCTGGAGTCCGCCGGTGCCGTGGTTGTCCATGCGCTTGGTCCAGGTGGCTCCACTGCGCTGCCAAAGGTGGCCGAGGGTGCTCTGGGCCCAGATGTTGCCGGAGCCGTCGATGGCCAGCGCCGTGCCCTGTCCGCCGGTGTCGCTCCATGCTCCGTTCGACCACTGCATGATCTTGCCGTTCGCGGGGGTGGTAATGGCCACCGTGTTGTTGGCGCCGGCGGCGACCGTGGTTGCGGTCTGGCCCTGGGAACGCGCGGTCCAGGTGCCGTTCGCGTACTGCCAGGGGGTTCCGGTGGTGCTGACAGCCCAGATGTCGCCGTTTGCGCTCACCGCGACGCTCTTGCCATGGCCACCGGTTGCCTTCCAGGTGCCGTTCGCCCTGGCCCAGATGTCGCCATTGCTGAGGATGACGGCGACGGTGCCGTTACCACCGGCTGCCACGCCCGTGATGCACGCGCTCCGGTTCGGCCCGGTGATGTGATTCCATCGCGACCCGTCCCACCGGTAGAGCTGGCCGTTGGCGGTCACCATCCAGACGTTGCCTGACCCGTCGACGGCGAGCTTGACACCGGCTCTCTTACCGAGCTGTGCCTCGAGACCGCTGAAGTCGCCGCGTACTTCGTGGACGCCCCACTGGGCCGTGGTGGTCGCCAGCTTCGACAGGGCGGCGTCCGCGGTGGCGCGCCGTGCGGTGAAGCCGGCGAAGTCGGTCTCGGCGGTCGGATTCCACAGCCGGGCCGCGATCGGGGGGACCGCCGTCCGGGTGGCGGTCTGGCCGTTGGCGCCGTTGTAGCCCCAGGAGGCGATCGAGGCGCCAGCAACACGGCTGGTGGGGGCGACGGTGACGCCGTTCGAGGTGTACTTGCTGAAATCGTAGAGGCTGGACTGCGGGGCCGCGTAGTTGTTCCAGACCGGCGCGACCAGGTAGAGGGGGACCCAGCCGGCGTTGATGACGGTGAACCCGTCGGCGACTTGCTGGTCGAAGCGGTAGAAGGAGTTGACCCAGTTCTCGATGATCACGTCGTGGTTGATCTGGCTCTGGATGTCGCGGCTGAAGCCTTCCCAGACGATGGAGGTCTTGCCGCGGCCGTTGATGTAGCCGTCCAGGTCGTTGATGAACGAGGCGAAGTCCGAGCCCGAGGCGCTGCTCTCGTCCGCGCCGAAGTGGAAGTAGGGCGTGTGTGTGAACACGTCGAGCATCTCGCCGGTGATCGTCTTCACGGCGGCCCGGGCCCTGGGCAACGTGACGTCGATGGTGGCCCCGGTGCCGCCGAACACCGCGGGGTACTGCGTGACCATCTTCATCGAATGGCCGGGTACGTCGAGTTCGGGGATGAGCGACACCCCGCGGGCCGCCGCGAACCGCTCCAGGGCCTTCAACTCTCCCAAGGTGTAGGCCGGATGGCCGCTGGCGTTGTGTGCCGACAGGTTCGGGTAGGCGGTCGAGGGGAACATGAAGTTCTGGTCGTCAGTCAGGTGCAGGTGCAGGTAGTTGATCTTGTAGAGGTGGCAGAGCTCGATCTGGTTCCGCAGGTCCTGGATCGACCAGTGCCCGCGGGCGGTGTCGACCATCAGCGACCGGTAGGCGGTGTCGGGTGCGTCGGTGATGACCGTGCCGGGGATGGTCCGGTCGGCCTGGAGCATCTGGAGCAGGCTGGCGGAGGCGTTTGCCAGGCCGTTCTGATCGGCGGCGGAGAGCGTGACGATGCCGTCGACGGTCAGAGTGTAGGAACCGTCGTGCGAGGTGCTGGCCTTGGTGATGGAGATGTCGCCGGGGGCAGGTGTGCCCGCGGCCGCCAGGGTCGGTGCCGTGCCAGTGACCGCGGCGACTTCCTGTGCCAGGGCGGTGGCGTAGTCGTCCAGGCCGAGGCCGCTCGGGTAGACGATCCGGCTGGCCGCCGTGATCGAAGCAGGGGTGCCGGTACTGGTGACGGTCCGGGGTGCCGGGACGACGACGTCGGCGCCCGTGGCCGCCGCGGTGGCCGGCCCGGCGGGCAGCACAGCCACTGCCTGCAGGGCGGTGATGAGGACGGCCGTAGCGAGGATCGCTGCGAGGCGTCTGCTAGCGAACAGGGTCACTGCCTTCTCCTATCAGAGGGCGTGCAGGGACTGGCCATGGTGCTGATGTCCGGTGGCTTCGTCGGCGGTGAGCTTTTCGGCTGCGGTCCGGGCATGAGGAGCCGGCGCTGGTGCCGAATGCCGATGGTTTGCGAGGTGCGCGCCCACGCACGCGAACCGTTTACGGCTCGCTACGCTTCGAGAGTGCGGCCATTGCGAGCGGCAGCCTCGAACGCGGTTTCGGAGAGCAGAGGCCCGATGCGGGCGACGCCATCCGTGCGAAATGCCAGGGTGAGTGTGTCAACAGGGCTCTGCATCATGGGCCGAGGCTACGTACGGGCGCGGGGCTCCGCGTTCCCGTTCCTCCGCCGTAAATTCATGGTGCAGTGCTGTGACGGTGGAGTGTGGTTCTGGCAGCCGTGGGCGAGATGCCGTGGTAGCGGCGGAAGATGGTGGCGAACCGCTGCGAGGAGGAGAACCCCAGCGCGTGGGCCACCGCCGTGACCGACACTGCCGGGTCTCGCTGCAGCCACTCGCGCGCGTACTCGGTCTTCCGGCGCAGGAGATAATCCTTGGGGCTAGTGCCGGTGGCGGCACGGAATGCCTCGTAGAACTGGCTCGTGGACAGCTCAGCCATGGCGGCGAGTTCCGCGGGAGTGACCGGGTCGGCGAGATGTTCTTCGATCCACGTCAGTACCCGGGTGATGCGGTGGTGCGGCCATGCCGCAGGTGACGATCCTGCGCTGGTGAAACCACGGGCCAGCTCCAACAGCGCCGAGGCGAGTGTGTGCTGCAACAACGCGTCGTTGATCCAGTCGCCGGCGCGGTCGGCGAGGGTCAGGGCCCGCTCCAGGCTGTCGCGGGCCTGGTCCGTCCCATCGGTGATCAGTTGCCCAGTCGGGGTGGCGAGCAGGTTCAGCGCCCGGTGGAGAGCGTCCGGGCCTGGTCGTTCGGTGACGCGGGCGATGAGCCAGATCAGTGAGCCGCGGGGTTCAGTGGCCAGGCCCGTGCTGTAGGCCTCGCCCGGCGGTACACGGATGGCCTGACCGGGGCGTGCCGGGTGGACCGTGCCGCCGATGTCGAAGGAGAACGTGCCGCGGACCGGTAGCGCGACCACCAACAGGGTGCGATGCCGGTCCGGCGGACGGGGAACACGGGCGTGCAGGTATCGGTAGCGGCCCAGGGCCAGCAGCGGTGCGAGGCCGAGCCCGGCCAGGTCCACGACGGTGCGTTCAGCGCTCTGATCGAGGTTGACCTCGTCGTTGAAGGGCAGCGCCATGGTGGTCGTTCTCCGGTTGTGGATCGGAAAGGCCGATGGTGCCATGACCGGCCGAGCCTGCACAGCCTGGAGTTCGCATCAGCTGTCAGGCGCCGCGGCGTCCCGGCGGTGACGTGCAGACGTCCACCGGGGCTGGCCACAACACCGTCGCGGGCCCCGACTCGTCGGGATCGAAGCGGACATGACGGCCTCCCACCACCCATTCGACGACATGGATCCGTCCTGCCGTGTCGACAGCAACCGCGTGCGGACTGTTGAACTGCTCCGCCGGCACCTGCGGGGCGATCGTCGCACCGCCGGGACTCAGGGCGTTGGGCCAGCCCGGCCGCTCGACAGCCGCGTCGTCGGACCCGTAGCACCCCATTACTGACTTCGCTCGTCAGGGTGATCTTTGTCGATGTGCCTGATGGGCCTGGGGTGCGGGCTGTATCTCGTGCTGTGTGAGATATGCGGATGGGGGCGGGCTGACCGCTGCGGGGCGGCAGCGTCGGGAGGCCGTACGGCGGCAGGCGGCCAAGTTGTTCGAGCAGAAGATCAAGCCGCTGGAGGTCGCCCAGCGCCTCCGGGTGAGCCGGAAGTCGGCCTACCGGTGGCACCAGTTGTGGCGGGACGGCGGGATCGAGGCCCTGGTCTCGCGCGGGCGGAGCGGATCACGGTGCCGTCTGTCGCCGCGCTGCCTGGAGAAGCTCGCCGCGTATCTGGAGGTGGGGCCGAATGCGCACGGCTGGGTGGAGGACCAGGTGTGGACCGCTGCGCGGGTGGCCACGCTGATCGGCCGGAAGGTCCACGTTTCCTACAGCGTCTCGGGCGCCACCCGGCTGATGCACCGGCTCGGGTTCTTCCCACAGGTATCCGTGCGGCGGGTCGCCGAGCGCGACGAGGAGGCGGTGAAGGTGTGGAAGGAGGCGACCTGGGCGGAGGTAAAAGGGCCCGGGCGGCCTGCGGGGGCTACATCTGCTTCGAGGACGAAGCAGACTTCACCCGCCGACCGCCCCGGGGCCGGGCCGGGGGACGACGCGGACACACCCCGGTCGTGACGGTGAGTGGACGCCGCTCGGGGCGGCTGTCGGTGGCCGGGCTGATTGCGGTGCGGCCCGGCTCACGGACGCGGCTGTGCCATCGGCTGATCGCCCACCCGGCGGGCAAGGGCAAGCGCCGCAGCATGAGCGAGCGCGACTTCATCGCTCTGCTCGACGGCACCCACCAGCTCATCAAGGCACCGATCGTGTTGGTCTGGGACCGGCTCAACACCCATGTCTCCCGCACGATGCGAGAGTTGATCGGCGCACGGGAATGGCTGACGGTGTTCCTGCTGCCCGCCTACTCGCCCGACCTGAACCCGGTCGAGGGCGTGTGGGCCCACGTCAAGCGCAGCCTGGCCAACCTCGCTGTCGTCGCCCTGGACCGCTTGGAGGTCCTCGTCCGCAACCGGCTCAAACGACTCCAGTACCGGCCCGAAACCCTCGACGGCTTCATAGCCGGCACCGGCCTCACCCTCGGCAACCCGACCTCACCCTGACGAGCCGAAGTCAGTAACCGGCCGTCCGGGTCCAGCAGGGCCACCGACGCCGACAAATCGCCGACCGCGAGCGTCTCGTAACGGAAGGCCAGGCAGCTCGGCCTGCGCAGACGGTCCGCAAACGTCCCAACGAGCTGCCCCGCTGGATCGAGGGTCACCAGACGGTCGTTCTCCCGATCCGCCAGAATGACCCGGCCGCTGTCCTGAACCATCGCGTGCGGACAGCGGAAGGCACCGTCCCGGCCGGCCGGCGCGGCGAGGGCCGCGACTCCGTGGCGAGCCCAAGGGACTTGCCTGGTCTTCTCCTCCGCCATCACCTCGCGGCCGCGTTCCGCACGGTCCGTGCGTTGTCCTGCAGACCGTGGTCCATCCCCTTCTCCCGCTCCAGCCGGACCATGTCCGCCGGGCGGTAGTTGAGGATGTACGCACGCCGGTGCCCATCGGTCGTGTTGCCACGGGAGTAGTGAAGCGTTCCGCCGGCGTGGGCCGCCGCATGGCCGGGAGCCAGCGGTACAGGCATGGCCTCGGGCTCGTCCTCCGAGCACTCGCACTCGATCGCGCCGCCACCGGTGCCGGCCGACCGGTGCGCCCGGATCGGAGTCTCGTGCGAGCCTCGGACGTACCACATGCAGCCGTTGTCCAACGTCGACTCGTCCAACGCGACCCAGATCGAAACAGCCCGGGTGTCAGGGAGACCGACCCAGTAGGCGGCGTCCTGGTGCCACGGAGTCGGCACCGCGGTGTGGGGTGCCTTGTCGATCAACATGTCGAAGTCGAGAACGGCGTCGTCACCGATCAACTCCCGGGCCAACGCGAGACCCCGTTCGTGCAAGGGCAGCCCCAGCAAGCGGGGGTAGAGCGCGGAGGGCCACATGATCTGTGTGATGTTCTCGGCGGCACCGTTGCTGCGGGCGCTGCCGGCGCCGAGGTCGGAGCGCTTGTCACCGCAGTCGATCTCGCCATTCAGAAACCGATCGTAGATCGCCCGGTACAGATCGACCTCTGCCGGAGAAAGCAG
Organism: Streptomyces sp. NPDC037301; assembly: GCF_055602785.1. NCBI lineage: Bacteria > Bacillati > Actinomycetota > Actinomycetes > Kitasatosporales > Streptomycetaceae > Streptomyces > Streptomyces sp. NPDC037301. Next base: position 18,182 of record NZ_JBVJWD010000061.1, read on the forward strand.
TTCTCCCATGCGGGCGTAGCCGTCCTCGTGGAAGATCACGGCACGCTGAGAAATCGGGTTGGTTGCCATGCGCACAAGCTAGGCAGGTGGAGTGGAGACCGGCGTTCCCCTACCGCCGCCATAATTCTGGCCACGGCTCCGTGATCCCGTAGGGTGCGCTACCCGCCGCTCCGCTATCTCCGCATGAATCCAGCAGCCCCGATCTCCAGGGTCAGCGGCGGTGGGCGTAGTGGGTCGGGCGACCTCGCCGCCTTCGCTGGACTCGCGTCGGCACCGCACGACTCAGGGAAGAAGAGCGGTAACCCCCACCGCCCCCGCCACTACCACCGCGGCCTCCAGCGCGTCTTCTACATGTCCGCCCTGACCAGCGTCCGCTACGACTCAAACTCGCGGGCCTTCTACGAGCGCAAACGCGCCGAGGGAAAGAACCCTCGGCGTGACCGTCTGCCGGGCACCCGTCGGGCGACCGGTGCCCGGCCGCTGACAGAGGCCACGTCGAGGCCGCCGACTCGTCGGCGCGAGGTCGTCGCGATCGCGTTCGGCGGTTGCAGCGGCGGCCCGGTCGAGCTGGCGCTCGAGGAGCACACCGCCGTCTGCGCCGCCGTCCGCCGGGGTGACGCCGCCGCGGCCCGTGCCGGGCGGCCGCGCACGTCCATCGCACCCGTCACAGTTTCCAGGGCTGAAAGAGGGAGTCCCTGCCGGTGGTGACAAGAGATGCCACCGGCAGGGCTCGCCATTCCGATCGGTCCTAAACCTTGGTGAAGGTCCAGGACTGGAGGGGCGCGGCCATGATGCCCAGGGAGATGACCTTGGCGCCATTGGTGGCCGACTCCGCGGTGATCGCCTGGGCGCTGGCCGTCGTCGCCACCAGTGAGTAGCCGGTGGCGGCGGTCTGCCAGAGCGACCAGCGCTGGGCGGCGGTCGACGTGCAGGCGGTCTGGATGATCGCCTGACCCCCGGTGTTCGAGTTGGTGGAGATGGCGACGCAGAGTCCGCTGTAGACGCTCTTGAGCGTGTAGGTGTTGTCCGGGTTGGCGGTGATGACGAACTTCTGGTTGTCGCCGGAGTGCGGGCTGTCCACGGTGAGCTGGGTGCCGTCGGTATTGGTCAGGGGGATGTCCATGGCTTTGCCGCCGGTCTTGAGCTGGTAGGTGGCTCCGGACTGGATGACCGGTGCGTAGACCTCGAACTCGTGCAGCGAGTAGCCGTGGCCGGTGGCGCGGGCGGTGCCTTGCATGCGGACGTAGCGGCCGGTGCCCGTGAGCCCGGTCAGGTCGTCGATGCCGCCGTCACCCGTGGTGGTCGTGTAGACCGTCGTCCACGTGGTGGCGTCGTTGGAGACCTGGATCTGGTAGCCCTTGCCGTACGCGTTCCCCCAGTGCAGCTTCACCCGGCTGACCGGCTTGGGGATGCCGAGGTCGATGGTGATCGACTGGTTGTCGCTGTAGCGGCTGGACCAGCGAGTGGTGTAGTTGCTGTCCACGGCGTTCGCGCCCGCGCCGCTTCTGGCCTCGGTGCTGGAGACGGTCACGGGCCTGCCTGCGGCGATGTTGCCCTGCTGGGCGTCGGTCGGCCAGGCCGGGTTGCGGCCGATGGTGTTGATCGTCGTGGTGAAGCTCGACCACGGGGTCACCAGCTTGGGTGAACCCCAGGTCTGCTGGGCCACCATCCGCAGGCCGTCCTTGATGTCGTTGGCGACGCGTTCCTGGGTGGCGGTGTCGCGGTCGCACCAGACGTGGAGCTTGGAACCGAGGTTCTTGGACTTCGAGGCGTCGGTGATGGTCTGGTTGCCCTGGAACAGGTCGGGGTTCCAGGTGTCATAGCCCCATTGGCTGCCCGGTCCGCTTGGTCCACCCGAGCCGAGAACGTAGTAGGTCGGGCTCCAGCTGTCGTTGGAGATCAGGTGCCCGTTGTCGATGTGCGCCTGCGGTGAGAGACCGAGGTTGTACCAGAACTCGAGGATGATGTCGGGGTTGGCCGTGACGGCGGTGCCGCCGCCCACTCCGTCGCTCCACGCGCGGGCGGTCTTGCCCTCGGCGCGGATGATGTCGTTGGCCCAGTTCATGAAGCCGAGGTAGACGTCCTTGACGGTGGCGTCGGCGCCGTAGGTGTCCTTGGCGTACTGCTCCAGCTGCGGGTACTGGCTGAAGCTGCCGATGCTGTACTCATCGGCGCCGATGTGGAAGTACGGGCCGGGGAACAGCGCCAAGTACTCCTTGTAGAGGTCCTTGAGCAGCGTGTAGGTCCCGCGCTTGCTCAGGTCGATGTACTCCGACTGCTGAGTGCCGGTGCGCGTGACCAGCCGCAGTTCGGGGTGGACGTTCAGGACCTGGCGCAGATGCCCGGGCGCATCAATCTCCGGGACAACGGTGATCTTGTACTTGGCGGCCAGCGCGATGATGTCCTTGACCTCCTGTTTGGTGAGGTGCTCGTAGGACACGATCTCCGGGTGCGAGGTGCTTTCGATCCGGAAGCCCTGGTTGTCGGACAGGTGCAGCTGGAAGTAGTTCATTTTGAGGTAGGCGAGTTCCTTCACGTGGTCTTTGAGCCACTGCGGGGTAAAGTACTTTCGCCCGATGTCCACCATGAGTCCGCGCTCGGGCTTGAGCGCCCAGTCCCGGGCCGTGCCCTGCGGGATCGACGTGCCCTGCTTGAGCAGTTGCAGGATCGTCCGGGTGCCGTAAAAGGCGCCGCGGTCGTCCCGGGCGGTGATGGTGATCTTGTCGGTGACCGAGAGGGCGTAGCCCTCGGTGCCGAGGGCGGTGTCGGTGGAGCCGAGAGACAGGAAGATGTCGCCGGCCCGCAGGCTGGCGGTGGTGCCGATGACCTGGGTGACGGGGTAGCCGTTCAGCTCCCGCAGGTCGTCGGCGAAGACCTCGCTGGTGGTCGCCAGCGCCCTCGCGTTCGCGGCGGCGCGGACGATCCTGATGGCGCTGGAGTAGGTGAACGACCCGGTGCCGCCGGTCCACTCCTGCAGCGCGGGAATCGTCTGGGGCTTGGGGTTGGGCGTGGTCTGCGCGCTTGCCGGGACGGTTGCCACCGAGACGGTGGCGGCCAGCCCGATGAGAACGGCGAGCACGCTGCGGAAAAGCGACAGCAAGGGCTTCATCTCGGTTCCTTCCGAGGGTGATCAGGCCACGTGCGACGGCGGCTTGGAATCGTGTCGTGTCCGGTGGCGGGAAGGGACGCCCATCGCCGGACAGGACAGCCGCCGCGGATCCGCGGGCCTTTACTGGGCCGGGATCGTCTGGGGCTTGGGATTCGGGGCGGGGGGGGGGGGGGGGGGGGGGGGGGGGGGGGGGGGGGAGGGGGAGGGGGAACAGAACACACGACAAAACAA
>NZ_JBVJWD010000061.1:21531-33786 GCF_055602785.1 Streptomyces sp. NPDC037301
GTTTGCGTGTTTTTTTTTCTCTCCCCCCTCCCGTTTTCCCCTCCCCCCCCCCCCCCCCTACCCCCCCCCCCCCCCCCCCCCCCCCCCCCCCCGCGCCAGGGAAAAGCAACCGCAGGGACCTCATCGTGTTCCTCACGTGAACTGGCGGATACAGGGTCACGGTTGGGAAATTGGTTTAAACCACTGACAGTTCAGTGGGTGATGGGGACGGCGTCAAGAGGGTTGTCAATTCGGCGAGCAAACGACATGGTCTGCGCCTCGGTCTCGCCCGTGACGGGCCGCTGGATCGCGTGGCGACCGAGGAAGCGGCGAACTGGAGGCGGTGACGACGACCTCCGACGGTTCGCGCGAGTCGACGGGTACGCGGCGTGGGGTAACACGTCGATTCTTATGGCGGGCCGCTTGAATGAGGGCAAGCGATCGGCTCGTCGTGCGATCGACTGCTCAGGGCAGCGGGGCATGAAGATAGACACTCATCCGTTGAACGCTCGAGCATAGGAAGAGTGGCTGATGCTTGCTGTCACGGAGCCGTTTCCAACCTGACGTGGCGGCCCACGAGTTGGACGGCCTGACGGGACGACGAAGCTCCTGGTAGACGGCGTCACGACCAAGATTCACCATCTGCCAGGAGCTCCGTGTGGTTGTCTACCCTTCCCCAAGCTCTCAACTCCCTGCGCTGCGGCGATACCTACGCCCAGCTTGCCGCAGGATTCGGCATCGGAATCGCGACCGTGTACCGCTACATACGCGAGGCCGTCGACATTCTGGCCGCCCTCGGTCCCGCCCTGGCCGAGGCGATGACAGCAGCCCGGACGAAGGCGTTCGTGATCCTGGACGGCACCTTGCTGCGGATCGACCGGATCGCCGGGGCTCTGCGTACCTACGGCGCGGGCTTCGTGCAGGCCACCCCCTGGCTGGGGGTCCGGGCCGACCTCGCTCGCATAGCCGACGATCCGGCACAGCTGCGAATTGTGGATCGCTGCCGCCAACACCCGCCTCGCCCGGCAACAGCCCCCGGTCGACCCGCCGTAGAAGACGCCGTGGACTGCGCCCACCACCAGTGGCAAGAACTTCGCGACCCGCAGCAAGCCCGGGAACTCGGCCCACCTCTGGTCTCATTGCTCAGCCACGTACCTGGCCGGCGCTGCGGGGCGGTCGAAGCCGCCCAACGCCGACTGGAACTGCTGCACAGCATGCCCCCGGTAGGGGCCGACATGCGGCATTCTGACGAGGGACAGGGTCGCCCTTCGCGCGCCCGGGTCGAACATCTGGAACCTGGCGTGCCGCATCCTGTACGACGGTCGTCCCTCACGCATCCGGGCTGGGTGAGGTTCGCTGGTCGGGGATCCGCGACGAGGGGTTATGGGCGGGCTGGGTAAACAGGTCGGGTTCGGTCTCGGTGAGGATGCCTCTGCTGACCAGGCGTTTCAGCTTGAAGCGGATGCCCTCGTACCTGGGGAATTACGGGCTGCGGGATTCGCGGGACTCGGCGCGGGCGTGCCCCTCGCGGAGGCCCGGAAGGCGCCTGGCGTCATGCCGACCCGCCGATGGAAGAACTTGGTGAAGACCGTGGCACCTGGGAAACCCAGCCGCTCCCCGATCGCCGTGGCGGACAGGTCGGTGTGTACCAGTAGGCGCTTGGCCTCCATCAGGACGCGGTCGTCGATGTAGCGCTTGGCGCCGCGGCCGGCGGCGGCCCGGGTCGCCCGGGTGAGGGTGCGGACGCTGTAGCTGAGCTCCTTCGCGTAGTCCTCCACGCGGTGGTTGCGGGCGTAGTTGCGCTCCACGGCCTGCCGGAAGCGGCGGAAGACCTCGTCGCCGGCTGCGGCGTCCCCCGGGGCGCCGGGCACGTGGGACAGCCGAAGCAGGAGCGCCGCGAGCAGGTGTCGGAGCACCTCGACGCGCACCTCCAGCGGCAGGTCGCGCGGGGCACGGAACTCGCTCTCCAGGGGTTCCAGGATGCCGCGAAGGGCGGCCGCGGCGGAGGCGTCGGGCAACAGTGGCCCCTGTTCGGGGTAGCGGTCGAGACCGGCGGCCTGGGCGGTGGCGGTGCCCACGAAGCCGGGATCGACCATGATCACGACGCCGTCGACCGCGGTGAGGTCGGAACGGAACTGGTGGATCTGGCCGGGCCGGGCCCACATCCAGGCGCCCTCGGACAGTTCCTCGTCGGCGAAGTCCAGCGCATAGCGCAGGACGCCGCTGCGCACAGTGATCAGTTCGTGGAAGGCCACCCGGACCGGGGAGTACGGGTCGACGTCATGCGATGCGGCCCGTTCGACGAGGGCACGGAAATCGAACACATCTACCCCCGGTGGGGCTCCCACCGACGAGGTGTAGGGAACCTCCGTGACGTCACGCTGTCCGTTTCTGTCCATGGCCTGTCTTCAGCGTAGCGCTCTGTCCTCGTTCTTCGCGCCTAGCGTGGAACGCGATGAGACGGCGGCGTCTGAAACAGTCCGCGCTCCGTCCCGACACCTCCAGACCCTGAGGCCGGCCCGGAGGACCCGACGAAGGAGACCAGCGTGCGGTTGGTAGTAGGCATGATGGGCGCGACGGGTGCCGTGTTCGGCGTGCGGCTGTTGCAGTATCTGGCCGAGCTGCCCTCGGTGGAGACCCATCTGGTGCTCAGCCGGTGGGCGCGTACCACGATCGAGCTGGAGACCGGGCTCGCGGTGCGGGAGGTCGCCGCCCTCGCCGACGAGGTGTATTCCCCCGATGACCAGGGCGCCCGGATCTCCTCCGGTTCCTTCCGCACCGACGGCATGGTCATCGCCCCGTGCTCCATGAAGACCCTGGCGGGCGTCCGCGCCGGGTACGCCGACGGACTGGTGGGCCGCGCGGCCGACGTGGTCCTGAAGGAGCGCGGCCGGCTCGTCCTCGTGGCGCGGGAGACGCCGCTGAACGAGATCCACCTGGAGAACATGCTGGCGCTGACCCGGATGGGCGCGGCGATCGTGCCGCCCATGCCCGCCTTCTACAACCACCCGGAGACGGTCGACGACATCGTCGACCACATCACCGCCCGCATTCTCGACCAGTTCAACCTGCCGTCGCCCGCGGCCGAACGCTGGGCGGGCATCCGCTCCGCCCGTGCTGCACGCCCCACGCCGTCCGAACCCCTTGCGGCACGCCCCGCCGTCTGAACAGAACACCACTACATCACCCAAGGACCGCCCATGGCTTACGACAACCTCCGCAGCTTCCTCGACACCCTCGACAGGGAAGGCCAGCTCCTGCGCGTAACCGAGGAGGTGATGCCCGAGCCGGACATCGCCGCCGCCGCGAACGCCGTGACCCGCCTGGGCGACACGGCCCCCGCGCTGTACTTCGACAACGTCACGGGCTTCACCGACGCCCGCATCGCGATGAACGTACACGGCTCGTGGGCCAACCACGCCCTCGCAATGGGGCTGCCGAAGGAGACCGGCACCCGCGACCAGGTGGCCGAGTTCATCCGCCGGTGGGGCGAATTCCCCATGGCGCCCGAGTGGCGGGACAACCCGCCGTGGGCCGAGAACACCCTGGAGGGCGAGGAGGCCGACATCTTCCGGGTGCTGCCGCTGATCCGCCTCAACGACGGGGACGGCGGCTTCTACATCGACAAGGCCGCGGTGGTCTCCCGGGACCCCGACGACCCCGAGCACAGCGGCAAGCAGAACGTCGGCATCTACCGCATGGAGGTCAAGGGCCCGCGCAAGCTCGCCATGCAGCCCGTGCCCGTGCACGACCTCGCGCTGCAACTGCGCGCGGCGGAGGAACGCGGCGAGGACCTGCCCGTCGCCATCGCGATCGGCAACGACCCGGTCATCTCCATCGTCGCCTCGACCCCGATGAAGTACGACGAGAACGAGTACGAGATGGCGGGCGCGCTGCGCGGTGCCCCGGCCCCGATCACGCGGGCCACGCTGACCGGGCTGCCGGTGCCGTGGGGCAGCGAGGTCGTCATCGAGGGTGTCGTCGAGGGCCGCAAGCGGGAGATCGAGGGCCCCTTCGGCGAGTTCACCGGGCACTACTCCGGCGGGCGCAGCCTGCCCGTGGTGCGCATCGACCGGATCTCCTACCGGAGCGACCCGATCTTCGAGCACCTCTACCTCGGCAAGCCGTGAACCGAGATCGACTACCTGATGGCGGCCAACACCTGTGTGCCGATCCACCAGGCCCTGACGAAGGACTTCCCCGAGGTCCAGTCGGTCAACGCCCTGTACACGCACGGCATGGTGGTCATCGTCTCGACCCGCAAGCGCTATGGCGGCTTCGCGAAGGCGGTCGGCATGCGGGTGCTGACGACCCCGCACGGCCTGGGCTACGCGGCGACGGTCATCGTCGTCGACGAGGACGTCGACCCGTTCAACCTGCCGCAGGTGATGTGGGCGCTGTCGACGAAGATGAACCCCGCCCGGGACCTGATCAGGATCCCCGACGTGTCCGTCGTGGAACTCGCCCCGCAGGCCGACATCCCCGGCATGGTCGACAAGCTGATCGTCGACGCGACCACGCCCGCCGCCCCGGACCGGCGCGGCCACTACAGCACCCCGGTCCGCGACCTGCCGGAGGCCGACGCCTGGCTCGACCGGCTCCGGCGCATCGCCGCCAGCCGCTGACACCCCGTCCGTTCCGTTCCACGGAACGGCTCCCGACCTACGGAAAGGAAGTGCCGCCATGGCCGACTCCGTGATCTGCCCCCGCTGCGCGCACCAGGCCGTCGAGCGCGTCTTCGCCTCACCCGTCCCGGGTGTGTGGGAGGTACTGCGCTGCGGGCAGTGCCTGTACATGTGGCGCACCAGCGAACCCACCCGCCGCACCCGCCGGGAGGACTACCCCGAGGAGTTCCGGCTGACGCCCGCGGACATCGAGAACACAGCCGAGGTCCCCTCCATCCCGCCCCTGCGCCCCCGCGACTGATCTGGGCAGACCCGTACCCTCCGTCCCCACGTGTACCGCGGGACGGAGGGTACGGGCGGCCGGGGCCTGCCCGACGTCGGCCACACCGCCTCTGGGGCTCGGCCCGTCTCCGGCGTCCAGCAGCTGAATCAGGGTCATCCATGTCCGAGCAGTTCGGTGTCGAGCCACTGGGCGACCACGACTACCTCGTGCGCTCCCACCTCAGCGAAGAAGTGATCGAATCACGCTTCAAGGACAGCCCGGCGGTGCTGGAGGAACTCCGGCTCCCGGAGACCGACGAGCAGCACATGGTGCGGGAGGCCGCACTCTTCCTGGCCGAGCGGCAGCCGGTCATCGACTTCCCGCAGATGGCCGACCTCGACGACCTCGTCGCTGTCTACGACGACTTCCTCGACGAACTGGGCCGCCGACTTCCACCCCACTGACCAGAACCGGATAGACGACAGCTACAAGGTCTCCTGGAACGAGCCGCCAAGCACCCCGGTGGTCGTCAACGTCATGCCCGCCAGGCGGAGGCTGAACGGGCGCTCCGACAGAAGGCGACCGGGCTGTGCCTCACGCTGCGCAACGGCCAACTGACCATGAAGCCCTGTGCCGCCGCGGACCAGGCAGCATTCTGGAACGTCACCGATAGCCCGTCCGGTGCCCTGATCAAGAACGCCGTCAGCCACAAATGTCTCGCACGAACGGCGACGGTGAACGACCTCGTCTCCACCGCGACGTGTACCGGAGGCAGCTCCCAGCGCTGGTTCATCTCGACTCCCAAGTAGCCCAAATAACATGCCGGAACGAAGGGCAGCGGAGCGCCAACCCGACCGACCACGGGGCACCGCACCTGGTGCGTTACAACGAGTCGGCCGACATCCGCCACAGCGAACTGCGCATCATCAGCCGGGGGACCAAACCCATGTGCTACTCCAACAACGACGGACAGGCCGCTTCGCGTAACCCGGACCGACGCCGGCGCACTCCCCCACCGCCGACCATCTCGCCGCCTATGCCGGTCTCGCCCCGCGACCCGCAGTTCAGGCTCTTCGATCCGCGGCGAACAGCCGTCCGGAGGGGAAACGCGCCGCGCATCACGTACACCATGACGACGATGTCGACGGCGGCCAGAGCAACGCTGCCGGCCGGCCGCTCGCACACCGCCGCGGCTGGCTTGCAGGCAGCAGCAGTTCGGTTACCTCCTTACGAATCCCAAGCGGCACAGTCCACCGCGTCCGCAGGGGGCCACAGCGCGGACCTCGTGTCTGCGGGATCTACCCACCGGCATCCGCCCCGGCCTGGAACGCGCCGTGGACCCCACGACGAAGTCCGGACTCATCCTGCCGGGCCGCTACGTCACCGCGAGCGAGATCCGGCGCGCCGGAACCACCCGCATCGCTGGCTACCTGGGCAGGCACAGCGTCAGCAAGCAGACCGTGGCGCAGTGGCGGACGCCGCCGTGAACTCCGCACAGGCCCACCGCGTCGCGCCTCCCGGCGAACGGCGAACCGCCGAACTCATCCGCGAACTCGCCGACGAGCTGGCGGCTGGCAAGGCCCGCCTCAAGGCACTGGAAGACGAGATCGAACAGCTGGTCACCGCCCACCCTGACGGGGCCCTCATCCGCAGCCTGGCGGGAAGTGGGGCTGGTCTCCCGGGCGACGGCGGCTGAGACTCAACCGTCCCCTCGGGTGGGACGTCCCACTTTCTCCCGGAAACGCGTGGGACGGAATCTTTGTCCGACGGCTAGGAAACGCTGAGCGACACAGGGTCTCGCTCAGCCGATCCTGAAGACGCCCTCATAGGAGAGTCCATGAATCGCACGATCCAGCGCAGCCTCGTGGCCGCGATTGCGGCGATCGCGGTGTTGCCCGCTGCAGTCGTTTCCGCCGACACCGCCGCCGCGCAGCAGCGGCACACAGCGCCTCACCAGCAGATGCCCCACCGACGCACGGCCCCGCCCCAGCTGTGGGCGCCCAGCCACTCCACGACCCGGCCCATTACCTGCACCGGCTACGTCCAGGGCCGTGTGGTAACCCGCCACATGCCGCTCAGGATCCGCTCCGGCCCGGGCACGGGCTACCGGGTCATCGGCTCGCTGCGTCCCGCCAGCACGGTCCACATCCCCTGCAAGAAGTACGGGCGCAACGTCCGCGGCAACCACCGCTGGTACAAGCTCTCCCACAACAAGGGCTACGTCTCCGCCCGCTACGTCCGCAACGTGAGCGCCATCCCCTGGTGCTGAGCCGCTCTGCCCGCCCGCCCCGCTCGCGGGGCGGGCGGGCCCGTTCCACGAAGCTCACGAGCAAGCGAGGAGACCCCCATGTCCCTTTCCCTACCATCCAGTCCGGGCCGCAGAGCCGTCCTCGGCTTTGGAGCTGCGGTCGCACTGGCCGCCGCATTCCCCGCCGGCAGGGCAGAAGCCCAGCCGAAGGCTCAACCGGCCAGCCTGGCGCCGGCGGGCAAGCCGTGGATCCAGGGTGTACGGCTGCACCACTCCACGGTGCTGCAGTCCTTCGCCTTCGACGAGCGGCACGGCCACATGTACGCGCTCCAGGTCATGGAGGGCGGCGTCCGGCTGCCGGGCGAGCCGCGCGCGTACACCCATGCCGAGCGCGCGGCCCGCGGCGACATGTGCCTGAACCGGCTCACCATGGGCGGCGCGCTCAACGGCGATATGTACCTGCTGGGCTTCGGCCACGGGAGCGCCCTCGGCGTGGAGGACACGGCCCGCCGCGCCGGCGCTCTGTGGACGGAGTGGGACGCACAGCCGGCCTCCGGCTACGGCCGCGGCATCTGCCGCTTCACCTTCACCGCGGGCCGGGTACTGACCCGCGCCAGCCGCAGGATTGCCACGCATCGCCCGCTCCCCGGCTCCACGAATAATCAGGTGGCCCTCGACCCGGCGCACAACCGGCTGCTGCTGCGGTACAAGGTGGGCGGCATGCCGCGCTACGGGGTGTACGGGCTCAAACAGTTCGCGGCCGGGAACTTCCGGCCAGTCACCGGCTTCGCTCAGCCCGGCACCGAACTGGGGCTCCCCTTCCAGGGCATGGCGCTGTACGGCCCGTACGCCTACCAGCTGCTCGGCCACGGATACGGCGCTGACAACCCCGCCGGCTCGGCCGGCGACGTCCGTCTGTTCCGTATCGACGTGCGTACCGGCCGCGTGGTGCAGCAGGTGCTGGACCACACTGCGAGGGGGCTCTACCCGCGCGAGCCGGAGGGCCTGACTGTGCTGCGCCGAGGCGGGCCCTGGCTGTGCCTTGGCTTCACCCAGGGCCCGCCCTCGGACCGCACCTTCTCTCTGTACTACAAGCCGATTGCCCGATGACTCCGGCCGTGCGTGTGGCTGCCCTGCCCCCAGGGCACACATCACGCGATCCGGAATGAACCGGATGCCTGATAGAAGGACTGGGAACGGCATGAAGGAGCAAGCGACGGCTCGCTGGCAGCAACTGCCCGACTCGCTCGGCCCCGACGGGCTGCTGCTGGTGGAGCGGCTGCGCGACCTCAAACAGCAGACCGGGCTGAGCCTGGCCGCGCTGGCTACACGCACCGCCCACAGCAAGTCCTCATGGCACCGTTATCTCAACGGCGTCAAGCTCCCGCCGCGTACCGCTGTCGAGGCGCTGGGGCGACTCGGAGACACGGAGATGGCGCCGCTGGTCGCCCTGTGGGAGAACGCCTGCCGGGCCGAGACCAGACCGCTGAGCGCGGCGCCCCAGCCCCCTGCGCCGCGGCTGCCGCTTGCGGCGGCTGCCCGGGTGCGACGGCTGCGGACGGCCGTCGTGCTGGCTGTCTCCGCCACACTGGGCGCCGTGGCCTGCGCCGTGGGCGCCCCGGCCTTGTCGGGCGGCAGCCCGGAGCGGCAAGCGGCGTCCTGCCGCAAGGAAAGCTGCCGGGGGCAGTATCCGGGCTCCTCCCGCTGCAACCGGGATGCCCGCACTGAGAGCACCGTCACTGAGGATGCCTACGCCGTACGGCTCCGGTTCAGCCCGTCCTGCGCCACTGTCTGGTCCGAGGTGGAGACGGACGCGCGCGATGGCGCCCTAGAGGTCTCGATCCGATCCGGAGCGGACGAGCTGCTCGCCTCGCACCGGGACAGGGTGACGCACGGCAAAAGCAGCCCGATGCTGCCCGCGACCAGCCCGAAGGGGGCCGAGGCGTGCGTCGAGATGGCGGACCGACTGGCCTGCACCGGGGCCGTACGCCTCTCCGCGGATCTGCCGGAGGCCCACTGACGCTCTCCTCCACCCATGTGCCTTGCGCGGGTAGGCCCGTGAAGCTTTCATGAAGCCCTACGGCGGAGGATGCGGCGGGTAGATCCAGGTGCCGACGTCCCCTACAGGCTGCTCTCCGCCGCCCGGCCCGTGCGCCAGCGGGATCACGATCGCCTGCCACGACCGACCGGCCATGACGAGGCCCCGGCAACCCACCGGGGAGCCCGCCGACCACGTCGCTGGTGTTCTGGCGCAGCGTCTGCTCCTGCTTGGCCCGGCACCGCGGCCCTGGTCCCCCACGCGTCGCCTCCAGCGGGTATCTGGCCGCCTGCAGGGAGCGGCAAACTGGGCCACCCTTGCGGCAGGCCGGAGCAACTCGAAGATGATCGGCAGGACGGCGAGGGCGACGAACTGACCTGGCCATTTGCCTGTCAGGCGCCTTTCACCAGTCCCACTCAGAGCAGGGCCCGGTTTACGCGGTAACTCCCAGCTTCTCCCACCGCTATCCCTGCCCTTGCCGAATACCTCATCTGTGCAGGTGGGACTGGGTCTCCCAGGGTGACAGACAGGATCGCTCAAGTCGCTGCTCTCGCACGGCTGACAGTGAGCACGGTGTGATGATCGGCTGTGTTACTGAGACTGGCGTACCTGGGTGTGACGAACGCGTTCGCGATGCTGAGACTGCTGCCGATGAGCAACCGAGAGAACGACGTTGAGACCCTGGCTCTCCGTCATCAGAATGCGGTGCTGGAGCGGCAACTGAGCGGGCAGCGCGTGCGATTCCACCTAGCGACCGGACTCTTCTGACGGCGCTGCTGCATGGCTTCCGCTGCAGGCACTTCGACAGATCCGGCTACTTCTTGGCCGTCACCGGCCGGACGACCCGCCAGTCGCCCCGTCGGGTGTCATCTCACCAAGGCCACCGCTGACCTGGTCGCCCCCGACGAGTCCGTGGCCAAGATCGCCAGTGATGTCTAGGAGAGCAGCGTCGGGGCCATCGAGTCAGCCGTGCGGGACGCCCAGTCGGCCGACGAGGTGGACACGGAGAGGCGCCTGAAAGGGCGGGGGTGTCTCCTACCGTCAGCGATCCGTGCATGGACTGCCCTCCCGCACCGGAGTGGCCGCCGGCGTGCTGACGGCTACGGCACGGCCGCGCTCGCCGCAATTCGCCTTTGACGGACTACCTCGAGGTTCACGGACGCTCGGGGCGCGCTCCCGCCGACATCACTCGCCCTCGACCTGAGGCGAGTGGTTCGGATCGACCCCCGTCGCCCGCAGGGACCACTGCCGCTGACCCCGCTGCGCGATGAACGTCGTCCGCAGCCGCCGGCGGTCGATGCGCAACAGACCGCCGTCATCACCGCGCAGATCGTGGGCCTTGACCCACCCGCGCATCATGTGCTCCTCGAAGGCCGCGCGGGCCAGCCTGCCTTGCCGCGTCACCAGCCACACGTGCTCGGCCAGCTCGGCCGGGGCATGCCTGCGCAGCAGGGCGCTGTGCTGCAGCCACTGCTCCAGCAGCCGCGACGCCCGCGGCGACAACACCAAGCTCTCGTCCGCCGTGCGGCCCTTGGTGTAGGACAGCAGCGTCGCCTGCCTCCCGGTCCAGCGGATCCCGGACCTCCAGGCCGGTCAGCCCGTCCGGGACGATGCCGGTCCAGGCAGCCAGCAGCAGCATGTAAGAAATCGCATCCCTGTGGGACGGGAACAGCGCCGCCCGAACCCTCTCGATGCCCCGGTGCCTCTTGGTAAACCCATCCGGCGTCAGGCCCAGGTGAGAGGCGACCTCCGTCCGCGTCACCGGCCCCATCCGGAGCATCAGCCAGGCCCCGTTCGCCTCGCTCCAGCCACCGTTCGCCGGATCTTGTCCTCCCCGGGCAAGGGCGACCATCGCCCGCTGTTCCTCCCCCAGGCGGCGCACCTCGCCCTTGCATAGGTCAATCAGCCGGTTCCACTCGGCTGGCGCGTAGGGCGGTAGCGGCCCGTTGAGGGTGGGGCGCGTGTAGTTCGTGCCGAACACCATCTGCCGCACCGGTTCGGGAAGCACCCGATGCCGGTTGTCGAAGGCGCGCAAGATCGTGCGGGTGCGGTATTCAACCAGGTAGTGCGAGCGCAGCCAGAACGCCCCGAGCACGGCCCTCGTCAGCTCCGCCGCAGACCCTTCGAAGCCGTCATCGGCCAGATCGCGGACCATCCGGCGCAGGGTGTAGGTGAAGCTCTTCACCGTGGTCAGCTTGGCGAGCGACCCGTGGGGATGGACCGAGGCGGCAAGGCCCTCGGTCAGGTCGGCCGCCAGCCGCGGGTTGGACAGTTCACCGATGACGATGACCGTCGCCGTCTCGCCGGGCAGGGACAGCTTCAACGCGAGCGGATCGCGCAGGACTTCGGCCGGCATCAGAACTCCTCGGCGAACTCGGCGTCGGCCTCGACGAGCGCGGCCGCATTGACGACGGCGTGACTGTTCTCCCAGGCCGCGCGGTAGATTCGGTGGACATCCAGGCGCTTGAGGTAGACCTCCGTGGTGACCACGCTGGAGTGCCCCAGCAGGTCCCGCAGGATCAGCAGCGGATCCGCCTTCAGCAGGTAGAGCGCGAGCCCGGACGCATCGCCAGTCGCCGCGGAGAGCTGGGCTGCCTGCCGGTAGTGGCCCTCCACCAGCTTCTCCAGGGTCGCCATGGCGAAGGTGTGCCGGCACAGGTGCGGCGCGACGTCAGGGAACCGCGACTCAAAGCGCTCACGGATCCGGCGGGCCGTGCGACGAAACAGCGTGCCCCAGTCCACGAACGGCCGCCCGTCGTAGCTCAGCGCCAGCAGCAGCGAGCCGCCCTCCGGGCCGACCAGGCGCAGCCGTTCCTCCGGTCGAAGCGCTGCCCAGCGTGTGCGCCGGCCGTTGACTCGGCCGCCGTAGAAGTCCGCCTCCCCCACCACCAGCGGCCTCCTCGGCCGCCACGACCCTTGCGACATCTCCCTGTCCAAGGCGATGTAGGCGTGCACCGCCGCCAGCGAGGCGTAGTCGATCCAGGTCGTGCGGTACTTCCGCCCCTTGGCCCAATACCGGTGACTTTGAGGGTGTCGGCTCGTTGTGTTGGGTGTGCCAAGGCCGGGACAGGTGAAGTCGGTGGGGGGCGAGCGGTTTTCGGAT
>NZ_JBVJWD010000062.1:0-32887 GCF_055602785.1 Streptomyces sp. NPDC037301
CTGATCAACAAGCTGAAGGCCTGGCGTGGCATCGCCACCCGATACGACAAGACCCCGGACAGCTACCTTGCCGGCCTCCACCTGCGCGCCTCGATGATCTGGATCAAAGACCTCACCCCGACCATCCGGTGATCACGACTCGATACACGCCCTAGAGCACCCTGCCCGCGCGCACCACGCCCAGGGGTGTCTTGAGCACGGACACGTCGGCGAGCGGGTCGCCGTCCACCAGGATCAGATCTCCTGAGAAACCGTGCGTGAGGCGGCCCGCCGCCTCCTGGAGGCCGAGGAGCCGGGCTGCTCCGGTCGTGGCGGTGCGGATCGCGTCCAGCGCCGAAAGGCCTGCCTCATGCATCAACTCCACCTCGCGTCCGATGGGTTCGATCTCACCGCCGGAGGAGTCGGTGCCCGCCGCCAGCGGGACGCCCAGCAGGTGCGCCGCCCTCACCGCCTTCTTCAGAATGGGCAGGTAGGTGCGTCCGCGTTCGGCGAGTACCGGGTTCGGCAAGTCGGCGAGCCCGGCAATGGCGGTCAATGTCGGCGTGAAGCAGGTACCTCTGCGCCGCATGTCGTGCAGCGTCCGCTCGCTCACGAACACCCCGTGTTCCAGGGAGCGGACGCCTGCCCGGACCGCGTCGTCGCAGCCACGCTCGCTGTAGCTGTGGCACAGCACGCCCTTGCCGCCACACCGCGCCGCCCGCACGACCTCGGAGAGTTGCTCGTGCGAGTAGACCTGCGCCAGTGGGTCCTGCTCCGGCAGGCCGGCGCGCTCGTTGACCCGTGTCTTGATCACGTCGGCGCCGCGGGCGAGATTGACCCCGACGACGCGGCGCAGTGCCTCGGCGGAACGCACCCCGTCCTTCAGGCGTGCCAGCGGCGTGAGGTCAGGGTCGGCCAGGAGGATGTCGCCCAGATCGGGCGTGACGAACACGCCCGCGGCCGGCAGCCGAGGAGCCAGGTCCGGGGCCTGGCGGGCCAACTCCCTCACGGCAAGATCCTGGTAGAAGTTCGTGGAACCGCTGCGAGCGCTGGTGGCACCCTTGCGGACCGCTTCACACGCCTCGGCGGCGGTGTCGAGGTGGATGGTGCGCGTCCACGAGGCCCGGCAGCACCCAGCGGCCGTGCGCGTCGAGGCGGGGCACGTCGTCGGGGACCTCGACCCGCGCTCGCGCCCCGGCCGCGCGTACCCGGCCGTCACGTATCACGACGACCGCGTCCTCTGCGACCTCACCGGTCGCCGGATCGAGCAGTGTGCCGCCCTCGACGACCAGGTCACCCTCAGACGCGTCCGTCCTCCCCGGAGCGCGCACGTGCGCCGTCGCGGACGGCGCTGCCGACAGGGCCGCGGCGGTACCCGCCAGAGCGGCGGCCCTGGCGAGGACGCCGCGACGGGTGACACGCCCAGGCGGGGGCGGGGCGGAATCGACACACATGGCGGGCTCCTCGACGCTCGATGCCCAATGAGAGATAATCGGTATACCAAATATGGACAGGGAACAAGGCCTCGCGTATTTATCGCCTGTAAATGCTCGACACACAGCAGTTCAGCACCACTTGCCGCGCATCTTTTGGTATACAGATTCGCGATGAGCACTGCTCAACATGTACCGCAGCCCGGGTGCAGGAACGCTCGAACGCCACCGCCGAGGGGCCGCTGCCGAACTGCGGACGCCGCGCGACGACAGACGCCGCCGACAGCTGCGATGGCTGACATCTCTTGGACGCCTCGGGCCACGGCCTGGCACGGTGGGTGCCGTGGGATCTCCCCCTGACGGCGAGAGTGATCCCGTACACGTAAGGAGCGAGTCTTGTCATCTGCCGAACTGACCGGCGTGGAGCACCAGCACCTGGAGCGGGCCGTCCAGCTGGCGGCCGAGGCACTGCGGGCCGGGGACCAGCCGTTCGGCTCCGTCCTGGTGAGTGCCGATGGCCACATCCTCGCCGAAGACCGCAACCGCGTGCGCAGTTTCGGCGACAGCACGCGGCATCCGGAGTTCGAACTGGCCCGCTGGGCCGCCGTGCACCTCACGGCGGCCCAGCGGGCCGCGGCCACCGTCTTCACCTCCGGGGAGCACTGCCCCATGTGCTCGGCCGCACACGGCTGGGTCGGCCTCGGCCGCATCGTCTACGCCCACTCCGCGGCCCAGTTGACACAGTGGCTGACCGAGCTGGGCGTACCGTCATCACCGGTGCGTTCCTTGGCAGTACAGGACGTGGCACCCGGGCTCGTGATCCAGGGACCTGTCCCGGCTCTGGCCGACCGGCTGCGGGAAATGCACCGCGCTTTTCACCTGCCGCCCCGCTGAGAGGGCTGTCCAGATCCAGGCCGCAGCGGACGCGACCGGCTTGGACCGACCGGCAAACGGGGGGGGTGGGAGAAGGAGCGGGGCTGGGTGCGTGCAGCTGCAAGGCGGAGGAGGGAGGCAACGCGATGGGGTCTCCCCTGCTCGAGCGAAGCCGAGAGCTCGGGGAAGTTGTCGACCGACGACAACGCCGGAGGGGGTCCCCCCTGGCCCTTAAGGCCTTGGGGGAGTGCGTGCCCAGCCCCGCGACGCCGCCCCCCATTTGCCGATCGGTCTAAATCGACTGGGATGTCCCGGTCGGCTCCACCACCATCGCGCGTCCGGGCAGCGGGCGGACTGCACCCAGTCCAGACGGTGCCGAAGAGGATTCGCATACCGCGGCTCGGGCCGGGCAGGCCGCGCAAGAAGCCCGGCAGCCTCGCCGTCGGCAAGGCGTACAGCAACACCTCAGCAGCCGTGGTCATCCGGCTCCGCAAGGCGGCCGACATCTCGTGCAAGGCCACGCCTGTGGGGCCGAAGCTGAGGCAGTAGATGTCGGACGCGTCGCCGGTCTGTTCAGCACACCGCTTCGCCTCGGCGATGTGGGCGTCGACCGCGGTCTGCTGATCGGCGCGGGCGGCGATGACGGACGCCCCGAGGTGGAGCTGCCCGGTAACGGCGACGGCCTCGGCCGCTCGATCACCTCGATCTCCAAGCTGCTGGGCGCCGTCCACCGAAGTTCGACCCGCAGGACTACCAGGCTCGGATCGCGGTCGAGCGCGGCATCAACCGCCTCAAAAGGCACCGCGCCGTGGCCAGGAGGTACGACGAGCTCGCCGTCCGCTACGAAGCGACAGTCCTCGTAGCAGCCATCAACAAGTGGCTGTGCCCAGCACATTCAATACACCTGGGACACGCGCCGCCGACGCCGGTACAGGGCCACCGGGGCCGCGACCCACAGGACAGGGTCCCGGTAGGGCCTGTAGGGCCGGGCGGGCGGGCGGGCGACGCATCGTGCGGGATGACAGCGGTGTCGTTTCCGGGGGTGCGGTCGAAGGGGTTGTACGTGCGGATGGTGCCCCGCGCGCCGGGGACCTGCCGGTCGATGCGGATGTGGAAGTCGATGGTGGTCGTGCCCCCTTCATGCCGCACCTCGAAGAAGTCGTCGTAACCGATGTCGCAGACGAACGCCCCGCCGGGCTTCTCCGGTCGTTTGCACGCCCACTTGCCGCCCGATTCCTCGAAGGTGAACGGGATGGAGGTGACGGTGGTCCCCTCCGGCGGGACCACCTCGAAGCCGCCCAGTGCCTCGGAGTCGATCAGCCGGCCGGGTCCGTGGTCGCGCAGCCCGAGCCGCACCTTCACCGTGTCGCCGACGGCCCCGGACGGCTACCGTCACCGGCTCGTAGTCGGCCTGCGCGGTGGTCTCGACGCGGATGTCGCTGCTGCCGCTCGTAAGGCCGCGGTTGGCCGTCCTGGTCAGGGTCAGCGGGGTGCCCGTGCCGCGCGCAGTGAGGTCGTCCGGTTTCTGGGGGTCGGACGACCAGCTGTAGGACAGGGTGCCCGTCAACTTCCCGGGTTCGGCCTTCTCGCCGCCCTGGCCCTGCTCGCGCTGGCCGCTGCCATCGGCATCGTGCTGTGACCCGGCGACAGCAATGACCGCCCGTACCCGCATCGACCGCGTCCACGCGTCGGCCGGGATCGCCTCCCTGGCCCTCCAACAGATCCAGGACGACCTCACTGCCGACGACGTCGACCAGGTGGAACCCGCCGCGATCCTGCGCGAGCTCATCGAAGACACCGACCCGCCGGGCGGCTTCATCCCGTCGCTCGCGCAGCTGGTCACCGTCACCGCGCAGCGAGCCGAGCAGATCGAGCCCGACCGCGACGGCGACGCCTCGTGCCCGCTGCACGAGGCCGCCGCACTCGTCACCGACAACGCCGGGATGCGCCTGGTCCGGGCAGCCCGCGCCTTCGACCCACAAGGAGGCTCCGAACGACCGCGTTGCTCGACCTCGAACTCGCGAAGAACGCGCTGGTGGTGCTCATCGGGCCCTCCGGGGCCGGGAAGTCGACGCTGGCCGGCACATGGCCCGCGTCCCAGGTCCTCTCGCTCGATGCCCTGCGCGGTGCGGTGAGCGACGATTTCTCTGTCAAGTTCAGCGTGTTGGGGTAGGGGAAGGCGCCAAGCCTGCAGAAGGCAAGACTGCCGCGCTGACATCCCCCACTACTCGGTGGTACCGTATAGTGGTACTCGGTACTACGCAGTACCGCTAGGGCCGAGGAGGACTCGCGATGGACGACCTGACGGAGATGCTGAAGGGCACGCTCGAAGGGTGCGTACTCGAAATCATCGGCAGCGAGGAAACCTACGGGTACGCCATCACCCGCCAGCTGAACGAGCTCGGCTTCGCCGACGTCGTCGAGGGGACGGTGTACACCATCTTGCTGCGACTGGAGAGGAACAAACTCGTCCAGGTGACGAAACGACCATCCGAGGTCGGTCCGCCGCGCAAGTTCTACGCGCTCAACGACGCCGGGCGCGAGGAGCTCGCGAAGTTCTGGACGAAATGGCAGTACGTCTCATCACGCATCGACAGGCTCAAGGAGGGCGGGAGATGAACTTCTGGGAGACCATCACAGGCAGCGATCTCACCCGGGAATGGAAGGCGTTCGAAGCCCGGGCCGAGGCCCTGCCAGACGACTACCGGGCGGCGTGGGAACAGATCAAGGGCCACCTCTTTCCGCATGGGGGCTTCACTGGTCGCAACCTGATGCCGATCCTCGACGCCGCCTTGGGGCTGCTCGAAGAAACAGCGGCGGACGGGCAGCGCGTCCACGAGGTGCTCGGCGACGACATCCGAGGCTTTTGCGCGGCTCTGGCCGGTGGAGAAGGGGCCCGAACCTATCGCGACCGGTGGCGCGAGCAGTTGAACAGGAACGTCGCGAGGAAATTGAGCCGGCTGGGAGGCTGACGTGGGCATCCAGGACATCATCGAGGGCAAGAAGCAGTGGCGGGCGCACATGGCTCGGGTCAAGGCGCTCCCGCCGGACTACCAGATCGTCTACAAGGAGATGCAGAGGTACCTGTTCAAGGTCGGACCGATCGACCTTCCTGACGGGCCCCTGCTCCCCGGGATCGTCGACTTCTTCGAGGAGGGCGCCGCCGCGGGCAAGGGGGTCTTGCAACTCATCGGCAACGACGTCGCCGCGTTCTGCGACGACCTGGTCAAGGACTCACGCACCTATGCGGACGCCTACCAGGAGTCCATCAGCAGGGAACCCGGCACGGCCGAGAAGTAAGCCCGCACACGCGGTTCGTTCGCCTCGGCGCAGCGCGAACAGGCGCGGGCCGACCGGCCACCGGAAGCCGCCGCAGATCCTGTCCACCGAGGTGGTCGAGCAGGCTGGCGATACCTGGCTCAGTCCTGCCCATACCCCGGCGAGCAGGTCTCCGGCGGCGGGCTGCTCGACACCATTCCCCCAAGACGACACGACTGACGTGTAGCACGGACAGTCACTCAATCCGGGTTCCGAAACAGCTTCCACTCCCCCTGCGTCTCCAGCCTCCGAAAGGAAGCCACCATGGCTTCATCTGTCATGCCCACATCCAGACAAGGTGACGGTCATCCGTCGCCGACCGCCGTCTCCGCCGTCGGGCTACGCAAGTCATACGGCGAAAAGATCGTCCTCGACGGTATCGATCTGCACATCCCGGCCGGTTCTGTGTTCGCGCTGCTCGGCCCGAACGGCGCCGGCAAGACCACCGCCGTGAAGATCCTGTCCACGCTCATCACCGCCGACGCCGGTGACCTGCACGTCGGCGGGCACGACCTGGCCGCCGACCCACAGGCGGTCCGTGCCGCGATCGGTGTCACCGGGCAGTTCTCCGCCGTCGACGGCCTGATCACCGGCAAGGAGAACATCCTCCTCATGGCGGACCTGCACCACCTGTCCAAGAGCGAGGGGCGGCGGGTCTGCGTTGAACTCCTGGAGCGCTTCGACCTGGTGGAGGCCGCGAAGAAGCCCGCCTCGACCTACTCCGGCGGCATGAAGCGCCGCCTCGACCTCGCGATGACGCTGGTCGGCAGCCCGCGGATCATCTTCCTCGACGAGCCGACGACAGGTCTCGACCCGCGCTCCCGCCACAACATGTGGGGCATCATCCGCGGCCTCGTCTCCGACGGCGTGACCGTCTTCCTCACCACCCAGCACCTGGAGGAGGCCGACGAACTCGCGGACCGCATCGCTGTGTTGAATGACGGCAAGATCGCCGCCGAGGGCACCGCCGAGGAGCTCAAGCGACTCATCCCGGGCGGGCACATCCGGCTTCGGTTCACCGACCCGGTCACGTACCAGTCCGCCGCTGACGCCCTGCGCGAGGTCACCCGGGACGACGAGGCACTGTCGCTGTCCATCCCCAGCGACGGCAGTCAGCGCGAACTGCGATCCCTTCTCGACTGGCTCGACTCCGCCGGCATCGAGGCAGACGAACTGACTGTCCATACCCCCGACCTCGACGACGTGTTCTTCGCCCTGACCGGCCCAGCCAATGTTCCCAACCAGCCGAAGGAGAACGTCCGATGAGCTCCCTCTCTTTCGCTGTACGTGACTCGAACACGATGCTGCGCCGCAACCTGCTGCACGCGCGGCGCTACCCGTCAGGGACCCTGAACCTGCTGCTCACGCCGATCATGATGCTGTTGCTCTTCGTCTACATCTTCGGCGACGTGATGAGCGCGGGCATCGGCGGCGGCGGCGCCGACCGCTCCGACTACATCGCCTACATCGTCCCGGGTTTGCTGCTGATGACCATCGGCAGCACCGTGATCGGGGCCGCGGTGTACGTCTCCATGGATATGACCGAGGGCCTCATCGCCCGCTTCCGCACGATGGCGGTCTACCGCCCTTCGGTACTCATCGGGCACGTTGTCGGTGGCGTGCTGCAATCCGTCATGAGCGTGGTCCTCGTCGGCGCCGTCGGCGTGGCCATCGGCTTCCGCTCCACGGACGCAACCGTCCTGGAGTGGCTGGCAGCATTCGGGCTCATCGTGCTCTTCGCCCTGGCGCTGACCTGGATCGCGGTCGGCATGGGACTGGCCAGCCCGAACCCCGAGGCGGCCAGCAACATGGCCATGCCGCTGATCCTCCTTCCCCTCATCTCCAGCGCCTTCATCCCGGCCGACACCATGCCCGGCTGGTTCCAGCCGATCGCCGAGTACCAGCCCTTCACCCCCGCCATCGAAACCCTCCGCGGCCTCCTCCTCGGCACCGAGATCGGCAACAACGGCTGGATCGCGATCGCCTGGTGCGTCGGCCTGATCGCGCTCGGCTACCGCTGGTCGACGGCGCAGTTCAACCGCGACCCGAAGTAACCGAGACGACCGCGCCGGCCACCTCCCGCAACTCATCCCGCCCCGTCCGCGTGCAGATCTGCACCCGTATGCCCGGCCGGTGGCGGGGCTGATCGCCACAGCCCTTGGCGGGCTGGCTCTGGCCCGATCCCGCCACACCGCACTGATCCACATCGATTCGCAGTCGACCAGCCGCGGCGAGCACCGGCTCTGGCAGCCTGCTGTTTTCCAGTTGGGACAGATGAAGCGCTCCGACGAGTGCTTCGACGTCTGCTTCCAGTTGCCGGATCTGAACTGCATCCGCGGCGCGGAGTTCCTTGAGTTTCGTGATCTGCCTTCGGAGCCGCTTCTCGTGGTCCGGGGTCTGGCCCCGTGCACGGACTCTGTCGTAGAACTCGTTTCTGAGGTCGGGGTGTCGCTGGGTGAGGGCATTGCGCGGGACACCGGCTTCGACGGCCAGAGCGACGATGGTCCAGGCTCCATCAGAGCGGGCGGGGGCGTCGCTGAAGATCCGGTCCATGGCTGCGCGAATACGTGCGCGTTCGTCGGTAGCCGGGCTCATGAGGCGCCCTCGCAGCCGGTGACGCGGTCACGGTTGTGGGCGTCGGCCTGAGAACGCAAGCGTGCGGAACTCCTGTACAGCCGCTCGGCAAGAGGCCCCGGTAACGCCTCGGAGTCTGCTTGACGCTCCAGCAGGGCCGCACGTTGCCGAAGTTGCTGTGCGTGGTGATCGGTGCGGGCGATGTTCGCGCAGGAGGGCTGACAGCGGTGAAGGCTCGGGCTGTCGGCGGTGTCCGCGCGGTGGCACAATGCTCGGTCGCGGTTGTAGACGCACATCAGCAGGGAGTTCGGGTTGTCGTAGACGGCCAGAGCGGGGTTGTCGAGGATGTCGCGGGCCTGTCGCGGTGTGCGGATGGAGCCGGCGAAGGCCGGTGCCTGGGCTGCGGCCTGGATGGCCCGGCGCGCGGCCGGTCCGGAAATCCCCGTGCCTGCCGCGAGGTCCTGGTGGAGGGTGGTGAGGGTGTCGGCGGTGGCGCGGGCCGTCTCGAGGTCGAGGAGTTCGTGGATACCGTCGCGGCTGCGCGAGGCGTAGCCGGCACTGACCGCGGTCCGCAGGTGGCCGTACTGGATCGCGAGTGCGACGAGCCCCCCGGGCCGGCGGGCGATGTGCCAGGCGAGGGTGCGGCTTGTGTCCGCAGAAGCCGTGTGCGGTGGTGTCCGTGTTGCCATTGAGCAGGTGCTCCCTTCGGGAGCGGGTTCGCGACGCTCATGGTCGGCGGTGTTGCGTTTCCATCGTCTCGCAGTGATGCAGATCACTCCCTGGTTTGCTGGGTGGAAGCCGTTGGTAGCTTGATCACCATGGATCAGGGCCGGGTGCTGGAAGCGTTTCGCCTCGAAGCCGGGGAGCTCTCCCGGGCGGTTGCAGGTCTGTCGGAGGCGGAGTGGGATCTTCCGACACGGTGTGAACCATGGTCCGTGCGAGAGCTGTTGGGGCATGTCCGAGTGGTGATCGCATGGTTGCCGGGCATGCTGGATGCTCCGTCGCCGGACAAGGCTGAGGTGTCCGCGGTGGAGTACTACCGGCCCGACGACCGTTTCGCCCCGCAGACGAACACGGCCCGCATTGCCTTGGCCCAAGACCACGTGGCCGGGCAGGCCAGCGGTGCCGCGCTCGCCGACGACTTCGCCGCGACCTGGCAGCGGGTGGACCGGCTGTGCCGCGCCGAGCCCGAGGGCCGCGTCGTGCGTACTCGTCACGGGGATGCGATGTTCCTGACGCAGTTCCTGGTCACCCGGGTGGTCGAGGTCGCCATCCATGGCCTGGATCTGGCCGAAGCACTGGGGTGCGAGCCGTGGCTGAACCCCCAGGCCGCAGAAGTCGTTCTGGAGCTGCTGCTCGGCCCGGACCAGATGACCGCGACGCTCGAACTCAATTGGGACCAGCCCAAGTTCCTGCGCAAGGTCACCGGGCGCGAGCCGCTCGACGCGGCGGAGACCGCGCAGGTCGAACGGCTCGGCATTCGATGGCTCACGCTGGGCTGACGCCGCGACCACGGACCCGCAATCAACTGCACGACCCGATGACAGCCGTCCTGGCGGAGGGAAGCCGGGCGACGCGACTCGCTCCGTCGGCAGCAGCGCGAAGCCGGACGATCTACTCATATTGGGCTGCGAGCCGGGCCTGGGCCTGGGTGCGGAAGTCGGTGAGCTCCTCGAGTGTTTGCTCCGACTGGGCCAGCCGTTCCCGGAGCTTGGTGTTCTCTGCCTTGAGCCTGGCGATCTGGGCCTCGCGAGGATCGGGGATCTCGCCGGTCTCTCGCATGGCTTGTAGGCGTCGTTCGAACTCGGCGCGGAGGTGAGCATAGGGGCGGGTGCCGTAGAACGCGGTGCGGTCGACTGCGGCCTCGCTGGCGAGGGTTTTGACGTCGCACTTTCCGCCAGGCAGGATCTCTCGCGCCAGGCCGGTGCGGGCGTGGTGAGACGGCGGGTCATGTTTGCGGTGGAGGCCCAGTAGACGCGCGAGGCGGAGCTGTCGGGGCGGTGGTCGTATTCGCGGGCCAGTCGCCGGTGCAGCATCAACGTGCCGTTGACCTGCTCGACCACCCACCTCTTGGGCTGTGGGACGAAGCCCTTGCCCTGGTCGTCCGGGTTGCGGCGAACGACCTCGACCGTGATGTCCAGCAGTGCACCGTGGATGACGACCTCGTCCTTGAAGCCCTGGTCCACCAGGACTTTCTCCAGGCGCATCCCGCACCGCCCGGCCGCCTGGTCGAGCAGGGCCGTGCCGGCGGTGTTGTCGTGTGCGGAGGCGGCCGGCACGACGACACCGATGATCAGCCCCAGGACGTCGACGGCCAGTCCCCGCTTGCGGCCCGGCGTCCTCTTGTTCGCGTCCAGTCCCGTCGTGGTCTTCGGGACACCTGCGGCCGCACGCACGGACTGGGTGTCGATGACCACCAGGGACGGGTCCTCTAATCGGCGGGCCTTCTCCCTCCGAGCGTCGCCGGGCGGCGGCTGTCAGAGGCGGATGCGGCAGACGCGCCTGGCGTCTTCGTGTTCGGCGGCGCTGCGCTGCGCGTTCGCGTACTACCGGGCCCCGCCCGAGACCGCGACGCAGATCGAGCAGGCCGTCGCCGCCACACGGCTGACGGTACCCACGATGGCCTTCGGCTCGCACCCCGTCGGCACGGCGCTGGAACGTCGGCTCCGTCCGATCGCTGACGACCTCACCGGACAGCTCATTGAAGACTGCTGCCACATCATCGCCCCGCACCGCCCCGACGCCCTTCTCATTCTCCTCCGCCCTTTCCTGGCCGGTCACCAGGCGGAGCTCACGTCTGCGTGCAGGTGACCGGCCTATGGTCTGACCAGGCGCAGGACGGTGGGGCGGGTATGGCCAGTAGCTGGTCCGAGCTGGGGTCGAGCATGATCGGGGCCGTACTCCGGTCCGCGGAATCTGCGGGACGGAACCATCGACTTCCTAATTGCCTTTTGGCGCCGCTTGCTGCACCACCTCGAAGGACCACAGCGTCGACCCACTCGCGGCAGGCTTCGGTCGATCGCCGCCTCCTTGATGCGCCTCCTTCATTGGGCCCTCCATCCACGCCTGGAAGGACTCCTCGTCGCGCCAACGCGTGTACACCAGGTAGTTGTCAGTGCCTTCAACAGGGCGGAGGAGTTCGAACCATTCGAAGCCGTCCGAGTTCTCGACCGCGTGGGCGCGGGAGGCGAAGCGCTTCTCCAGGGCCTCGCGCTGTTCGGCGGGGACAGTGAGTACGTTGATCTTGACGACGCTCATGACTCCATCCTGCCCCACGGATGGACGGCAACGGTGGACCGGCGTAGCGGTACATCGGAGCACCTGTCACGGGCACGAGCATCAGACCGGGTGAGCAGGTTGGTTCGACAGCTCTGCCGAAGGCGCCCAATGAGCTGAGCGGTGTGAAGGAGCACTGACCTTCGGTCGGCCGCAAGTCACGCCCGGAAGCTGACTTCAGGTCCGAAAACGCGACGGAGGGGGTGGTGGCGCGGCCCGCGGGTCGCGCCACCACCCGCCTTCCGCGTGGAATCGTCACCAGGAGATCGGGGCGCTCCGGGAAGGAATCCGGCGTTCGCCCGTCTCCGCACGCTCGACCCCACCGGTGCGGTGGTCACCTGGCTGGAGTCCCATGTACGGCTGGGGTGTACGGCAAGTCGCAGCTCCTGCACGCCGCGTCCCGGACGAACCACAGCATCTGACGCTCCAGCTCCACGGCAGGACCACCACTCCCCGGAAGGATTCCCGGCACACCGGGAAGCACCCACCGTCGCGCCGGTCTGCTCGACATGCCCCGGCCCGACACCATCTCGCCCGACCGAACCGGCCTGGGCTGACACCACCCGGCCCGGCCACGGCTCCACTGAGGCGACCCGACCCGACCCGCCGTGCCCGGATCCGGCGCGGTCTTCGGCGGCGGCGAGCCCGTCGCGCCCGCATACGGCAACCCCGCGCTCGGCAGGGCTCCCGGTCTCCGTACTGTGGCGCTCACGTCGTTCTCTCGCTTCCAGGAGTACGCATGACCTTCGACGTCAACGCCGTCCGTGCCCAAATCCCCGCCCTCAAGGCCGGCTCCGCCCGCTTTGACGCCCCCGGCGGCACCCAGACACCGCAACCGGTGATCGACGCCATCGCGGACTCGCTGGCCAACCCGCTCGCCAACCGGGGGCTCACCACCGAGGGCGAGCGCAACGCGGAGGCGGTCGTGACCCGCGCCCGCCGAGCGCTGGCCGACCTGCTGGGCGCCGATCCGCGGGGCATTGTGTTCGGCCGCAGCTCCACCCAGCTCGCCTACGACCTGTCCCGCGCCGTGGCAAAGAACTGGGGCCCGGGCGACGAGGTGGTCGTCAGCCGCCTCGACCACGACTCCAACATCCGGCCCTGGATCCAGGCGGCCGAGGCCGTGGGCGCCACAGTCCGATGGGCGGAGTTCGACCCGGCCACGGGTGAGCTGGCGACCGATGACATCGCCGCCGTACTCTCCGCACGCACCCGCCTGGTCGCCGTCACCGCGGCGTCCAACCTCATCGGTACCCGCCCCGACATTCCCGCCTTCGCCGACCTGGTGCACCGGGCAGGGGCCCTGCTGCATGTCGACGCGGTGCACTACGCCTCGCACGCCGCCGTCGACCTGCCCGGCCTCGGCGCCGACTTCCTGGTCTGCTCGCCGTACAAATTCCTCGGTCCGCATCTGGGCGTGCTGGCGAGCCGTCCCGAGCTGCTGGAGACGCTGCAGCCGGACAAGTTGCTGCCCTCCACCGACGCCGTTCCCGAGCGCTTCGAACTGGGCACTCTGCCGTACGAACTCCTGGCCGGGGCCGGCGCGGCAGTGGACTTTCTCGCCTCACTGGCTCCCAGGGCCGACGGCACCCGGCGGGAACAGCTGCTCGCCGCCTTCGTGGCGATCGAGGCCCATGAGGATGCCCTGCGGGCTCGTATCGAACAGGGACTGGCCGGCCTTGGGGGCATCACCGTGCATTCCCGGGCCACGCACCGTACCCCCACCCTGCTGCTGACCCTGGCCGGCCGCAGCACCACCGCCGCCTCGCAGTACTTGGCTGAGCGGGGCGTCGATGCCCCGGCCGGGTCCTTCTACGCACTGGAGGCATCCCGCCGGCTCGGACTCGGCGACGAAGGCGGACTGCGGATCGGCCTGGCCCCCTACAGCAACGACGAGGACGTCGACCGCCTGCTGGAGGCCCTCGCCGGCTTTCTCGGCACCACGCCCGCTGTCGGCTGACCCGGCCACGCCCGTGGACACCCGCCCCCTCCGTATGCGACCGGTGCGGGCCCTCAGGGCCCGCACCGGCCCCGCCCGCGACCTGCTGCCGGGACCGGCTCTCCGCGTACGTTCAGACCGCCAGGATTCCGGTGCACGACACAGGCCTTGGACTCTCGTCCGGTATTCCTGATGAAACAAGCCGCCGCACGCCCTGGGCAGCCGGCCCGACCTGGAACCAGCGGCCCGTCCTCGGGGAGGTCCAGGCGGATGCCCAGGTCGCCGGCCGTCGCCGGGGGTAGTCATCCGTAGCCGAAGATCCTCGCGATGAAGAATGCGGCAAAGATGACCGATCCCAGCAGAACGAGTCCTGCCCATAGGGCGGGGTGTTCCCAAATGCCTCCGTCCGCGCGTTCCTGGTGGGCTTCACTGATGGAGCCCTCGGCAGGTGGTGTCTCCCCTGGGGGATTCAGTGTTATAGCCACACGTTTATTGTCTCTCGGCCGCATCCCGTTCGCATTGCGCACAGGACTGCGGTCCTCCTTCCACGAGCGGCCGGAGGCATGGCTCCGCAGCGGCGGTCACCGCGTCGGCCGGGTCCTTGAGTGCGGCAGGAGTGCGCGAGCGCAGCCACCACTACGCCATCGGGAAGCGGCGCCGGGCCACCACTGGGGCCCGCTCACCCCGCCTCCTCGAGTCCGGCCCGGCAGCGGACGCGGGGACGGCCGCCGGGTTCAGCACGCTCACAGACATGTGCCCGGCGGTGTACGTGATCAGTCCTTGCGGGCGTTGTCCCAGATCCCCGTGGACGTCCGGCACCGACCGTCCATGGTTGCCCTCGGCGGCGGGGCGTCACCGGTGGTGGCGGGGAGGTTGAGACGGCTCCAAGGACAGCCCATTGCGGACCATGTCGAATGCCCTGCTGAGCACCGTGACGGCGTCGTCGCCGGAGTCGGGCCCCCAGCAAGCGACGGCTGCCTGCTGGGCGGCGAAGGCGACCGCCGCGGTGGTGCGGACGTAGAGGCCGCCCTCCGGCAGGCCGGTGCGTGCCGCCACCGCGGCGATGACCGCGTCCTCTACCGCTCGGTTCGTCTGGACGATGCGTGGAAGCAATTGGTGCTGCATCAGGCGCAGCAGGCTCATTAGCACCGTTGGGTCAGGGGAGATCCGAACAGCGGCTCGCCGCTCGCGGTGAGGAAGGCCAGGCGGCTGGAGAAGTCGACGTCGTCGTGGCGGATGGGCCTGATCCCGGCCGGTACCACCACCCGGTCCCGGGCGCCGCAGACGCCTTCGGGTCCTTTTTGGCGCGGAGGGCCTCCGTTGCCATGCCGGAGCGTACCGAGTGGTCGGTGAACAGGACGGTGATCAGGGCCCGGGCGCCGGCATCGGTGATGTCTCCGGCGCGCTGCGCTGTGAGGCCTTGAGGCTGCACTGCTCCGGTGTGGTGGATGCGGCGGAACGTGTGCCGGTCCGGGTCGGCGACTTGCGACATCCCGGCCCAGGCGCGCCATACTCGTACGGGGCAGGTTTCCGGGTTCGCGCCGTACCGGACCGGCACCGTGCGGGGGCTGATCTTGGAGACCCGGACATCGACCAACAGGCCACTGCCGTCGGGGCCTTCGGTCGGCGCACTGCCTCCCGGACAAGCCCGCTCTGGCCAGGACGGTGAGCGCGGCAGTCTTGGCGGTGTGGGTCACTGCCTGGGGATCGGCCGCCCGACGCCCCGCGACTCCGGCAAGATCAACGGAAACCTCCGCCGCCCTGAGCGATACAACCGACGACTGCAGCGCGTCTTCTATACGTCTGCGTTGATGAGCAGCCGCTACTCCGACGAGTCTCGCCGCGTTTACGATCGCGAGCGCGCTGAGGGCAAGTAACACACCCAAGCAGTCATGGCTCTGGCACGACGACGCGTCAACGTCCTATGGGCCCTCCTGCGCGACCAACGTAGCTACCGAGCAACGCCGCCCGTCACGCTCACGGCTTGACAAAGCCATTAGGAATCCACGGCATCGTCACCGTCGCAGCCATCCGGCTCTGGCTCCGTTCGTGACCTGCCGCATACACCGCAACGATGCCGCAGACCTTCGCGTCTGAATCCCGCCAGCGCGCCAAGGACCAGCCGCCGACACTGGCCCCATGACCGCGTACACGCCTCTCCCCATCCCTCCCGCCGCACTGAAGGAACTCCGCGACAACGATGACGCCGGGCGGCCGCTGCGGCCGTACACCGCGCGCGAGGACGGCGTTCCCCTCGATTGCGTGGGGAGCCCGCTGCGCTGCTGCCTGCGGGCCATCGAGCCCGGCGAGCGGGTCGCCCTCGTCTCATACGCGCCACTGCGCCGCTGGGCTACGGCAACTGGGGCCGACCCCGGAGCCTACGACGAAGCGGGGCCGGTATTCATCCATGCCGACGAATGCGGAGAGCCACGGGGAGCCCAGGGCTACCCCTTCGCGCGACCGGGGGCACTGCGCACCATCCGTCGCTACAACGCCGAGGGACACATCGTCGGGGGCCTCTTCTTCGAGATCCCGGACAACGCCGAGGCCGGGTTCGACCGGGTCTTCGGGGAAGCGTTCGCTGAGCCGGAGGTGGCACTGGTGCACGTGCGGGCCCTGGAGTACGGCTGCTTCCAGTTCGAGGTAAGGCGACCGTAGGCGACGCCCTGCGGACGGCCGCCCACAGGACTCACGGCCATCGTCAATTCCGCCAGTACCAACACGTTGTTCAGCCTGAACCGCCGGACTGGCTGACGGTCTCGGCGTTGCGGATCGTGCTCATCGCGGGGCGCTTTCTCGGCGCGGCGGGGGTGCCATTCCCCGCCGCCAACGGCCGGAGCAGCGTGACGGCTGCTCCGGCCACAGCCGTCAGAGTTCTTCGAGGCTGGTCAGCAGCGCCAGCAGCTTGTCCTTGCCGAGCGGCAGCGTGTCGCCCCCGGCGTCCGCACCGCCAACTCCCACTCTCCGGCGGCCGGGCGGCCGGGCGGCCGGACTTGCTCTGCTCCGGTGCCGTTCAACATCGTTGCCGGAACAGTCGATACGGTAGTGGGGACGGGCCCGGAGTCAGTTCGAGTGACTCCGGGCCCGTTGGGTGTGAGGGGTCGGGCTGCCCAGCCGACGGAGGAGACGTGGGTGTCCGCGTCCCAGTCGGTCCGAGGCCGCCGCTGATGATGTCGTCCCAGACGGCTTCGAGTTCTCGTTTGTCGCCGTCGATCCAGGCGTCGACGGCGCGGTCCCACACGCCGCGGACGCTGATGCTGCGGGTTTCCAGATCGCGCTGGTGGCGGCACCCGACGCGGGATAGGTCGGCGGGCGTTACTCGCTCAGCCCCACGACACCCCAGCCCCGCCGGGTGGCCTCGGTCAAAACACGCCCCCAGTCCTCCAGCAGGTCGGTGAACGCGTCGAAGTGCCCGACCCGCGCACCGGGTACGGCTGCGTGCTCGGTGAAGGCCCCGCGCAACCCGCCGAGCCGGGGCCGTAGCTGTTCCCAGGTCGCGGCCAGCGCCCGCACGCTGTCAGGGGACCGCGCGAGCAGCACGCCGTAGAAGAGGGCGGGGTCGTCGGTGAAGAAGCCCGGGTCCGTGTGCGGTGCCTCACCGTCCTCCCCATCCCAGATCAGCCCGCACAGCAAGGTGTCCAGCCCGGTCCGGAGCTCCGGGTCGGCATGGTCGCGGACCCGTTCCCAGCGGTGCCCTGCCCAGAAGTGCGCCTTGAACGAGCCGCAGGTGCCACGGAACTCGTAGATGTCGAAGAACGCGCCGTCGGGTCCTCCCGGCCGCCCCCATTCGCCCTCTACGGCGGACTCTTCGCGGCACCACAGTCCTGTCTCCTCGGCATACCAGGCATCCCTCAGCCGTGCCAGCCGCTCCCGGGGAGGTACCTCGCCCAGCCATGACCAGTCGGCGATCACCACGCTGATGTCCAGTCCCATGGGAGTGAGCGTACTGACCGCCGCCCGCGTTCGCCGCCGCGGCGATGCTGCTGACCCGCCAAGAGCGGGACCGCAGGAATCCGCGGCCTGGCAATGACGGCACCGAGCCGGAAGACACCCCGGCCGGGGAGTGACCGCGGCGGGTTCAGTCGAGGACGTCGTACTCGTCGGCCTTCCAGTCGGCAAACAGGGTCAGCGCCTTCTCGGTCTCCGCGCGCTCGGGCGAGGTGGAGGTGGCCGGCCACCAGTTCTCAACGTGTTCGGCGTTCACGAGCACGAAGTCGCGGTATCCGTCGAAGTCGCCGGGGTCTTCGGCAACACCGATGTGGATGGGTGTGTCATCGGGCAGGTCTTTGATGGCTTCGCGGAGCTGTGCGGCGTTCCATACCTGCGGGGCGTGGTCAAAGGTGTCGGCCATGGGCACAGGATGCAGGACCACACCGGAAGTCCACGTGAGGACACGACTGTACCCCGGGCCGGAGCGCTGATCCGGGGTACAGGGGGCCGGGGTGGGATCTCGTCGAACTTCTCCTGCGTCCTTGCTGAGAGCGTCGAGTTGT
Organism: Streptomyces sp. NPDC037301; assembly: GCF_055602785.1. Taxonomy (NCBI): domain Bacteria; kingdom Bacillati; phylum Actinomycetota; class Actinomycetes; order Kitasatosporales; family Streptomycetaceae; genus Streptomyces; species Streptomyces sp. NPDC037301. The sequence continues at coordinate 17,886 of NZ_JBVJWD010000062.1, forward strand.
TGTCCGAGCTGGCGGCGCAGGGCGCGTGACGCAGCCGCTCTCGCTCTTCTCCGAGCTGTCGGATCTCTTGGCAGGCCAAGTCGGGTTCGGTGCGGAGAACGGCCGGAGCCGCGGGCTGGTCCGGGCCCGCTCTCCGGCGAGGCGCTCGTCGGGGCGCAGGCCTCGCCGAAGCCTGCGCAGCGGCTGCGGGTCGCCGTCGGCTGAAAAAACGCTTGGACACCGCGGGCGCCCCCGCGGGACACTGCGATTCCTGGCCTCCGCGTACTCGCACGGATGCGTCGCCACGAGCAGCACGGGGGCTCCGCCGTCGTGCCCCGCCTTCGGAAGACGACCCGGGCGAAGGCACTCACTCGAACCGAAGCTCCGCACGGACATGGGGCAACGGCTTCTCCCCGGAGAAGCGCGTGACGAGCTGCCGCACGACAACACAGGGGTGGATGGGATTGCCTGAATCGCGCGAGGTTCCGCCCGGCGGGGGCTCGGTGCTCCTCGCCCTTCGTTACTACGGGCGGGAGTTGGCCCGGCTCCGGCGGCTGACGGTGCCCGCGATGCTGCTGCCGGCGCTGGGCAACATCGGCATCAACTACATCGCGCCGCTGCTCGTCGCGAAGCTCGTCGGTCGGATCGCCGGCGACGCCGGAATCGCCATCGGCTCGACGCTGCCCTACATCCTCGGCTTCGCCGGCGTCCTGCTGCTCGCGGAGACGCTGTGGCGCGTCGGCCTGCACTGCCTGAACCGCCTTGACGCCCTCGGCATCGAGCACCTGTACGTGATCGGCATGGACGAGCTGTTCGCCAAGGACGCCACGTTCTTCCACGACACCTTCGCCGGGTCGCTGACCAAGCGGGTCCTGAGCTTCGCGTCCCGCTTCGAGGAGTTCGTCGACACGCTGACGTTCTCGGTCGTGGGCAGCTTCGTGCCCCTCGTGTTCGGGTCGGTGGTGCTCTGGCACTACGAACCGCTGCTCGTTGTCGGGCTCTTGGCGATGATCGCGCTGACGGCGCTGTGCGTGACGCCCCTCATCCGCCGCCGCCAGGCGCTCGTCGACCAGCGTGAGGAGGCGATCGCCCGGGTGTCGGGCCACGTCGCCGACAGCCTGATGAACATGGACACGGTCCGGGCGTTCGCCGCCGAGGAGCGCGAGGCCGCCGAGCACCGATCCCGCGTCGCGGTGTCGCGGCGGCTCACGTTGCGGTCGTGGGACTACGGCAACCTGCGCATCGACACACTGGTCGCACCGATGTCCGTGCTGACCAACGCGCTGGGCCTGCTGCTCGCAGTCGCGATCGGCGGGGGCGGGCACGGCGTGGAGGCGATCGTGGTCGCATTCACGTACTACACCAACGCAACGCGGATCATGTTCGAGTTCAACCAGATCTACCGCCGCCTGGAGAGCTCGATGACGGAGGCCGCGCAGTTCACCGAACTGCTGCTGAGGCCACCGACCGTTCTCGACCCGGCATCGCCGGAGCCGCTGCTGTCCCGGGCCGCCGACGTCCACTTCGAGCACGTGACCTTCGCCCACGCAGGCGCCGAGCCGCTCTTCGAGGGCCTCGAACTGGCTGTGCCCAGCGGGGCGAAAATCGGCCTCGTCGGCCGGTCCGGAGGGGGCAAGACCACGCTCAGCCGGCTGCTGCTGCGGATGACTGACATCGACGCCGGCCGGATCCTGATCGGGGGTCAGGACATCAGCGCGCTGCGCCAGGCCGACCTGCGCAGCCTGATCGCCTACGTGCCACAGGACCCGGCGATGTTCCACCGCACGCTGCGGGACAACATCGCGTTCGCCCGGCCGGACGCCACCGACGCCGAGATCCGCCGCGCGGCCGAGGCTGCGCACGTCACGGAGTTCGCCGACGCGCTGCCTGACGGCTTCGACACCATGGTGGGCGAGCGCGGTGTCAAGCTGTCCGGCGGACAGCGCCAGCGGGTCGCCCTCGCCAGGGCGATCCTTCGCGACGCGCCGATCCTGCTGCTCGACGAGGCGACCAGCGCCTTGGACTCCGAAAGCGAGATCCTCGTCCAGGAGGCGCTGTGGCGGCTCATGGAGGGGCGGACGGCGCTCGTGGTGGCGCACCGCCTGAGCACGGTCGCCACCATGGACCGGCTCGTCGTCCTCGACCGCGGACGGATCGTCGAGCAGGGCACGCACCAGGAGTTGCTCGCGTCGGACGGCGCCTAAGCGAAGCTGTGGCAGCACCAGTCGGGCGGCTTCCTCGACGACACCCCTGCGCGGGCCGACCTGCAATGAACGCGACTCCGGCGGGTGTGGCCCCGCGCCTGCCGACACCCTCGTCCGTACTGGTCGGACGGTTCTGCCTGGTTCGTGGGGGTTACCCCGGCCCGGTGCCGCTGCTGCCGGCCCGGGCGGTTCGACCGTCATGCCCGGCCGTCACCGGCGGGCCGCCACGCTTCATGAGGTGACCCCGCACAGGCGGCTGCAAGGCCCGAAGAAGAGGGAGCCAAAAGGGACGTGCCGGACAGCCCTCATGCCGGCGCTTCCGTGACGAGGAATCTGGCGCGGAGCAGGACAGCAGCCGGGAACGTCTCCACACAGGCACCGCCCGGCGGGGCGTGCGGTGGCCCGGCGGTGCGGGACTCATCCACTGGCGTCAGGCGCGCCCGTGGATCCGCCAGCCGTGGTCCACCGGCCCGATCCCGGCCCCCAGCGCGAACCCCGCCGCGATCGCCGCGGTGACGTAGTCCTTGGCCCGGCGTACCGCATCCGGTACCGGGTGGCCCTGCGCCAGGCCCACCGCGATGGCCGAGGCGAGCGTGCAGCCTGTGCCGTGGGTGTGGCGGTTGTCGTGCCGCGGGGCGCGCAGCCAGTGCTCCTCCTCGCCGTCCGTCAGCAGGTCCGCCGCCTCGCCCGGCAGGTGGCCGCCCTTCACCACCACCCAGCGGGGCCCATACGTGAGCAGCCGCGCGGCAGCGCGGCGCATGCCTGCTTCGTCCGTCACCGTGATGCCGGTGAGCTGCGCGACCTCGTCGAGATTCGGCGTGGCCACCGTCGCGACCGGCAGCAGCGCGGTCCGTACGGCATCCAGCGCGTCATCGGCCAGCAGCTTGTCGCCGTGCTTGGACACGCTCACCGGGTCCACGACGACCGGGGCCGCCACGTCCGACAAGAGCTCGGCGACCACCGTGACCAGCTCGGGCGAGGAGAGCATCCCCGTCTTGACCGCCTGGACACCGATGTCGTCCATGACACTGCGGTACTGCGCGCGAACCGCCTCCACGGGGAGTTCCCATGCGCCCTGCACGCCCAGGGAGTTCTGTGCCGTGACAGCCGTGAGCACGCTCATTCCGTGGGTGCCGAGCGCCAGCATCGTCTTCAGGTCGGCCTGGATTCCGGCTCCTCCGCCGGAGTCGGATCCGGCGATCGTCAGCACGCGGGGCGGCGCGGTCATGCGTGGCTCTCCTCTCGGTTGCAGGTCCATGCCCGGGCGTATGCGCGGGCCGCTGCTCGGGGGTCCTCGGCGGCGCAGATACCGGAGACGGCTGCGGCACCCATCGCCCCGGCATCCCGCAGGCGTGGCAGGTCGGCCGGGGTGACGCCGCCGATGGCCACGGCCGGCAGGTCGCTGAGCCGGGCGAGGCGGGCGAAACCGGCATGCCCGAGTGCGGCCGGGGCATCCGCCTTGGTCCGGGTCGCGTGCAGCGCGCCGATGCCGATGTGGTGGACGCGTGCCGGATCCCCGGCGGCGGCGCGCAGTTCGTCGGGGGTGGCGGCGCTCAGGCCCAGGACCGCGTGCTCACCGATCAGTTCGCGTACCGCGGCCGGCGGCAGATCCGACTGGCCGACGTGGACCCCGGTGACGCGCGCCCCGGCTGCCCGGGCCGCCAGGAACACGTCCACACGGTCGTTGACGATCAGCGCCACCCGTTCGGGGACGACGGCGGCCACTTCCAGAACCGTACGCAGGAACGCCCTCCCGGCGGCGTGCTTCTCCCGGATCTGCACGGCGGTGACGCCTCCGGCCACCGCCAGGGCGACGGTCTCGGCCACGCTCCGGCCGCGGGCCGCGCACTGGGCTGCGTCCGTGACCAGGTAGACCGACAGATCCACCGACGCCGCAGTCACGAGAGCACCGCCAGCTCGGCGAGGTCGGATTCCTCCAGCGCGGCGAGCGCGTCCAGGAACGAGACGGCGAAACTGCCGGGCCCGGAGGCCTCCTTCGCGGCGAGCTCGGCGGCGACCGTGTACACGGCCACGGCGGCCACCGTCGCGGCGAACCGGTCCGCGGCGACCGCCGCGAAGGCCGCCACCACCGCACCCAGCGCACAGCCGCCACCTGTCACCCGGGTCAACAGGGCGTCCCCATGGGCGATCCGGGCACTGCGCACCCCGTCGGTGACGAAGTCGACGGGCCCCGACACGGCGACCACGCAGTCGGTTGCACGAGCCAGCGCGCGCGCTGATTCCTCGGCGGCCTCGACGCCGTGGGAGGAATCCACGCCGCGACCGCCACCGCCCGCGCCCGCGAGCGCGATGATCTCGGACGCGTTGCCCCGGATCACAGTCGGCCGCAGCTCCAGGAGCTCTCGTGCCAGCGCGGTGCGTACCGGCAGGGCGCCGACCGCCACCGGGTCGAGCACCCACGGCGTACCGGCCGAAGCCGCCGCCCGCGCGGCCTCGGCCATGGCGGAGCGCTGCTCCGCGTGCGGGGTGCCGAGATTGACCAGGACGCCTGAGGCGACCCGGGCGAACGGGCCGGCCTCTTCCGGAATGTCGACCATGGCCGGTGAAGCGCCCAGCGCCAGCAGGACGTTGGCGGTGAACCCAGTGACCACCGAGTTGGTCAGGCACTGCACCAGCGGGGAGTCCGCCCGCACGTGTGCGAGGGCCTGTGGGACGAAGACGGTGTGATCGGCGGATGTCGAGGGCATTCGGATTCGCTCCGTGCGGGAGGGGATGGTGTCGGGACGCCGGGGCACGGCGGTCAGTCCTGCGGTCGGTGACGCAGGCGCAGCGGGGCGTATACCGCCAGGGCCACGAGGAATGCCACGTAGTACGAGAGGTCGGCGCCGTGCAGGGCAGCCGCCACCGGGCCCACGTACAGACTGGTGTCCATGAACGGTACGGCGGCGGCGAAGGCGACGACGAACGCCAGCAACGGGGGCCATCCGGGCTGTGCCCGGGCGGTCTCGCCGGCGAGGTCGATCGCGGCGCCGCCCCTCGCCCGGGCCCGGGCGAGCCAGTCGACGACGACGATCGCCACGAAACCGGGAATCCAGTAGCCGACGAACAGCAGCACGTTCTGGAAGCGGGCCGTGGTGTCGGCAGCGTGCATCCACAGCACCAGAGGGAAGCCGAGCGCGGCGGCGAGGGCGGCAGCCGCCGGACGCGGAAGGCGCACTCCCACGGTCTGCAGCGCCAGGGAACCGCTGTAGTCGTTCATGGCGTTGCTGCTGAGGGCCGCCAGCGCCACGGCGAGCAGCCCGAACGCGCCCAGCGCCCCGCCGCCCAGCAGCTCGTCCACACCCGCGGCGGTCTGGTCGGTCAGCAAGGAGGCACCCCACAGGCCGAGTGTCTGGACGGCCACGAAGGACACCACAAGGCCGAGCAGCGTGCACCAGAACATGCGTGGGCGCGAGGTGGTACGCGGCAGGTAGCGGCTGAAGTCGCTGGCGTATGGAGCCCAGGACAGGGCCAGACTCAGCGCGATGGTGCTGGTCAGGACGAACGCGCCGACCTGGTCGGCGCCGTGCGCGGTGCCGGTGCCGGCGGGGTGGACACCGTCGAGCAGCCGCCAGGCGATCAGCGCGAATGCGGCCGCGAGCACGAAGGTCATGCCGATCTGAAGCCGGTGGATGGCCTCGTAGCCCAGCACGCCGAGGGCGCCCTGGGCCACCAGCATGACCAGGACACCGAGCCAGAACGGCCAGCCGCACAGCCGCGCGAACGCGTCCCCGCCGAACAGCCCGATCAGCGCGTCCCAGGCGACCGAGGACAGCCATTGCAGGATGCCGGGCACCGCTACGCCGCGGCCGAAGGCGAGCCGGGCCAGCGGCAGCTGCCCGGCACCGGTCTGGCTCCCCCAGGTGCCCAGGTAGGCGGTGGGCACCGCGCCGAGGACGGTGCCCAGCACGACGGCGGCGAGCGCGGCTGCGAAGTCCAGGCCGAGGGCGATGCCGACGGTGCCGGTGAACACGCCGGTCATCGTCAGATTGGGGGCGAACCATACGGTGAACAGGCGCCCGGGACCGCCGTAGCGGTTGCTCTCGGGGACCGGCTCTATACCGTGCGCTTCGACACGGAGGTCGCCGGGGGCCGCCGGCATCCGTCCGTCGAAGACGGTCTGCCGGCCGTCGGCGGGCAGACCGCCGGATACATGCGCCAAAGGCATGGAAGACATCCCTCCGCCAGTACGAACTGGTTCAGGTTCGACGGGTGTGATCTCAGCCCTCGAATGGGGCACCCCGTGTCCGGTACGACGGACAGACTAACCCGATCGCTCCGGCCCTCACATCGCCGGGACCAGGTACTCCGAAAGGATCTCCGACGGGAGCAAGGGGCTGCTCGGCCCGGATGGTCTTGCCGTCGCGGTCGGAGTGGGCGCCCCAACGGGAGGCGAGCCGGGCCACCGGGAAAAGTCCGCGGCCGCCCTCGTCGCGGGTGCGCGCAGCGCAGGTGCGGGGCGCTGAGACTGCCGTCGGAGACCTCGCAGATGAGGACTTCGGCGCGGATGAGGCGCAGGGAGAGCGGGCCGCGCGTGCCGGATGGCGTTGACGATCAGCTAACTGACCATCAGTTCGGTGGTGAGGACGGGCGGTTCCAGACCCTCGGTCGGCAAGCTGACGGGTGGTGAGGGTACGGGCGCGGGCGACCTGCGCGGGGTCAACCGGCAGCTCCCGGCGGACGGCCCGTCCTGCTTCCAGAACGCGGGGGCGGGCAAGGAGCAGGGCCGCGTCACCGGATCGGGGCCCTGGCAGCAGGGTGGTCGCCATGGCATCGCAGAGCTGCCCGAGCGGTCGTGCGGGGCCGGCCATGGTGCGGGGCAGCCGGTCGGGCCCGGCGTCCATGTCCCGGTCCGGTGTCTTGAGGAGGCCGTCGGTGCACAGCGCGAAGAAGGAGCCTTCCCCGAGTCGGCGTTCAGCGGTCTCGAAAGGCAGCCCGCCGCGCGGCCTGCCCCAGCGCCTCACCGTCATCGCAGCACGTGACCACCGCGATGCCCTCCCTCCGCGGGCTCGCTCACTTCTGGCTGAGCTTGATGTGCTCGGTCAGGTTGCCGACCTCCCTGCCGAGTTTCTGCACGGGGTCGGCGAAGGAGGCCAGGGCGGACTCGATGTCGACCGCTGCGGCCGTGTGATGCTCCATGACGGCTGCGTGCTCCAGCCGTGCCCACACAGCGGCTTCGGCCACCAGCGCGTCGCGCTGAGGACTGGCAACCGGGTGCTGGGATGCCTGGGTAAGCAGCTCGCGGGCCCTCTGGGCAGGGGTGCTGTCGTTCATGGACCGAATCTTTCCAGCGGAGGCGGGGCGACGCGCGGTTTCGGGGGCGGGACACCCAGACCGAGCCGGTGGTGGAACTGGCACAGCATGCAGACAAGATCGCCGTGACCGGCGACGATCCCACGATGTCCGTTGCCCGGCCGGGGGCTCGTCCCAGACACGGCTGGCCATGGCGCGGCGGGGATGCCCGGGTGGATGATCTCGGCACATGACCGTTCAGCCGTCGGCCCGCAGGGCGTGGAGCAGCATCGGCAGCGAGGAGTGCAACTCACGCTGCCAGTAGGCCCAGCCGTGGGTCCCCGGTCCGTAGAAGTGAGTGGTCACCTGCTTGGCGCCCTTGCGTCCGAGCTCGCTCGCAAGGGCCTGGTTCTGCCTGTTGAAGTCCGCTTCGAGTGCGCTCGTGCTGCCCGGCGGGTCCAAGGGGCCGGTGGTGCCGTCACCGCAGGACAGGTAGACGGGGATCGACTTGAGGCGCTTGGCCAGGTGGAACGGGTCGTGGGCCGCCCAGATGTCACGTTGCGCAACCGGGTCGCCCCAGACCCTCAGCGGGTCGTTGCCCTGACCGGCGAAGAATCCCATGATGCGGTTCACCGACTCGTCGTTGAGCAGCGGGTGCACAGAGCCGGAGTACGCCGCGGCCGCCTTGAACATCCCGGGGTGCCGGGCGGCATACAGCAGGGCGCCCTGGCCACCCATCGAAAGTCCCGCCACGACGCGGTTCCTGCTCGCCCCCCAGTCATGCTCAAGGAGGAGGCGCAGCTCCTTGGTGTGAAAGGTCTCCCACGCCGGGTCACCGCCCTGGCCGTAGTTCCACCAGTCGCTGTACCAGCCGTTCCAGCCGGCCTCCGGCATGACCACGAGGACGTCGCGCAGGCCGTCGGTCCGCGCGATGTCGGTCCGACTGGTCCACGACGTGTAGTCCCCGCAGCAGCCGTGCAGCAGCCAGAGGGTCGGCCAGTGCCTGCTCCGGTCGCCCGGGTCCCAGCCATCGGGCGTGAGCAGACGCACGTTCACCGTCCGGCCGCCGAGGGCCGGTGAACGGACCGACAAGTCGACCTGTCGGTCGGCAACCTGGGTGACCGCGACTACCTCGGCACCCCGGGACGAGGGCCAGAACCCGCCCGCTCCCCCGGCAGGTGGCACCGTCGACGCGGTGGCCGGCGCCGACGGGGTCGACGCCAGGGTGAGCAGCAGCGCGGCAAGGACGAGCAGGAGGCGGGCTCGGCGGATCGGGATGGCGGTCATGGCGGCTCCTGGCGGTCGGTGGTAGCCGGCTCGGGCGTTGTCGGACCGGGCTGGGTCAGCCCCGGTCGGGCAGGATCAGCAGTGCGTCCCCGACGGGGCGTTCACCGGCCGCGTCGGACGGATCGTTGATCACTTCTCCGTCGACCACCATGGTGGTCGACCCGCCACCGTCAAGATTGACCGCGTCGCGCAGGCCGAGTGCCCGGGCGACGGCGGCGCTCTCGGGGATGCTCAGCCCGAGCGCGTCCGTGCTGCGTCCGTCGGCCGTGACCAGCAAGGTCCTGCCGGCTGCGTCCACCCCGGCCAGCGTGCGTGGATTGCGCTTGTGCACCCAGCCGTAGTAGAAGCTCGCGTTGCTCGGCTGCACCATCCCGTCGGTCGCAGCCGTGACGTGCAGGCGTCCGTCGCGGACCAGTTCGGGACCGCCGTTGAGGATGCTCGTCGCCGGTGACGGGGAGACCTTACGGCCGCTGCCGTCCCGCAACGTCCTCTCGACGCGCAGGGGCCGGCCGACCTGCGCCAGGGCGGCCAGCTCGGCGACGCGGGTGCCGGTCGCCTGCACGGAGCTGCCGCCGGCCGGCAGCGGTCCGCCGCGTGGTGAGCGCAGTTCCAGGACCCGTCCGCGGGGGTCCAGTACGGCCTCGAGGCCGTCGCCCTGCGGCGTCTGCCGACCGTATTCAGGCGTGAAGGCGACGAGTTCGTCGCGGTCGGTGCAGGTCACGTCGTGCAGGGGCAGCGAGGTCGGAGTGTCGTCGGCGGTGCCGCCGCAGTTCCTGATCAAGCCCGGTACGCGGTCGATGCCGTCCAGGGGTTGCGACGCGTCCCGGCCGACGACCCGCCCCTTCCAGGTGAGCCGGGTGACTCTGCTGTGCCGGCCGGAGTCGCGCATCACCAGGCCGGGGCGCCCGTTCACCGGCTCGCTCAGCAGCCGGCCGTCGTAGACGCCGACGCCGGCCGGATCGCCCGGTGCTCCGGCTCGCGGGTCGAGGACGAAGAACCCGGCATTGACCGCTGCGGTCGCGCCGGCCGCGGCCGCCAGCTCACTGGTCTTCTCGCGGTTCTCCAGATCGGGACCGTACGACGCCTTGAGCCCGCCGCGGAACCGGTCCGGGTCGATGGTGAGCACGTCGATCCGCCACGGGCCACGGTCCTCGGGGTTGCCGTCCCAACCGGTGTACACGACGGACCCGGCGTACCCGGCCCCTCTCAGCCGGGTGAGCTCGGCCGTCGCGGCGGACTGCGAGTCGAACTGCCCGACCCGGACCCGCCACCCAAGCGTTCCACCGGCGTAGTCGGCGACGGCCGGAGTCGTGACTTCCTCGACCCGGGCGTCGAAGCCGTCCCCCTGAACGTCGGCAGTCAGCTCGTCGGCGCTCGTCCGGTCCTTGAGCGCCGTCGGCGGCGCGTCGGGGTCCGGCGAGGTGGCACCGCCGGGTATGGAAACCTCGACCGTCCACGCGAGCGCCGGAGCGTCGGCACCGCGCACGATCCGCGTGAGGGTCACGCCGGGCTGCAGCGTCCGCGTGCTGCGGGTCTCGGTCAAGCCGACGGCGCCCAGCGGCAGGGCACGCGTCGGCCCCGGCCGCGGCTCGGAGGAGGCAGGCGCCGGCAGGGCGCCCACCAAAGCCAAGAGGGCCAGGACCGTAGACGCGCCGAGCACCTTGCTGTTCACGTACCCCCCTTGGAAAGATCGGCCCAGCAACGGTGCGTGCGATAGCGACCATCAGTCAAGACGTGTGCACGTCATACTCTCGGTCCGTTGCTCCTGGATCCGCTTGAGCACGGACCGAGCTGGAGCTTTGGCTGCGCGAGTTGACAACCGCATGGGCCGCGATCCACAGGCTTCGGACCTGTCAAGTCCCCTTGGGGGCCCGCATGTTGACCGAATCGATCGCACACCTCGACCAGTCCGGTTCACCTCGGGAGCCGAACTCGTCCAGAACCAGATAGTGCAGCTTCGCCCGTACCCCGGCTCACGGCCATTCCGCGAACCAGCGGTGCGCGGTGGCTCCGGATGGGCCGAACACTCCGCCAAGCTGCCGGCCGACATCGTCTTCGACCCGGATACGCCCACCCATGACCAGTGGATGCCGGCCCGCCGCAGCCTGAGCCTGCCAGAGGAGATCCCCTCTACCCGGCCGATGCTCCGGTGGGGACGAGCATTGCCGAACTGGTCCGCGTCGCCGAGCCTCGCTGGGCAATCGAGAAATGCTTCCAGGCCGCGAAGAACGAGTGCGGCTGGGCCGCCTTCCTTGCCGCCATGGCCGCGGCGGCCGCGGCGGCCGCGGAAAGGGGGCAGCAGAAACGGTTTCCTGCCCGCTCGCCGGGGCATCAGGGACGCACGGTGATCTCGTAGTCGGCCTGGGCGTCGGGGAGGCCTGCCGAGTTGTAGGCCGTGATGGTGACATCGGACTTCCTGGCCCGGACCGGCTTCCCGGTGATACCTCCGGTGTCCGGGTTCAGCCGGAGGCCTTCAGGAAGGGCGCCGGCGGTCACCTTGAACCGGACCGTGGCCGGAGTATTCGTGGTCACCTTCGCCTCGTAGAGCTCATGCGTGGTTGCCGCCGGCGGAGGGTCGGCGTTCAGCCGGGGAGTCGGCACGGCGACGTCCTGGGCCTCACCGATCGGGTTCCCTTGCGCGTCGAGCTCCTGTAGCGACCACTCCTTGCCGGGCTTGACAACCGTCAGATGCCAGTTGGTGGACTGGTCGCAAAAGCGTGTCTTCTGTGCCTCGGTGAATGCACCGAGGTTGCGCGCCGTCTCCCACTGCTTGATCGCGTCGAGCACCAGCTCACCGTGCTCGCCGTTCGCGGTGCGGCCGGCCACCGAACCCTGGAATCCGGCACCGGCGTTCAGCCCGGCACCACGCGCCAATACGCTCTCTATGCTCAGCAAGCTCTCCGAGCCCCGCAGGCTGATCCAGCCCAGCATCCCCGGATGGAAGTTGGCCCGGTAGAAGGCATTGTTGATGAAGACCTGGTTCATGCTGGTCACACCGACTTCGCCCCAGCTCGCCCGGGTGAGCGCGTCCCGACATCGCGGCCAACCTGCCTGGCTTCAGTGAGGACGCGGTGACCTCGCTGCCGGTGCTGGGCGGGTTGCTGTCGCTCGCCCTGTACGACGGAGCCGAGATCCTGCTCAAGCCGGTCTTCGGCACCCTCCCAGACCGCGTCGGCGCCCGGCCGGTCCTTCTGGGAGGGCTCGTCGCCTTCGCCGCAGCCTCGGCGCTCTACGCGGTGGCGGACAGCCCCGGCTGGCCGCAGGCGGCCCGTCTCGGCCAGGGCGCCGCTGCCTCCGCTTTCTCTCCCTCGGCCTCAGCCCTGGTCTCCCGGCTCAACCCGGCCGTCAAGCATGGCCGGGTGCAGGGCAGTTACGGCCTCCACAAATCCATCGACTGTCCCCCTCGGCCCGCTGGCAGGAGGGGTCCTGGTCCGGGCCGGCGGGCTGCGACTGCTCTTCGCCGTCATGGCGGTGCTCGGCGCTGCCGTCGTGGCCCGGGCCGCGTAAAGGTCCCGCGCGTGGAGTCGGGCCAGAAGAGGCGCCGGCGATCGTGCTTGCCGGGGCGACGCCTCGGCAGTGGTCCTGAACTTCGTCGTGGGTGGTCCCTGCCGCGGCGCGAGAGGCGAGACGCACGTCACATTCGTTCCTGTCACATCTTGCCGGGCTGTTCCGTCAAGGAGGTGTAACCACCATCAAGCAAGGAGTGCACCATGGATGCTCGCCTGAACCTCCTCGGCAACCCGGTCGCAGCCAAGTCCCTGAGGCACGTCATCTCGGCGGGCGAGGTCATCTCGGACTCGACGCTGCCGGCCGCGACGCAGGAGCTGGTGAAGATCCGCGCCAGCCAGATCAACGGCTGCGGCTTCTGCACCGACATGCACACCAAGGACGCCGCGCACGCCGGGGAGACCTCGACGCGCCTCAACCTGGTCGCGGCCTGGCGGGAAGCCAAGGTGTTCACCGATGCCGAGCGCGCCGCTCTGGAGCTGACGGAGCAGGGCACCCGCATCGCCGACGCGGCCGGTGGCGTCACTGACGAGGTCTGGGCGAATGCCGCCAAGCACTACGACGAGGACCAACTCGCCGCCTTGGTGTCGCTCATCGCCCTCATCAACGCCTTCAACCGCGTGAACGTCATCGTCCAGCAGCCCGCCGGCGACTACCAGCCCGGCCAGTTCGGATAACGAGCAGTACCTGGCCGGGACCGCCGGTGCCGTCTCGCACCAGCAGCACACGCCCCCGGGCACCTCTCGCCGGAGCCCGGGGCACTGTTCTGGTACGCCCGGTCCGACTGATCCAAATGAGTCGGACCCGGGGCGGATGGAATCGCCACAGTCTCCGGCCGCTGATCGCCTCAAACCGCGGGCGGGTTCGTATCGTTGGTCAGTCACTGTCACCTGCGGCCAGGGCAGGGCGCAGGCGGTGCCAGACCGGATGTCGCAGCAGCCCCGCCTTTGTCCGGGTGCTGGTCGCAGCAGTGCCCGCGTCTCGGCCGGGCGGGAATCTGACGACAGGGCCCAGCGCCGGGAACGGTTGAAGCAGGGGTAGACGTTGGCCTGGCATGATTCTGACGCTGATCGTCTCCCTGCTCATGGCGTCCGTGATCGTCGTGCCGCTACTCCTGTCCGGCGCCCGGCGCCTGGTGCTGCGCACCGGTCGTCCTGTCTGGCTGCGGCAACTCGTGGCCCGAACGACGACGGGCGGCGGCGGAAACGGCGCCGGGGCGGCTGTCGCCGAGCTGGTCGCCGCCCTGAACCCGAACAAGCGGGTGGAGATTGAACAGCGCCGAACGGACCAGTTGGTACGTCATGACAGCGAGGCCGGTGCACCACCGCACGCCACTGATGTGGACCTGACGGCGGGACGGGCGGTGATCAGGCGTCGCTAAGCCTTGATCCACCGACGTGCTCTGAAGATGATCTCTTGATTGTTTTGTGAGCTGGTTTCGGTCGGTGGTCGTGGATGGGCAGGTTGTTTCTGCTGGTCTGCCCAGCGTTTCCACGAGTTCGGTTCCGGTCGGGCCTTGGCGGGCGGGGTGGTCAGGGGATCAGGCCGGTGCGGGTGGGTCGTGAACGGTGTCGAAGAGGTGTGTCCAGGCTTGCTGCCAGGGCCAGTTGTGTGGCAGGTGCAGGGTGATGCGTCGTGCGGATCGGGCGATCCTGGCCGGGACCTGGACCAGGTGGCTGCGGAGGGTGGCGGTGGTACACCTTGTCCGTCACCGGAGCGGCAAGATCGCACCGCTCGGCCAGCCGCATGACCGGGACCAGCCCGGCATGCGCGATCGGATTCGGGTCATCGAACACAGCGGAGACCGCTGCCGGAGTGTGGGAAACTTGCATCTACGAGGTGCCTTGCTGATTGTGCGTGCTGGAAGCGTCAGAACTCCCATCATCGCAGGTCAGCAGGCACCTCTTCTCGTTTCCTCATCCACAGGACGCGAGTCACTCGGTGGATCGAGGCTAAGGGATGCCTGCACTGTCGCCTACTGCTCAAACTTCGCTGACACGAACTCGCGTTCGCCGAATTTCACGGTTCGCCGACACAGGACAGCTACCCCCATCCGAGGGACGCATAGTCATACCGCGGTGGGGGATGAGCTGTCCGCCCACCCAGACCTGGAGTGTCCGCTCACCCGGATGCCCCGCTGACCGCGCACAATGTGGTCGGCGCGTCGCCTCACCCGGGTCACGTGGGGCGTCACGGTCCGGTCTGTCGCGTACTTCTGCCGTGGTGGGGAACAACTCCTCTACGAGAGGTCACCAGACCCTTGTGACCGCACGAGCCGACGCGCTCTGGGCATTTCCTCGTGCGCCGCCTCCCAATGGAGTCGTGTACCGCAGCAGTGAGCGACTCCATCGGGTGGCATGAGGATTCCGCCCTCCGTAGAGAGCCTCTCCTCGGAGGAGTACTCCGATGACCACCACACTCAAGATCACGTCTCTGCCGCCCACACACCGTGACCGTCTCCTGAGCCTCGCCGACGACGTCCGGTTCTCCGCAGCACGGCGGCTTTTCGAGGAACACACGCTCGCCGACCGCTTCTGGATCCTGAAGACCGGCGCGGTGACCCTCGACGCACAGCTTCCGCACCGTCGTCGCGCGGAAATAGAAACGCTGGGACCGGGCGAGCTGGTCGGACTGTCCTGGCTCTTCCCGCCCTTCGAGTGGGAACTGGGCGCCGAGACGTTGAGCCCCGTCCCGCCTAGGGTGTGTCAATTTAACGGCTGATCTTGGTTGTTGAGTTGGTCAGTGGTCGGTGGGAGTCAGGCGGCCCTCGAAGGCGACCTGGAAAGCGTTCAA